>JAGDVW010000023.1:1776-6729 GCA_023255835.1 Candidatus Acetothermia bacterium
AGCCTCTTTTTGAGCCGGTTGATCATGAGCTCAGCGATGGCCCTCACCTGCTCCTTGGTGAGGGGGTGGAAGACGATGATATCGTCGAGGCGGTTGAGGAACTCGGGCTTGAAGACCTTGCGGACCTCGCCCATCACCCGGCTCTTCATGTCTTGGTAAGCCTCCTCGGACTCGATGTCGGCGGTGGCAAAGCCCATGGAGGTTTTGTCGGTGATGAGCTTGCTCCCGATGTTGGAGGTCATGATGATCACGGTGTTGCGGAAGTCGACCTTGCGGCCCTGGGAGTCGGTGAGGATCCCGTCGTCCATGACTTGGAGGAGGATGTTGAACACATCGGGGTGGGCCTTCTCGATCTCGTCGAAGAGGACCACGGAGTAGGGCCTTCGGCGCACGGCCTCGGTGAGCTCGCCCGCCTCCTCGTAGCCCACGTAGCCCGGAGGGGCGCCGATGAGGCGGGAGACGGAGAAGCGCTCCATGTACTCGGACATGTCGATGCGGATGAGGGCGTCCTCGTCGCCGAAGAGGAACTCGGCAAGGGTGCGGGCCAGTTCAGTTTTCCCCACCCCGGTGGGCCCAAGGAAGAGGAAGCAGCCGATGGGCCGGCGGGGATCCTTGATCCCGGCGTAGGCCCGGCGAATGGCCCGGGCCACGGCCTTCACCGCCTCCTCCTGGCCCACCAGCCGCTCGTGGATCTTCTCCTCCATCCGCAGGAGCCTGGCCGTGTCCTCTTCCTGCAGGTGATGCACGGGGATCCCCGTCCAAGCCGAGACCGTTTGAGCCACATGCTCGGCGGTCACCACCGGGACCACCGGCTCGGTCTGGGCCTCCTCGAACTTCTTCAGCTCCTCCACGAGTTTCTCGCGCTCATCGCGGAGGCGCGCGGCCAATTCATAGTTCTGCTCGGCCACCGCGGCCTCTTCCTCCTCCTCGAGGCGGGAGATCTCCGCAAGGAGCTCCCTGGCCTCGGGCGGAAGCTCCGTGGCCTCGAGACGGATGCGGGCGGCGGTCTCGTCGATGAGGTCGATGGCCTTGTCGGGGAGGAAGTGATCGGTGATGTAGCGGTCGGCGAGCCGGGCGGCCTGCCAGAGGGCCTCATCGGTGATGCGCACCCCATGGTGCTCCTCGTAGCGGGGCCTGAGGCCTTGAAGGATCCTGAAGGTCTCCTCCACCGAGGGCTCCTCCACGTACACCACCTTGAACCGGCGCTTCAAGGCCGGGTCCTTCTCGATGGTCTTGCGGTAATCATCGGGGGTGGAGGTGCCGATGCATTGGATGGCCCCGGAGGCAAGCGGGGGCTTCAGGATGGCTGAGGCATCGATGGCCCCTTCCGCTCCGCCCGCGCCCACCACGGTGTGGAGCTCATCGATGAAGAGGATGATGTTCCCCGCGGACATGACCTGGTTGAGGATGGCTTTGAGGCGCTGTTCGAACTCCCCCCGGTACTTGGTACCGGCGACGATGGCGGCCATATCGAGCTCGATGATCTCCTTGTCGGCGAGGAGGGAGGGGACTTCCCCGCGGGCGATGCGCTGGGCCAAGCCCTCCACGATGGCGGTCTTGCCCACCCCGGCCTCGCCCACGAGGACGGGGTTGTTCTTTTTGCGGCGGCAGAGGATCTCGATCACCCGCTCGAGCTCCCGTTCCCTTCCGATCACGGGGTCAAGGAGGCCGGCGGCGGCCTCCTCCACGAGGTTGCGGCCGAACTCCCCAAGCTCGCCCGGCAAGCGGGCCGTGGCCGTGCGGACCCTCGGGGTCCCCCGGCGGGGCGCGAAATACTCCCGCACCGTGCGCAGATCCACCCCGTGGGCCCGGAGGATCTCGGCCGCCGTGCACTCGCCCTCCCGCAGGACGGCAAAAAGGAGGTGCTCGGGCTCGATGGTCTCCGAGCCATCCCGGCGGGCCTCCTCGTAGGCCAGTTTCATCACCCGCTTGAGCCGCTGAGTGGGCTCGAGCTCATCGGGCGAAACGTAGATGCGGCCGCGGCCCTTTTGCCGCTCCACATACCGGGCCACCCGATCATAGGTGAGGCCTTTGGAGATGAGGAAGCGGCCGATGCGGCTTCCCTCTTGGCGCAGGGCCGCAAGAAGCAGGTGCTCCGTGCCCACATAGCGGTGGCGCCACTCCGCGGCCTCCTCCTGGGCCAGGGCCAAAAGCTTCATGGACTCCTTGGAGAACTTCTCGTACATGGGAACAAACTCCTTCAGCGATTATACCGGCCGGGCCGGCCTCCTCCGAGAGAAGAGGTCGAGCGCGGCCTGAAGGCCTTTTTCCAGGAAAACCAAGGCCAGTTCTGCCGCGAAGTCGCAGGCCTCATTGAGGATCGGGACTTCCTCGGGCTTGGGCGGGGAGAGGACGAACTGGGCGAGGTCCAAGTCACTGGGAGGGGGGCCGATCCCCACGCGGAGCCGCGGTACCTCCTCCGTTCCCAACGCTTCCAAAACGGAGCGCATCCCCCGGTGGGTGCCGGGGCCGCCGGAGGGCCGGAGCCGCACCTCGCCCAAAGGGAGATCCACATCGTCGTAGACCAAAAGGAGAGCGGAAGGAGGGACCCCAAAGCGCCGGGAAAATTCCAAAACCGCCTCGCCGGAGAGGTTCATGAACGTCAAAGGGCGGAGGAGGAATTTTCCGCCCTTCCGGTAAACCTCGCCCCAGGGGAAGCGCGCAAGCTCCCAGTGGCTGGCGTTCAGAAGCCGCTCGAGGACCCAAAAGCCGAGGTTGTGGCGGGTGAAAGCGTATGAGGGGCCAGGGTTTCCCAGGCCGACGACCGCCCTCAAGAGCTCTTCTCAGGAGGCTTGGCTTCGGGCTGGGCCGGGCTCGGTTGGGCCGCTTCAGCTGGCGCGGCCTCGGCAGGGGCCGCCTCCACGGCCTCGACTTTGGCCGGCACCACCACGACCACCGCGTCCTCCGGCGGAAGAAGGGGCCGCACGCCCTCCGGCCAGGGCAAATCCCGCACCAGGATCGCTTCGTCCAACCCCAGTTTGGAAACGTCCACCACGATGTGGGGCGGGATCTTCTCGGGCAGGGCCTCCACCGGGATCTCGGAGTGCAGGACCTCGAGGATCCCCCCTTCCTTCACGCCCGGGGCCTCGCCCTCGACCTTCACGGGGATGGCGATCTCCAAGGCCCTCCCGGCTTCGGGCACGTAGAAGTCCAAATGCAGGAAATTCGTGGTGATAGGATCGATCTGCACATCCTTCACGAAAACTCGGTAGGCCTCGCCGTCCACCTGGAGCTCCACCATGGTGGAGCGGGTGATCTGGGAGAAGAGGCGGCGCACATCGGGCTCGGGCAGGGCCACATGGATGGGATCGATGTGGGCCCCGTAAAGGACGGCGGGGATTAAGCCCCGCCGGCGCAGGGCCCGCGCCTTCACAGCAAGCGGCCGCCGCGTGGCTTTCACCGTGATCATCCTGCCTCCTTAGGGTCCGTAGGCCAAAAGGTCCGTGATCGACTCGTTCCGATAGATGCGGCGGATGGCATCCGCCAGGAAGGAAACGATGGAGACGACCTCCACCAGGGGATGCCGCCGCACCTCGGCACGAAGGTCGATGCTATCGGTGACCAAAACCTTGCGCAAGGGCGAGCGGGAAAGGCGCTCCAGGGCGTCCCCCACGAAAAGGCCGTGGGTGCAGGCAGCGTAGACCTCGGTGGCCCCGGCCTGGACCACGGCCGCCGCGGCCTCCGCCAAGGTCCCCCCGGTGGCGAGGATATCGTCCACAAGCAAAACCTTTTTCCCGCGCACCTCACCGATCACTTGAACATCGGAAACCCTCTCCTTTTCCCCTTTTGAGCCGCGATAGGTGACGACCACGGCCAACGGGCAGCGCAGGAGCCTCCCCAGCCTTCGGGCCCGCCAAAGCCCCCCAAGATCAGGGGAAGCCACGACCAAGTTTTCCAGCCAGTCCGGATGATTTTTCGTGATGTATTGGTGGAAGAGGGCGTCGGAGCGGAGGTGATCCAAGGGGACGTTGAAGAAGCCCTGGATTTGGCCGGCGTGGAGCTCGAGGGTCACCACCCGATCCACGCCCGCAGCCTCAAGGAGGTTGGCCACGAGCCGGGCGGAGATCGGTACCCTCCCCGTCTTCTTTCGGTCCTGTCGGGCGTAGCCGAAATAGGGGATGACCGCGCAGATCGTGCGGGCCGAGGCCCGCCTGAGGGCATCCACAAGAAGAAGGAGCTCCATGAGATGATCGTTCACCGGAGGGGAAGTGGATTGGATCACGAAAACATCCTTTCCCCGCACAGTTTGCCCGATCTGCACCCGGATCTCCCCATCGGGGAAGCGGCCGGGGGTGAAGCGCGGGGCCTTGCTCTCCGGATCGGGGAGATCCGCCTCGCAAAGGTCAAGCCCAAGTTCCCGGGCGATGGCCTGGGCCAAGGGGAGATTGGAGCTCCCCGAAAGGATCCGCACATTATCCAAGGTCATCCTCCCTCCTTGCGGCGGGCCCAATCGGGCTTCACCACCTGAGGGCTGCGCTCCAAAGCCAGGGAATAAGGCGGGACGTCTTGGGTGATCACCGAGCCTGCCCCCACCACCGCGCCCTCCCCGATGCGGATGGGCGCGATGAGACAGGCGTTGCTCCCGATGAACGCTCCGGCTCCGATCTCCGTACGGAATTTCTCCGTCTTTCCCGGCTGGAAATTGCAGGTGATGGCGCCGGCCCCGATGTTCGCCCCCGGTCCTACTTCCGCGTCGCCGATATACGCCAGATGCAAGGCCTTCGTGTCCTCGCCGATTTGGGAGGCCTTCACTTCCACGAAATTTCCGATGCGCGCCCGGGCCCCGATTCTTGCGCCCGCGCGCAGATGGGCATAGGGGCCGATCCGGGCCTCCGGGCCGACCTCCACTCCCTCCACAACGGAGAACCAAATTTGCACTCCCTCCGCCACTTTGGAGTTCCAAAGATAGGCCTGGGGGCCGATTTGACAATTGGGACCGATCTCCGTCTCCCC
>JAGDVW010000053.1 GCA_023255835.1 Candidatus Acetothermia bacterium
CCCCGCTTGCGCCTGGAAGCTGAGCGGCTTTTGTCGATGCTCCGCTGGTTCACCCCCTATCCGGGGGAGGAAATTCCGGCCACCTCGATCTTCCGGGAGTTCATCGGCGGGGGCATCCTCGCCGGTTACTATCCAAGCCCGTTTGAGCGGGCCACATGGAGGCGCGGATGAATATTTTAGAACAGGACTTTCGCAAAATTGAGCCGTGGGAAGGCTTTGCCCAAGTGCAAAGGCAACTTCACGAGGGCGGGGCTTTTTTGGTTTCCGTGGACAAAAACGGCCGGCCGAATGCCATGACCATCGGTTGGGCCCTCCTCGGCACCCTCTGGTATCTCCCGGTCCTCCTCGTCTTCGTCCGCCCCTCCCGCTATACCCACTCTTGCCTTTTGCATTCCCGCGAATTCACGGTGAACGTCCCCCTTGGCAAGATGCAAAAGGAGCTGGAATTCTGCGGGGAGAAATCAGGGCGTGAGGTGGACAAATTCCAGGAACTCGGGCTGCGCTGGGAGAGGGGACGTGAGGTCTCCGTGCCGGTCCTCCTCGATTGCGACCTCATCTACGAGTGCCGGATCCTCGCCCAGGTTGATCTGGACCCAAGGCGGATAATCTCCACAGAGGTGCAAAGCAAGTATTACGGGCAGGGGAACCTGCACACCCTCTTCTTCGGGGAGATCAAAGCGGTTTGGCGTTCCCACGCAGGAGGGAAATAGCTTCCACCACGCCCTCGGCGATCCGCAGGGAGCGAGAAGCCAAAGCGAAAGGGATTTGGGGATCCTTCCTTGGGTCGATTTCCACGACCTTCATGCCCGGCCGGACCGGCAAACCTTCGTGGAGGATGCCCCGTACCACCCCGGAAATGGGGGCCTGAAGCTCCTTCCCATCTATCCGCGCCACCGTTTTCCCCTTTTCCACGAGGTCGCCGATGGTCAGAAGCGGAAAGAAAAGGCCCCCACAGGGAGCGCGGATAACCCTTTCCTCGTGCAAGCCTTCCACTTCACAGGGCCGGTGCGTGGGGGAGGCCGCGCTTCCTCGCAAAAGGGCGCGGCCCAGATTTGGCCCATCCAAAGTTTCCACCACCGCGTGGCAGTCGACCATGGCGGTGAAGCCCGGCCCAAGCCCGATCACCAGTGGCGCCTCGTCGATATTGGTGCCCAAATTCCTTTTAGCCATGCGGGCATCGATCAGGATCTCTGGAGCTATTTCCTGCAAACTTCTTCCTTCGGGAGCGAATATTGGGACGAAATCTTTCTCCAAAAGCGCGCGAGCTTCCTCCCAGGAGGAAGTTCGCTTCGCCTTGACCCCCGCCACCTCCCACATCCCCCGGTAAACCGCTTCGGAAAAGGACACAGCCCAGCGAAGGGTGGTCGGCTGCGGAAGCTCTGAATAGACGACTCCATAGCCCAGGCTACGCAGGACTATCCCCACCGCAGTTCCCACGTCCCCAGCTCCACGGATGAAGACGATCCTCATCCCTGCCAAGCTACGAATTTTCCTCGGCCAGGCTTGGCCAAAATTTCCCCGTCCCGATAAACCCACTCGCCCCGGGAGAGAACCCCCACAACTTTTCCGCGCACCGAAAACCCCTCATAAGGGGAAAAGTCGGTGGCCATGTGGAGATCTTCGGCATGGATCGTCCAAGTAGCTTTGGGATCCAGGAAAACCAGGTCAGCATCGGAGCCGGGTTGGATCCCGCCCTTTTTGGGCCAAAGGCCAAAGGCCCGGGCCGGCCCCTCCGCGAGGTGCCAAGCGAGGTCAGAGGGGCGCAACCGGCCCTCGCCCACCCCGGCGGAGAAAAGGAGGATAAACAAGGTTTCCACCCCCGGAAGGCCTGACGGGAGTTTCTGCGGTTCCTCCCGATAAGGGTCCTTTTGAGCGCGGGTGAATGGGCAGTGATCGGTGGCCACCGCCTGGAGCTCCCGGCGGGCCAGGGCCCGCCATAAAGCTTTCTGGTCAACCGGGGTGCGGAGAGGTGGGGTCACAGAGAAAAGGTGTCCGTCGGGCCGGCTATACACGCGTTCGTCCAAAAGGAGGTAATGGGGGCAAGTTTCGCCCATGAGCGGGGCCTTGGCCCGGCGCGCCGCCAAAAGGGCCGCCAGCCCCTGCCCTGAAGAGATGTGGGCGATATACGTCGGACACCGGGTCTCCCGCGCGAGGATCCCCACGCTCGCGATGGCCACCTCCTCGCTCACCGCCGGCCTGGCCCAAGGAAACGGCCCGCCCTTTGGATCCACCAGTTCATCGGCTTCGGCATGGACCATGGCCACGCCCCCTATTTTTGCGATGGCTTCCATGGCGGATCTGAGGACTCCAAGGCTTGTGCGGCGGCCGGATTCTGAATAAGCCAAATAAAACTTGAACGAGCGCACACCCAGTTCCCCCACCGCCGCGATCTCCTCCAGCCGATGGCTTTCCCATCCCACCATTTCCACGTGAAAACTATAGTCCACGGCGGAAACTCGGGCCTCTTTGAGCCTTCGCTCCAAAGCCTCTGGAAGGGGGATCGCGGGGTGGCCCACGGTGAAGTCGATGAAGGTGGTCACCCCACCTGCGGCGGCCGCCAAAGATCCGCTTCGAAAATCGTCCGCAGAGCGCGTGCCCGCCACAGGTAAGGCGAAATGCACATGGGCGTCCACCACCCCCGGGAAAACGAGAAGGCCCTTGGCGTTGAAAGTTTCCGATGGGAAAAGCCCGCCCTTTCCCACGCGGGCGACGCTCTCCCCTTCCACATAAATAGCGGCTGGTCCAACACGGTGGGATGTGACCACCTTTCCGCCTAAAATGAGCAAGCTCCGCATGCCCAAAGATTAACGACCCCGCTGCCCCAAAGCCAAGGGAGGGGATAATTTAGGGATGGAAAAGCGCTTGCTTTTGGATCTTTCCCCTGAGGAACTCGCAAAAGAGCTCGCGGCCCGGGGGCAGCCATCTTACCGGGCGGAGCAAATTTGGGACTGGGTTTGGCGCAAATTGTGCCTCGATTTTTCGGCGATGACCAACCTTCCCCTCGCCCTGCGGGAAGAGCTCTCCCAGCGCTTTTTTCTGGATCCATTCGAGGTGCTTGCCAGGGAATCCGATGAAGAGGGCACGGAAAAAGTCCTCCTTGCCCTCCCAGATGGGGCGAGCGTGGAGGCCGTGCTGATCCGGGAAGAAGACCGCCGCACGGTTTGTATCTCTACGCAAGTTGGGTGCCCAGTGGGCTGCGCTTTCTGTGCCACCGGGCAAATGGGCTTTGTTCGCAACCTGAGCGCGGGAGAGATCGCCGCCCAGGTTTTGTATTTCGCGCGCTTGCTAAAAGCTCAGGGCGAGCACGTGACACATGTGGTGGTCATGGGGATGGGCGAGCCTTTCCTCAACTATGAGGCCACGCTAAAAGCTTTGAACAATCTGAACGATGCGCGCGGCTTTGGGCTTGGTGCCCGGAGGATCACCGTCTCCACCATCGGCGTGGTTCCAGGGATTTTGCGTTTTGCCCAAGAGGGACGGCAGTACAACTTGGCCATCTCCCTCCACGCGCCCGACGACCAGTTGAGAGGGGAGCTCGTGCCTTTAGCCGCCCGCTGGCCCATTTCTCAGGTGCTCGCCGCTGCGGAGGCCTACATCGCGGCAACCGCCCGCCGCGTCACTTTCGAATACGTGCTTTTGCGCGGGGTAAACGATGGCCTCAAACATGCTCGGGCTTTGGCCTCCCTTTTGCGGGGCAAATTGGCTCATGTGAATTTGATCCCTTTCAATCCCGCCCCAGGCCTCCCTTTTGAGCGGCCGGACGATGGGCAAATCGAGTTGTTCCGCCGCGAACTTCTGGCCCAGGGGATCGATGTCACCGTCCGCCGCTCCAAAGGGGTAAAGATCCAGGCCGGGTGCGGGCAATTGCGCTCCCGTGTGCTTAGGGGACGCTGTAGCTCGGATGAAAAAAGCTTTGAACTCTAACGGCTTTAATGCTGATCGCCCCGCCTTCTCCCAGGTTTGTCATTTTTGACAGCTGAACCCCATGCCTGTTATCATCGGTGGCCAAAATTGGCAAGGAGGAATCATGTTAGTGGGGATGCGGTTAGCGAGCGGGATTCGTGCCCTTTATGAGCTTGCCCTTTTGCCGGAGCGCCGGAGTGCCGTGCGGGAGATCGCCAAGTCCTGCGGGGTGAGCGAGCCCTTTTTGCGCCGCATTTTTCTGGATCTCCGCGCCAAAGGGTATTTGGAGGCGCAAAAGGGGAGGGCCGGCGGCTTTAAACTCATAAAAGAGCCGCAAACCATAAAAATCGCAGATTTGGCGAATATTTTGGAAAAAAAGCCGGCACTGGTTTTGGGCCGGGTCAGGCGCGACCTAATCCCGGTGGACCCTAGTTGCCCCACCTATCCGTTTTGGAAGGGTTTGGAGGACAAATTCATGCAGGATATGGAAAAACTCACCTTGGCCGACGTCATTGCCCTAGCCGGAGAAGCCAAAACCTCCACAAAGAGCCGCGCGAAGACCGCCCGAAAAACGCAGAAGAAAAAAGAGCGCACCAAGACGGCGCGCACTAAAAAGCGGGCTAAGCGCTAGTCTTCAAAGCTTTACGCAGGGCCTGCATGGGCAAAAGCGCGCAGCGCAGGCGGGTCGGGATCACGCCTCCGAGGGCGGAAAGTAGCTCTTCATCCTTCATCTCCCGGAGTTCGGCGAGGGTGCGTCCCAAGACGAGCTCGGTGAGGAGGGAGGCCGCTGCTTGGGAGATGGCACAGCCCTCTCCCGCGAAGCGCACATCTGTCACGCGACCTTCCTTCACTTTGAGCTCCAGCCGCACCGCATCCCCACAGAGGGGGTTCACTTCCATCCCCACGAGGTCCGGATCCGCTAGCCTCCCCTTATTGCGCGGGTTCTTCCAGTGGTCCAGGATCACCTCTTCATAGGGGCTCATCGCATGCTCTCCCAGACGCGACCGAGGGCCGCAAGCAAAGCTTCCACCTCGTCGCTGGTATTGTACAAGTAAAACGAGGCCCGGCAGGATGCGGGGATCCCCAATTTTCGGTGGAGGGGTTGAGCGCAGTGATGCCCTGCCCGAATGCAAATCCCCTCCTGATCTAGAAGGGTAGCCACATCGTGGGGATGGAGGCCGCGGAGGTTAAAGGCCACCAAGGGCCCGCGTTTTTGGGGATCCCGTGGTCCGTAAATCTCCACAAAGGGGCGGGCGAGGAGGCCCTCCAGGGCCAAAGCCGTGAGTTCTTGGCCGTGGGCCTGCACCGCCGCCATCCCTATGGTCTCCAGGTATTCCACGGCCGCCGCGAGCCCCACCGCTTGAGCGATGGGCGGGGTCCCCGCCTCGAACCGTGCCGGGGGATCGGCCCAGGTGGCCCGGTCCAGCCAAACTTCCCGGATCATCTCCCCGCCGGTGAGGAATGGGGGCCAATCCCCAAGGAGATCGCCTTTCGCCCAAAGAACGCCGATCCCGGTGGGACCGAGCATTTTATGGCCGGAAAAGGCGAGGATATCGGCCCCGAGCTCCTTCACATCAATGGGCATGTGCGGCACGGATTGCGCCGCGTCTAAAACCACCACCGCGCCCACTTTGTGCGCCCCCTCAGCGATTTCCTGAACGGGGTTTATCGTCCCAAGGACGTTGGAGGCATGGGCCAAGGCCACCACCCGCGTCCTTCGGTCGAGCGCTTTGTGAAAGGCAGAGAGGTCGAGCTCCCCTTCCTTGTTTATGGGGATGGCTAGGAGCTCGGCGTTCTTGCGCCGCGCCATTTCCTGCCAAGGGAGGAGATTGGCATGGTGCTCCATCTCGGTGACGAGGATTTTGTCCCCGGCGGAGACGCGGGTCTCGCCCAAGGCCCAAGCCGCGAGATTCAAAGCCTCCGTGGTGCCGCGGGTGAACACGATCTCCTCGGGGTAAGCGTTGAGGAAGGCGGCGATCTTTTTTCTTGCGGCCTCATAAAGCTCGGTGGCCTCGTGGGCCAAAAGATAAAGGCCCCGGCGAACGTTGGCGTTCCGCTCCGCATAAAAACGGGCCTCAGCCTCAATAACTTGGCGGGGCTTTTGGCTTGTGGCCGCGGAATCTAAATAAATGAGGGGCTTTCCATTCTCCAGGCGCCCGAGGATGGGAAAATCCGCGCGGATCTTGGCGACGTCGATCATGCCGTGGCCCTTTCAAAACTCATCTCCAAGAGGCGGCGAAGCTCCACGGCGTATTCCAAGGGGATCTCCTTGAGGATGGGGGAAACGAAACCGTTCACGATAAGGCTTAAAGCTTGGGACTCATCGAGGCCGCGGGACATGAGGTAGAAAAGTTTTTCTTGGGAAACGCGGCCCACTGTGGCCTCATGGCCGAGCTCCACATCATTGTTTTCCGTGTGGAGGACGGGGATGGTCTCCGCGCGGGCCTCTGGAGAGAGGAGGAGGGTGGAGCATTCCACATGGGCCTTTGCCCCTTTGGCCTCGGGGGCGACATAGACTGTGCCCCGGAAAACGCTCTTCGCTCGACCTTGAACCACCGACCGGGAAACCAAGCGGGAAGAGGTATCCGGCGCGCGGTGGATGGCCCGGGCCCCTGTATCCAACCACATCCCCTCCTGGGCGAAAGTGAAGGAGAGGTTTTCCGTGCGGGCGCCCTTGCCCAAAAGGACAGTGGTGGGATAGAGCATGGTCACCTTGCTTCCCAGGGAGCCGGAGACCCAGTCCACGCTGGCCCCAGCATA
>JAGDVW010000009.1:0-3504 GCA_023255835.1 Candidatus Acetothermia bacterium
CTCTTCCGCGGGTGACCTCGAGCTCGAGGATTCACTGGTGGCGCAAAACGCCGGCGTGGGCCTTTGGGTGCGGGATAAATCCAAGGTCAAGCTTTGGGCCACGGAGGTCCGGGAAAACGGCGGCCCCGGGCTGCGCGGTGAGGACGCAAGCGAAGTGAGGCTCCTTGCCTCCAGGGTCCTCAATCATCTTGATGTGGGCGTGGAGGTTTCGGGCGACGTGGTTTTTGAAGCTTACGGAACGATATTCCAAGAAAATTGGCATGGGCTTGTGGTCAAAGGTGGGACCGCTTTTCTCCAAAGGTGCTCCGTTTTGGGCAATCGTTGGGATGGCCTCGATGCCCGGGGCCGCGCCTTCGTGCGCCTAGAGGGGTCGGAGTTCTCCGGCGGCCGGGGCTCCGGCGTGGCCAGCGCGGAGAAAGCCTCGGTGGTGCTGATCCGCTGCCTAATCCATGGGTTTCTCGCTTCGGGAGCGTCGGGCTTTTCCGCGATCCCCATGAGCGGGGAGGAAAACAAATTCGAGGGAAATGGCGTGGCCCTTTTGGGGAACGTTGAGCCTTCGCTGCGGGGGAAAATTTCCCCAACTCTTCAGTTCCTTCCCTTCCCGCACCCGGATTTTCCCGATCTCCAAAGTGCCGTCGATGCTCTCCTCCCAGGAGGGGTTTTGGAAATCCAGTCCGGCACATATTCAGCTGGGGTGACGGTGGATAAAGCCGTAGAAATTCGGGCCAAAGGGGAGGTGACGTTGCGCGGGCTTAATCCCAGCGCTCCCGTTTTGTCCTGTGTGGCTGGGGCTGACCTCCGGCTTCTTGGGGTGGAGGTGACCGGCGGTTCCGAGGGCCTGGCTTTGGGAGCGAACGCCACCGCCACCCTCGTGAACTGCACCATTTCTGAGAACGCCGCAGGAATAAAACTCTGGCAGAATGCCCGCCTTTTTGCTGAAGGGGTAAGCGTTTTTAACCATGCTCAAGGGGGGATTTGGCTTTGGGACGAAAGCCAGGCGGAATTGAGGAGAGTCACGGTCCGCCGAAATGATATGTGCGGGATCGGTGCGGGCGGGAGAAGTTCCCTTGGGCTTTATCAAAGCTTGGTCGAGGAGAATGGGTGGTTTGGGGGCTTGCTCCTGCGGGAGGGGGCGCGCGTCGAGCTGCGGGACAATCGGTTCGTGAGGAACAAAGGCTACGGTTTGGCCGTGGAAAGTTCAGCGTGCGTTGGCTCAGGGCCGGGTTTTTGGGGCGAAGTTTTGGGGAGCGGGAACGAATTCTTGGAGAACTACAAAGGCCCACTTTGTCCCGCGGAGCTCAGCTTCCTTGGGCGCTGAGCCGAGCGCGTAGGCGGGAAGCGAGTTCCGGATCCGGGCGCCATCGCTTATAGGGAAGGAGCGAATGCAGGGATTTCCCCCCGTCGCCGGGGAAACGGGGGATGAGGTGCAGATGCACATGCGGGACCCCCTGGCCCGCCACCACGCCATCGTTCAGCCCCACCGTGAACCCTGGGGCTTCCAAGACCTCCTTCAAAGCCCTTCCAACCCGCACGGCCACGGCAAAAAGGTGGCCAGCCTGTTCCTCAGATAGCTCGGTGAACCTTTCCACATGGGCGCGGGGCACGACCAAAGTGTGGCCGGGCGCCATGGGGGCGGCATCCAAGAAGGCCAAAACGAGGTCATCTGCGTAAATAAGGTGGGCAAAAAGTTCGCCCTGGGCGATGCGGCAAAAAGGGCAATTCATAAAACCAGGCGGGCGAACCTCCGCCGGCCCACCCGGAGGATCATCCCGTTCCGCACCTCCACTCGCTCCTGATCCGGCGGGACCTTATTGCCATCGAGCCAAACCCCGCCTTGAGCCAGGATCCTCCGGGCCTCAGATTTCGAGCTCACTAGGCCCGAGCTATAAAGCAATTCCACCACCGAGGCCTTTCCCTCTTCGTCCAAAAGGTGTTTCACTGAAACATCCTTTATGGCCTCCGGTGGCCGCTCCTCCTCGAAAACCCGCTCGAAGTGGGCCTGGGCCCGATCGGCCTCCTCCACCCCGTGGAGCTGAGCTACCACCGTCCAGGCTAGCCTCTTCTTGGCCTCTTTTGGATGGAGATGCGCCACCTCCTCCCAAGGGATCTCCGTGAGGAGCTGGAAGTATTGAGGCATGAGCTCATCGGGGATGGCCATGAGCTTCCCAAATTGCTCCTCCGGGGGCTCGGAGATCCCGATGTAGTTCCCCCAGGATTTGGACATCTTGCGGACCCCATCGGTCCCAAGGAGGAGGGGCATGGTGAGGATCACCTGCGGCTCTTGACCATAGGCCTCCTGGATATCCCGGCCCACGAGGAGGTTGAACCGCTGATCCGAGCCGCCCAGCTCCACATCGGCCTCCACCGCCACCGAATCGTAGGCCTGGGCCAAGGGATAGAGGAATTCCATGAGCGTGATGGGCGAACCCTCCCGAAAACGCTTGGCGAAGTCCTCGCGTTCGAGCATCCTGGCCACGGTGTAGAGGCTGGTGAGCTTTAAAACCTCAGCGAAGGTGAGTCCAGCAAGCCATTCGGAGTTATAGCGCACCTCCGTTCGGGCTGGATCGAGGATCCTGAAGGCCTGCTCGCGGTAGGTTTTCATGTTTTCCGCGATCTCCTCGGGGGTGAGGGGCTCGCGGGTCTTCGAGCGGCCGGAGGGATCGCCGATCCGGGCGGTGAAATCGCCCACCACCAGGACGGCAAGATGCCCAAGATCCTGGAACTGCCGGAGTTTTCGGAGGACCACGGCGTGCCCTAAAGTGAGCTCCGGCGCGGAGGGGTCGATCCCGAGCTTCACCCGCAGGGGTTTCCCTGTTCGAAGGGAACGGGCGATCTTTTTGGCCAGTTCCTCGCGGGGAAGGAGGGTTTCTACGTTTCTCTCCAGGATCCGCAGCTGCCGCTCAACTTCCTCGCCAATATCCATGGTTTCCTTCACACCACCACTGCGGAGACCACCCGGTCGCCGGGGTCCACCTGGATGAGCCGCACTCCCCGGGCGTAGCGGGAGAAGGTGCTCACCTGGCCGACCTCGAAGCGGATGACCTTTCCGGCGGCGGTGGAAAGGGCCACCTCATCCCCCTCGCCCACCAGGACCGCGGCCACCAGTTCCTCCCCATCCAGCTTGATCCCGATCACCCCTTTCCCGCCCCGACCTTGGACGGGGATCTCCTCCAGGGCCACTCGTTTCCCGTAGCCCTGGCTCGTCACCAGGAGGAGCTTTTTGCCGGCCACACCCGGCGGGAGCCAGACCATGGTCACCACCTGATCCCCGGGATCGAGGCGCATCCCGATCACGCCCTTTGAGGGCCGGCGGGTGACCCGGATCTCCTCCTCGGGAAAGCGGATGAGCTGCCCCTGGGCGCTGGCCAGGATCACCTCGCCCTTCCCCTGAGTGATGGTCACATCCACCAGCCGATCCCCTTCCTCGGCGTCGTGGGCGATGATCCCGGAAGTCCGCGCGTTGGCGTAATCGGAGAGGGCGTTTCTATTGACGATCCCCTTTCG
>JAGDVW010000009.1:3604-6563 GCA_023255835.1 Candidatus Acetothermia bacterium
AGGGCGTAGCCTCGGGAGTAATCGGCCACAGGGCAAACCGCCCGCACCTCCTCGTCCAGCTCCATGTCCAAGAATTGCCGGAGGTTTTTCCCCGGGGAATCGCGGTCGCCGATCTCCAGCCGCGCCAAGGGGAGCTTAAAAACCCTTCCGCGCTCGGTGAAAATGAGGAGGTCTTCCCGGGTGTTCGCGGGGATGATCTGGCGGAGGAAGTCGCCTTCCTTGGGGCGGATCCCGATCACGCCCTTTCCGCCCCGGCCCTGGGCCCTAAAGGCATCCCGCTCCGTCACGTTCACGTAGCCTTTGTTCGTCACGCAAAGGATCACTTCCAGGGCCGGCGCCTCCCTGGGAACGCCGGAGAAATCATCGCGTTCAAGGATCGTGGTGCGGCGGGCATCACCGTAGCGATCAGCGATGGCCTTCAATTCCTCGCGGATCACCTCATCGAGCTTCCTTGGGGCGGCGAGGATGGCCTCGTAATCCTGGATCTTCTTCCGCAGGTCCAAGAGCTCCTCGTCGATCTTTTGGCGCTCCAGTTTCGTGAGCTGGGAGAGGCGCATGCGCAGGACGGCCTCGGCCTGCTTTTGGCTCAGGCCGATCTCCGCGGCCAGCAGGGCCTCGGCCTGGGCGGGTTCGGCCGAACCGCGGATGATCTCGATCACCTCGTTTAAGCGCGCCAAAGCCTTTTGGAATCCCTCGAGGATATGGGCCCGCTCCTGGGCCTGACGCAGGCGGAATTGGGTCCTCCGCCGCACCGTCTCCCGCCGGAAGGCCAAAAAAGCGCGAAGGATTTGGGGAAGGGAAAGGATCCGGGGATTCCCCCCATCGATGACGAGGAAATGGCAGGAAAAGGTGCGCTCAAGGGGGGTAAGTTTGTAGAGTTGGGCCAAAATTCGCTCAGGATCAGCCCCCCGTTTCAGCTCCACCACCACCCGCAGCCCTTCGCGGTCGGATTCGTCGCGAAGATCGCTTATCCCTTGGATCTCCCCCTCCTTGGCCTTCTCGGCGATGGCCTCGATGACCGCGCTTTTGCGCACCTGGTAAGGGATCTCCGTGATCACGATCCTGTCGTCCTCGACCCTGGCCCGGCCGCGGAGGACGAAGCGGCCCTCGCCGGTGGCATAGGCCTCGCGGATCCCCTCTTTCCCCACGATCACCCCGCCGGTGGGGAAATCCGGGCCGGGCAGGATCGAAAGGAGCTCGTCCGCGGTGGCCTCGGGATGGTCCATGACGTAAAGGGTGGCAGAGATGAGCTCCCGGAGGTTGTGGGGCGGGATCTGGGTGGTCATCCCCACAGAGATCCCCCAGGCCCCGTTGGCAAGCAGATGGGGGAACCGCACGGGAAGGACCTCCGGCTCCTGAAGGGAACCGTCGAAGTTGGGGAGGAAGTCGACGGTCTCCTCATCGAGTTCCTCCAAAAATTCCATGGCGATGGGGGCGAGGCGCGCCTCGGTATAGCGCATGGCCGCGGGCTCGTCGCCGTCCACGGAGCCGAAGTTGCCCTGCCCATCGATGAGGGGATAACGGGTGGTGAAGGGCTGGGCCAGGCCCACCATGGCCTCGTACACGGCCATGTCCCCGTGGGGATGGTATTTCCCCAAAACCTCGCCCACGATGCGGGCGGACTTGCGGTGGGGACGGTTTGGGGTGAGCCCAAGCTCCCTCATCCCAAAAAGGATCCGGCGCTGCACGGGCTTGAGCCCGTCCCGCACGTCGGGGATGGCCCTCCCGCGGATCACGGAGATGGCGTAGTCGATGTACGACTGCTCCATCTCCTCTTCGATGAACGCTACCTCCACCCGTTCGGGCATAACCGCAAAATTTTACGAAAGGAACAGGCGTTTCGCAACTTTGCCTTGCCCTTTCCCCAAAGGTAAGCTCTTTTGACAGTGCGGCGCGTTCTTTTGGCTTTGCTTTTGGTCCTTGGGCTTGGTGTTTTCGCCGCTTTGGTGGTGTTGAGCGGGCCGCGGGAGATCTGGCAAGCCGCGAGATCATTGCCGTTTTGGGCTCTTTTCCTTCTGTTTGGGCTCGAGGTTTTGGGCCTCAGCTTTTGGGCGGTGAGCTGGCAGCTGTTGCTTTTGGCTTCGGGGGTGAGGGTTCGTCTGCGCACGAGTTGGGCGGCGGCTTTGGCAGGCTACGCCGTCAACTACATCACCCCTGGGGCCTATCTCGGTGGGGAGCCCGTGCGGGGCTGGATCGTGGTGCGCCAAACTGGCGCTGCTCCCACTGGGGTGGCCGGGACCCTCGTTTGGGATCGGGTCATCGCCGGCCTCGTTCTTCTCGGGTTCGCCCTCTTCGGCGCGGGTTTGGCCCTCCCCTTTCTCCCTTCCGATCAGCGCTTCTTGGTCTTCTTCGGCCTTCTTGTCCTGGGATTGCCGATTTTTCTTGGCGCATTGAACTTTGGTTTTGGCTGGAAATGGCTTAGCAAGATAGTTTCGTTTTTCGGCCGGCGCTGGGCCCGCAGCTGCCAGTTTTCCCAAAAGGTCCGGGAAATGGAGGAAATGATGAGCGATGTTTTCCTCCGCCAGCGGGGCCTGGTTTTTGGGGCCCTCTTTTTCCAAATCTTGAGCTTTCTTTGCCATTATGTTCGTCCGTTTTTCTATTTCGGCCTTGCCCAAGGGCGCTGGCTTTCCTGGCGGGAGATGGGCGTCTATTTCAGCCTCAATTCCTTCCTCTCCCTCTTTTTGTGGTTGACGCCGGGGGGCGTGGGCACGGCCGAGGGCGGAAGGGTGGGGATCCTCGGTCTCCTTGGGATAACCCCCGCCGCAGCCCTGGCCTTCTCCCTCACCTACCGCTTCCTCGAGCTCCTCTTGGTGGGCTTGGGGTTTGCCGTCGTGAGCTGGTATGGGTGGGGAAAGCGGATATCCCGAGGATTCGGGCTTCTTCGGGGGTTGGCGGAGATCGGGAACTTTGTGGTTTACGGGCTGATTCTCCATCCCCGGGTTCTTCCGCGCTTTTTCAA
>JAGDVW010000011.1:0-2993 GCA_023255835.1 Candidatus Acetothermia bacterium
CGGCGCCCAGCGTGGAGGACCTCTTCCGCCGGGCGGATCAGCTCCTTTACGAGATGAAGCGGGCTAAGTCCAATCCTTAGCCTCCACGGTGGTCCCGTCGTCGGCGGCGATGACTTTAAGGCCCAGCTTTTCCGAGGCCTCCGCGGCCAATTCCCAGGGTTTGCTGCGCAGCATGGTCATCCCAAAATGGGTGAGCACCGCGAGCTTCGGCCGCACGGCCTTTACGATTTCCAAGGCTTCGGGGAGGGAAAGGTGGTCGATATCAGGGTTCCACTCCCGAAGAACGGTGTTCAGGACCAAAAGTTGGCAGCCCTTGTACTTCTCCGGGAGTTCCGGGAAGAACTTCGTGTCCACCACGAAGCCCAGCCGGCCCTCCTCGGACTCGAAAACGAGGCCGTAGGTCTCCACCTGCCCATGGGGATGGCGCACCGGCGTGATCCGCACTTTTCCCAATTCATAGACGCGGCCTTCGACGAGGGTTTCGATGCGCTCCAAAAAAGGCCGCACGTAGCGGAGGACCACGGGATCGTCGCCCTCGAGGGCATCGTGGGGAGCAAGGAGCACGCCGCGGCGCTTCAGGCCGCCGTCGGCCATGGCCTCGATCATGATGTTCACATCGGTGGAGTGATCGAGGTGTTTATGGGAAAGGACGATCCCCGACAGTTCCAAGGGTTCCAAAGGCGGCCGGACTTTTCGGCAGCGAAGGAGGGTCCCCGGCCCGGGATCCAAAAGGATTTGCGTCCCGGAGAGCTCCAGCCAGGTGCCCGCGGAAAAACGCAATTGCCGAGCCACCACGAACCGCGCCCCGGCCGTCCCCAAAAACTTCACCCAGCCCATACCCTAGCCTTTCAAAAGGCGCCGTGCATGTGGGGAGTTGCCCGCAGGCCTTAGCTCGGTTTGGTCCATCGGATGCCCTCCCGTTTGATCCTCTCCGCGAAAGGAACGCGCTCAAGCTGCACTACGTCCGCATCCCGGCCGCGGCGCGCGCTCAAAAACGCCATGGCCTCGAAAAAATGTTCGTCCGAAAGCCCAAGGAAGGCCACGTCGGGGTGAACGCGATGGGGCTTAACCACCGAGCCGGAAAGACAAGCTTCCTCAAACGGGATCCTCTGGGGAAGCTCCTGTAAGGCGGAAAGGGCTTGGGCCAAGACCGCATGGCGCAGGGCCTCGCCCTCCCCTCTGCGGCGGGCCAGCTCTTCGTCGAGGATATGCGTGGAAAACTTGGCCATCTTGGGCCATTATAAGGGCAAAGGAGGCGCGATGGGCCGTCGTTTTTGGGGCTTGTTCCTTTTGGGATTCCTTCTTGCCGGCTGTACAGTGCCCCAAAATCTACCGCCAATGCCAGTGGTGGTGGTGGAGCCAAGGGAAGGCGAGGCCCCGCTTTTTGTGAAGGCAAGCGCCCAGGGCTCCTCCGACCCCGATGGCACAATCTCCGTGGTCCGCTGGAATTTCGGTGACGGAACTCCCGAAATGGAAGGCCTGGAGGTCACCCACCGCTACGACCAGGAAGGGGAATTCCTCGTGGCCGTGAAAGTTGTGGATAACCAGGGCCTTTCCACCGTGGTGCGTATCCCCATAAACGTGGGCGTCTCTTACCCTTTGGATGTTTTGGAGTGGCACGTGGAGGAGTTTTATTCAGGGACCAGGGTTTACGGCCGGGTCAAGAACATTGGGGATCGGCGGATCAATTTGGGCCGGGTGGCCGTCCGCTTCTACGACGAGAACTGGAACTTCGTGGAGGAGCGCTCGAAGATCTTGGGCGACCTCTATCCGGGCATGGAGCAAATCTTCGAGGTGCGGAGCGCCTTCCGGCCGGTTTCCCCTGGCGGTGCCCCGCACCACACGATCTACACCGAGGTCATCCACGCCGACGCCCCGTGAACCGGAAAGCCAAAAGGGTGCACTAACCCTTCCGATGGACGCGATCGTGGTGGAGAACCTGGTGAAGGATTACCCAACCCGGAAGGGGCCGGTGCGGGCCCTTTTTGGAGTTTCCTTCCGGGTTGGGGAGGGCGAGGTCGTCGGGCTTTTGGGGGCCAATGGTGCAGGTAAAACCACGATCATCAAGATCCTCTGCGGTTTGGTGCGGGCTACTTCGGGAAAGGCCGAGATCTTCGGGGTCCCAACGCATCGAGCGGAGGTGGCCCGCCATGTGGCCGCCCTCCTTGAGGGCTCGCGCAACGTCTATTGGCGCCTTTCCGTGGAGGAGAACCTCCGCTTTTTCGCCGGCCTCCAAGGGATTTCCCCCCGCCGGGCCAAAAAGCGCGCCGCAGAGCTCATCCATTTCTTCGGCCTTTGGGAAAAGCGCAAAGTCACAGCGAACCTCCTCTCCCAAGGGATGAAACAAAAGCTCGCTTTAGCCTGCGCCCTGGTGAAGGGGACGCCGGTCCTCCTTTTGGACGAGCCCACGTTGGGTTTGGATGTGGAGGCCTCCCACGAGCTTCGCGGCCTGATTCGCGAGCTGGCCCTTTCTCAGGGGGAAACGGTGCTCCTTTCCTCCCACGACATGGGCGTGGTGGAGGAGACCTGCCGACGGGTGATCATCCTCTCCCGAGGGAAGATCATCGCTGACGACTTTGTCCCCAACCTCCTTTCCCTTTTCCGCACCCGGGTCTATAGGGTCAGCCTTCGGAACGGCCTTCCTGAGGGGATCTTCACCACGCTTTCCGCGCGCTTCCCCGCCCTTCGGTGGATCCCCGAGGAGCGGGCCCTGCAAGTGGAAATCCCACCGGATGGGAGTTTTTACGAGCTCGTGGACCTCCTTCGGCAAGGCCAGGTGGAGATCGAGGGCCTAAGCCGAAGCGAGCCGGACCTGGAGGAGGTTTTCTTGCGCCTCATCCGGGGCGAGAAAAAGGAGGTCCAATGAGGAGGATTTACACATTTTTTGCGATCTTCACCCGCTTCCTCATTGAACTCAAACGCTATCCATTCAACACCCTCTCGAGCATCATCACCCTTTACCTCATCTTCCTCCTCCTTTTTATCGGGGCGAA
>JAGDVW010000011.1:3093-4761 GCA_023255835.1 Candidatus Acetothermia bacterium
GCCCTGGTGGCAGGCTATCTCGTTTGGACCTTCGCTTTGGCTGCCTATTCTGACCTCTCTTGGGAGATCATGCGCGAAGCTCAACAGGGGACGCTCGAGCAACTTTATATGTGCCCGTTTGGCTTTCGTTTTGTGAGCCTCGCTTGGGTTTTGAGTTCCTTCCTTATGGGCTTCTTTTTCGCTGGCGCCCTCCTTGGCCTCATGATGGTCACCACCGGGAAAGTTTTGCATCTCCCCTTGGGAACCGTTTTGCCCCTCCTTTTTCTCACCCTGGCCCCGATTTACGGGGTGGGCTTTTTCATGGCCGGGCTGGCCCTGGTGTTCAAGAGGATTCAGGCCTTCTTCCAGATCCTGCAATTCGCCTTCATCCCCCTCCTTTTCTTGCCCGGGGACACTTGGTGGGCCAAGGCCCTCCCCCTTTCCCTGGGCGCGGACCTCATCCGGGCGGCCATGGTGGAGGGGAAAACGCTCTTTGATCTTACACCTTTGGATTTGCTCACCCTTTTGGGGACAGCCTGCTTCTACTTCGGCCTGGGGCTTTTAATCTTTAAAGTGTGCGAAGACCTCGCCAAGGACCGGGGCCTTTTGGCCCACTATTGATCCCTGGGCATTGCGTTTTCCCGGCTTTGGGATATAAATCGGCCTTGGCTACGGACAACTTATGGCTCTCACAAAGCCAATTTTGAGGTTGACGTTGCCGAGGAAGCGTTAAGCGAAAGGGTTTCCCATGCTTACGGTCACCCTCATCTTCGTCTTTTCTTGTTTGGCCACGATCGGGCTCACCCTCCACCGCCCCTACCTTTATATCCGGCTTCGGAGGCGTGAACTTCGCTTGGAAACGTATTTCCTGGGGGCGCTCCTTGGTCCCCTTCTGATCCTCGCCGCCGGCCTCCTCACCGGACCCGATATTGTCCAGGGCTTGAACGGCACCGAGGAACTCCAGCCCCTTGGGATCCTCGCCCTTTTCATCTCCATGGTCTTCATGAGCATTTTCCTGGACATCACTGGATTCTTTGAGGCCTGTGCCCGCTACGCTTTGGCCAAGGCCAAAACCGACGGGGTGAAGCTCTTCTTCGCTGTGTACATTGCCGTTTCAATCCTCACCATCTTCACCTCCAACGACATCGTGGTCCTCACCTTCACGCCCTTCGTGTATTACTTCGCCAAGCACGCTGGAGTAAATCCCAAGCCTTATCTCATCGCCGAATTTTTCGCGGCCAACACCTGGTCCATGGCCCTCTACATTGGGAACCCCACGAACATCCTGGTGGCCTCGGCCTTTCGGCTCACGTTCGTGGGGTACTCGAAATGGATGGTCCTTCCTACAGTAGCTGCGGGTTTGGCCAACGCTGGGCTCCTTTACCTCCTTTTCCGCCGGGAGATCCGAAAGCCCATCAAACCCGTGCTTCTCGATCCTTGGGCGGCCATCACCGACAAACCCGGGGCCCTCCTTGGGCTTTTGACTCTGGCCGGTTGTGTGGCGGCTTTGGCCGTAGCCCCCTACCTCGGGATCCCCATGTGGAAGATCTCCGTGTCCTTTGCCTTGGCCCTTTTGGCCATCCTGGCCTTGCGGGAATCCTACGCCCTGGCCCTACGGAAAAACCTTCCCAACGGCTCCACCGTGGTGGAGACCCTCAAACGCCTTCCCTGGCCCATCGTTCCCTTCGT
>JAGDVW010000011.1:4861-9220 GCA_023255835.1 Candidatus Acetothermia bacterium
TCACCCGCCTCTTCGGGCAGAAGCTTTACGGGCTAAGCCTGGATTCTCCGGCCCTTACGGTCATCCTTTTTGGGGTGGCTTCGGCGCTGAGCGCCAACCTCCTCAACAACATCCCCATGACCCTGGCCTTCGCCACGGCCCTGCGGGCAGTGCCCAAGGAGGCCGTTCTTCCTGCGGCCCTGGCCACGGCCGTGGGCTCGAACCTCGGGGCCAACCTCACCCCCATCGGCGCCCTGGCCGGGATCATGTGGATGACCATCCTCACCGGAAAGGACTTCCGCATCACCTTCAAGGAGTTCACCAAATACGGGTTCCTTGTGACCCCGTTGAGCCTTCTTTTCTGCCTTTGTGTTTTGGCCTTGGAGTTCCTCGCGGGGATTTAGGCGGCTTTTTCGCTTAGGGTGTGGACGGAGGCGTCCAAAGCGATCTCGGCGATATTGAACCCGTGCTCGCGGATACGGAGGAGGCTATCCACGGCGATGGAGAGGGAGAGGGCATTTTCCGGTTGTTCCCTGGCGGCGGCCTGGACCCAGGGCCAGACCTCCTCCGGCCTTTCCTTCCCCTCCAAGACGGAATTGGCCCGCCCGGGATCGCGCTCCTCGAAGGCCCGGATGGCCTCGGCGATGACCGCCAGGGAGGTCTGGGCCAGGCCTTGGAGCCTTTCCGCGAAAGCTGGGGCTGGCGGGGAGGTCAGGGCCAAAGCGGCCCGGCACACCTTGGCCGCGTGGTCCGCCACCCGTTCCAATTGGTCCGCCGCGCTTTGATAGTGCCAAAACTCTTGGCGGGAGCGCCCCACCTCCCGCTCCAAGAGGAGGTCCCGCAAAAGAAGCCCGAATTGGCGGGCCACAAGGAGGACCAGCCGATCCACGTCCCCATCGCGCTCGATCACATCCTGGGCCAGTTCCTCATCCCTGGCGAGGAAGGCTTGGAGGGCATCAGCCCACATAGCTTCGGTGATCCCGTAGATGCGGCGGATCGTAGCATCCACTGGGAAATCCCGCACATCGGCCACGCATCCCAGGGTCACGAGGGAATGGGTTTCCCCGAGGATCTCCATGCCCACGAGGGACTGGGCGATACCCCGGATGGTGCGGCGTTCCTCCGGCCGGATGCGTTTTCCCGCGACTTCGATGACCTCGAAGCCCGCGATGTAGTGGGCGATGATGTCCCGCAGGAGCTGGACCGGGGTTTTCCCCTCCATAAAGATGCGGCAGCGGTTGCGTTCCCGCACCGCTGGCGGGATTAAGAGGAGCCCGCCCGAGGGCGTGGGAGCCAATGTCACCGCCGTGCCCTGGCCCACCCCCATCTCCATGGCCCACTCCTTGGGAATGGTCACAAGGAGCGTCCCCCCTCCGGTGATCTGTACCCTCCTTTGGTACATTGGCCCTCCCTATAAATTTTTTCGCATTGTATGGTTTGCGGAAGAAAAGCTCAAACTCTCTAGGGTTGCCAAAGGGCGAGGGTGCCATCCTCGGAGCCGGCGAGGAGGCCAAAAGGCCCGAACCGCACCGCGGCGAGGATGGCCGGGAAAGGCGGTAAAGCAAAGACCAATCTTCCGGTCCCCGCATCCCAAACTTTCGCCGTCTGGTCCAGGGAGCCGGTGGCAAGGAGGGTTCCATCCGGGGAAAAAGCCACGGTCACAGTGCAACTTTCGTGGGCCCAGACCTCCCAAAGGGACAACCACAGCGCAGTATCCCACACCTTCAGAATTTTCCCTATCCCGGCGGCAAGGAGGAAGCCATCGGGAGAGAAGGCCGCGTCCCAAGCCCGGCCGGGGAAGGTTTGGATCTCCCCTGTGGTTTCAAGGTCCCAGACGGCCAGGCGATCGGAGCCGGCGGTGGCGAAAACCGGGCCCTTTGGGGAGGCGGCGATCCCCCACACGGGGCCGGGATGGGCCTGGCGCGCCCAAACCCGCCGGCCCTCAAGGTCCCAGGCGAAGACGAGGCCATTCGCCCCTCCGCCGAGGAGCAACCCGCTATCGGTGAAGGCGAGGCCGCGGATGAGGGTGGAGGTTCCCGCATCCTCCCAAAGGAGCTCCCCCTCCGGCCAGCGCCAGACCCGCACGGTGTTCCAACCCCCGGCGGCAAGGAGACCTCGCCCATCCCAGGCCAAGGCCTGGACCGGCCCGGGAAAGACTAACTCCCCGGCCACCCGCCCATCAGGGATAGCCAAAACCACGATCTTCCCGGATGTGCCGAGGAAGGCCACGGAATCCGCACAGGCCATGTCCCCAAGCCATGGTACCGGATGAATGATCTTTGGCTCCGCCGCGAACGCGAGGATCCCCAAAATCCCCAACAAAAAAGCGAGCATTCACCCTCCTTTTCCCTCGGCCAAAGCCGGCTGGTAGAGCTTCTCCAGGTACTCCTTGAGCATTCGGCGGGTGCAGAACCGTGGAGCTACGGTGCGGATGGCCTCCTTCATCACCCGCACAAAGCCGTGGGGGATGCCATCGGCTCCGCGCTCGTAATAAAGGGGGATGATTTTTTCCTCCAGGAGGCGATAGAGGGCCTCGGCATCGGAGGGATTGCGATCGCCCTGGATCTCCTCCCCGCCGAAGGCCCAGCCGTTCTCGCCCGTAAAACCTTCCGGCCACCAGCCGTCCAGGACGGAAAGATGCGGGACCCCGTTGACGCTGGCCTTCATCCCGCTGGTGCCGCTGGCCTCGAGGGGCGGAAGGGGGGTGTTCACCCACACGTCCACCCCGGCCACGAGGAAGCGGGCCAGGTGTTGGTCGTATTCCTCCACGAAGGCGATGCGGCCGGCGAAAGCGGGGTCCTTGGCCAAGCGAAAAACCTTCTGAATGAGGCGCTTCCCCTCGATGTCCGCGGGATGGGCCTTCCCGGCGAAGATGATCTGCACTGGACGGAGGGGGTCGGTCACGATCATCTTTAGCCGCTCAAGGTCGTAAAGGAGGAGGTCAGGCCGTTTGTAGGCGGTGAAGCGGCGGGCGAAGCCCAGGGTCAGGATGTGGGGATCCAAAAGGCTACCCAGGGCGAGGACGGTGGCGGCTGGAGCCCCTTCCCGCCAGCGCTGGCGGGCCCGGGCCGCAAGCTCACCGATTAAGGCCTCCTTGCGCTCCTGGTGCACGGCCCAAAGTTCCTCGTCTGGGATCTCCCGGACTTTCTCCCAAACCTCCGGATCGTCGGGCCTTTCCCGCCAAGCCCGGCCCAAATATTTGTCCAAAAGGCGCTGGACCCGCAGGGGCTCGATCCAGGTGAAGAGATGAACCCCGTTTGTGACCGCCTCGATCTTCACCTCTTGGCCGCGAAAGCTGATCCCGGCCCAGATTTTTTTGGCCACCTCGCCGTGCTTTTGACTCACGGCGTTGGCCTTTTGGGAAAGCCGCAGGGCGAAGACGGTCATGTTGAACCCGGCCCCAGGATCCTTGGGATTCGTCCCCAATTCCAAAATGGCTTCCCGGGGGAGACCGAAAGCTTGGCAATAAGGCGCGAGGAACCGGTCCAGTAGAGCAAAGGGGAAGACATCGGTGCCCGTGGGAAGGGGGGTATGGGTGGTGAAGACCGTAGTTTTCCGGGTTTTTTCCAGGGCGCGCTCGAAAGGGAGGCCTTGGGCCATGAACTGGCGGATTCTCTCAAGGAGGGCGAAGGCCGGGTGCCCCTCGTTCAGATGGAGCACCCCGGGCCGGATGCCCAAAGCCTCCAAGGCCCGCATCCCGCCCACCCCCAGCACCCATTCTTGTTTCAGCCTTTGTTCCAAATCCGTGGTGTAAAGCTGCTGGGAGATGGCCCGATCCCAGGGGGTGTTCTCCTCCACGTCGGTGGTGAGGAGGTAAAGGGGGGTTCTTCCGATCCTGGCGAGGAAAACCAGCGCTTTGAGGGGCGGGGTGAAGCCGGGGATCTCGAGCAAAAGGGGGTTTCCTTCCTTGGTGCGCACGGGCTCCAGGGGATGGGCGCCGTGGTCCAAAAGCCGTTGATGGACGTCCTCCGGCCAGCCATCCTCGCGAATCCTCTGGGTCACGTAGCCCTCGGAGTAGATCAAGCCCACCCCCACCATGGGCAGGGCCATGTCGCTGGCCTCCTTGAGGGTATCCCCCGCGAGGATCCCCAGCCCGCCAGCATAGATGGGGAGGGAAACATGGACCCCGAATTCTGCGCAAAAGTAGGCGATGGGCCCGGGAAGTTCTAGGCCAGGCCGCGCCAAATCGGCCCGGTATTCGGCCATGACTTGGTCGTAGATCGCCAAAAATTCCGGATCCTGAGCGGCTTCTTGGAGCCGCTCCGGCCGGATGAGGCGGAGCATGAGGACCGGGTTATGGGTGCTCTCCCGCCAGGCTTGGTAGTCGAGGGCCCGGAAGAGCCGCCGGGCCGAAGGGTGCCAGGTCCACCACAGGTTTTG
>JAGDVW010000011.1:9320-33276 GCA_023255835.1 Candidatus Acetothermia bacterium
GGGATGTGCGAAAGATCCGCTTCGTTCAGCATAGTTTCATCTTAGGCCCTCCTTTTTCGCCGGGCAAGAAGTACCATTTTCCAGGATGAGGGAGCGGAAAATCGTGGAGGTGGGAGGGAGGCCCAGCCTCCTTACGGACGACGACCTTTGGCTTTTCAACGAGGGGAACCATTCCGCCCTTTACGAGGTTTTGGGGGCGCACCCCATTTCTTGGCGGGGGAGGGCCGGGACTTATTTTGCCGTTTGGGCCCCGAACGCGGAGGCCGTCTCGGTGGTGGGCGATTTCAACGGCTGGACGCCCGGCAAAAACCCCCTTTCCCCGCGGGGGGTCTCCGGGATCTGGGAGGGCTTCGTGCCCGGGGTGGGCCCAGGCGCCCTCTACAAATACCACATCGTTTCCCGCTACGGCTGGCAAGGGTTCAAGGCCGACCCTTGCGCGTTCTTCGCGGAAGTTCCGCCGGGCACGGCCTCCGTGGTTTGGGACCTCTCCTACGGTTGGGGCGATGAGGCTTGGCTGAGGATCCGGGCGGAGAAGAACCGCCGGGAGGCGCCCATTGCCATCTACGAGGTGCACCTCGGTTCCTGGCGGCGGGGCCCGGAGGGCCGCTTCCTCAGCTATCGGGAACTCGCCCCCCTTTTGGCGGCCTATGTGAAGGAGATGGGCTTCACCCACGTGGAATTTTTGCCCGTTATGGAGCACCCGTTTTACGGCTCCTGGGGCTACCAAATCACGGGGTATTTTTCCCCCACTGCCCGCTATGGAACCCCTCAGGATTTCATGCACCTCGTGGATTTCCTCCACCGGGAGGGGATCGGGGTCATCCTGGATTGGGTCCCTTCCCATTTCGCTTCCGATCCCCATGGGCTTGGCTTTTTCGACGGGACCCATCTTTATGAGCACACCGATCCCCGCCAAGGGGTGCATCCCGACTGGGGGAGCCTTGTTTTCAATTACGGGCGGCACGAGGTGCGGAGCTTCCTCCTCTCCAGCGCCTGTTTTTGGCTGGATAAATACCATGCTGATGGCCTGCGGGTGGACGCTGTGGCCTCCATGCTTTATCTGGATTTTTCCCGGCCGGAGGGGGCCTGGGTTCCCAATCCCCGGGGCGGCCGGGAAAACCTCGAGGCCATCCATTTCCTGCGCCGCTTCAACGAGGAGGTCTACCGGCGCTTCCCCCATAGCCAGACCTATGCTGAGGAATCCTCGGCCTGGCCAGGGGTCTCCCGGCCCACCTATGCCGGGGGCCTGGGCTTTGGGTTCAAGTGGGACATGGGCTGGATGCACGACACCCTCGACTATTTCCGCCTCGATCCCATCCATCGCAAATACCATCACCGCAACCTCACCTTCCGCGGCCTCTATGCCTGGTCGGAGAACTTCGTCCTCCCCCTTTCCCACGACGAGGTGGTGCACGGGAAGGGCTCGCTCCTGGGGAAGATGCCGGGCGATCGGTGGCAAAAGTTCGCCAACCTCCGCCTCCTTTTGGGCTACATGTACGCCGTTCCCGGGAAGAAACTCCTTTTTATGGGCGGGGAGTTCGGGCAAGAGCGGGAATGGGACCACGAAGGGGAACTGGATTGGTGGCTTCTTTCCCGGCCGGAGCACCAAGGGATCAAACTTTGGGTGAAGGACCTCAACCGGTTATACTGGGAGGAACCGGCCCTTCATCTCTTCGATTGCGAGCCCCAAGGGTTTCAATGGGTGATCGCCGACGACGCGGATTCCGGGGTGCTTGCGTTTTTGCGCCGCGGCGCCGCCTCAAAAGATCTCCTCCTTGTGGTGGCCCATTTCACCCCGGCGGTGCGGACCGGCTACCGGGTGGGGGTTCCCCTCCCCGGTTTTTGGCAAGAGCTCCTCAATAGCGACGCCAAGGAATACGGAGGGAGCGGGGTGGGGAACCTCGGCGGCCTCGGGAGCGAGGAAATCCCCGTCCAAAATTTCCCGTTCTCCCTCTCCCTCACCCTTCCGCCCCTTGGGATCCTCTTCCTCAAGCCGCGGGGTTAGGCTTTGGCGGAAGAGGGCCTCCGAAGTAAGATCGCTTTTGCCATGGCTTTGGCCAGCGAGCTTCGGCCGGGAGCGACGGTGCGGCTTGAGGGTGACCTTTTTCGGGTGGTGGAGGCGGTACGCCACACCGGAAGCGCCCAGCAAAAGGGCCTCATGTACTTGAAGCTTCGGAACCTGCGCACAGGCGCCCTGGTGGAGCGGCGCCTGCGGCCCGAGGAGGAAGTCCCCGAGGTGGAATTGGAGCGCCGGCCCATGGAGTATCTCTACACCGACGGCGAGGCCTTCTACTTCATGGACCTTGAAACTTATGACCAGGTCTCCATCCCCGCCCAGATGATCGGGGATTTGGAGGTCTTCCTCCAGCCCAACCAGCGCGTCCCTGTGGATTTCTACCAAGGGAACCCTGTGGCTGTGGTCTTCCCCGAGACCGTGGACTTGAAAGTGGTGAGCACAGCCCCGGCCATCCGCGATAAAGAAAGCCACGTCTATAAGCCCGCTGTCTTGGAAAACGGGCTTGAGGTTCTAGTGCCGCAATTCATCAGCGAAGGGGATATAGTCCGGGTGAATGTTTACACCCGACAGTACGTGGATCGTGTGGAGAAGCGCGGCTAGGATCTACAAGTTTATCTGCACATTCGCCGTCTCGCGGGCCTTTTTAAGCCACTCCTGCCAAACGCTTTCCTGTTTTTGCGAGAAAAGCAAAGACGCGATTTTGTCATGGACCTGGGCGAGGGGGAGGGTATTCCCTTGGTCATCCAGGAACTGCCCGGGGTTCGCCGCGTAATAGGCGGAGATCTCGTCCTCGCTCACGCTGACCCCGGCGGTGACCGCGGCCTTCAGGGCCTCCACCAGGGCTTGCTCCTCGGCCTGAGGTCTCAGTTCGTTCCGGAAACCCTCCAAGGTGAGCCCTTCCTTGGCCAGCTCCGCAGCGAGCTCCTCGTCGGAGAACCCGTAATAACTTTTGATGTGCTCGATCATCCGGTCCAAAAGCTCTTGGACCCGCGCAGGATCGGCGCTGAGCCCCTGGGCTTGCGCCTCCTGGACTTGGATCTTGCGGAGGATCAAGTCCTCAAGGACATCGCGCTGGTAGCGGGTGAGCAAGGCCTTCCCTTCAGGGGTGGTGAGGATGGTTTGGGCAAAACGCGGATACTGGAAATAAAGGGTGAAGAGGATCTGGTTGAGCTGGGTAGCACTATCCAGCTCCTCTTTAGTGATGGGCTCGTTGTTCACCACGGCCACCGGGTTTTGGGCCAGCCCCCAAAGGGTCAGCCCGGCGAAAACCGCGAATGCTAAAAGCTTTTTCACTTTTCCTCCTTGGCTTCCTCTTCCTCCACGAGGAACCCGGCGAGCCTTCGCACCGCCCGGCGCAGGTTCTTCGCGAGCTTGTCGTAGCGGGCCCGCTCCTCGGGCGAGACCGAGGGCGGCGTTTTCTCCAAGGCCTCCAAGAAGTGGCGCATGGCCACGTGTTCGGCCTTGGGATCCTCCCGGAGGGCGATGCGGCCAGCCTTGCGGCACACTTCGGCGATGTCCGCCCCGCTGTAACCCTCCGTGCGACGCGCCAGCTCCTCCAGATCTACGTCCGGGGCGAGGGACATGCCCTTCGTGTGCACCCGGAAGATCGCGAGCCGCGCCTTCTCATCGGGAAGGGGAACGTAGATGAGCTCGTCGAAGCGGCCTGGTCTGAGGAGGGCGGGGTCGATGATATCCGGCCGGTTGGTGGCCCCGATCACCACCACCCCTTTTAGTTCCTCCAGCCCATCGAGCTCCGCCAGCATCTGGTTCACGATCCTTTCGGTCACATGGGGCTCTCCGATGGCCGTTCCCCGGCGGGGGGCCAGGGCATCGAGCTCATCCAAGAAAATCACGGCCGGCGCCACCTGCCGCGCCCGCCGGAACACTTCCGCGATCCTCTGCTCGCTCTCCCCGTACCACTTGGAAAGGAGATCCGAGCCTTTTGCGGTGATGAAGTTGGCCTGGGACTCGTTGGCCACGGCTTTGGCCAGGAGGGTCTTGCCCGTGCCAGGCGGGCCATAGAGGAGGATCCCTTTGGGGGCGCGGATCCCGAGCCTGCGGAAGGCCTCGGGATTGATGAGGGGGAGCTCCACCGCTTCCCGCAAAAGTTGCTTCACCTCCTCGAGGCCGCCGATGTCCTCCCAGGTGACGGTGGGGATTTCAATCATGATCTCCCGCATGGCCGAGGGCCGCACCTCTTTCAGGGCGGCCTCGAAGTCCTCCTTCCGTACCACGAGCTCGTCCAAAACCTCCTTGGGAATCTCCTTCGAGTCGAGGTTGATCCTGGGAAGGACCCGCCGCAGGGCGTTCATCGCCGCCTCCCGAGCCAGAGCAGCGAGATCGCTCCCCACAAACCCATGGGTCACGCTCGCCAGTTCCTCGAGGTTCACATCGGGGGCAAGGGGCATCCCCCGGGTGTGGATCATGAGGATTTCCTTGCGGCCATCCCGGTCGGGGACGCGGACCTCGATCTCCCGGTCGAACCTTCCCGGCCGCCGCAGGGCTGGATCGATGGCCTCGATCCTGTTCGTGGCCCCGATCACGATCACGTTTCGCCGCTCCTTAAGCCCGTCCATGAGGGTGAGGAGCTGGGCCACCACCCGCCTTTCCACCTCGCCGGTGACCTCGCTCCGGCGGGGCGCAATGGAATCGAGCTCATCGATGAAGATGATGGCCGGCGCGTTCTTCTGGGCCTCTTCAAAGATCTCCCTGAGCCTTTGCTCGCTTTCCCCGTAGTAGCGGGACATGATCTCCGGCCCGGAGATGGCGATGAAGTGGGCATCGGTCTCGTGAGCCACGGCCTTGGCGAGGAGGGTTTTCCCCGTTCCCGGAGGGCCGTAGAGGAGCACCCCCCGCGGGGGCTCGATCCCCAGCCGCGCAAAAAGCTCCGGCTTCTTCAGGGGGAGCTCCACCATCTCCCGGATCTTCTGGATCACGTCCCTGAGGCCCCCGATGTCCTCGTAGGTGACCTCGGGCACCTCCCGCCCCCGCTCGGCTACCTCCACGTACTCCGGCAAAAGCTCGATCTGGGTCTCCGGGGTGATGCGCACGACCCCCCCGGGTTGGGTGCTCACCACTTTGAGGAGGATCTCCCCGAACCCGAAGGAGATGGGGGCCATCATCTCGAAGAAGTCCCGGAAGATCCGGTCGGTGAGGAGTTCCCCGCCGAAGGGGGAGCGTTCCGCCCTTCCCGCGGTGGAGACGATGTCGCCGGCCCGGACCACCCGGCCCACCAGCACGGCCCTCAGGCTCTCCGGAGGGAGGATGAGGCGCAGGCCCCTCCGGGCCGGGGCCAAAGTCACGTGGTTGGCCGGCTTCCACTTGGCCTTGCGCACCGTTACCGTGTCGCCCACGCTCACCCCGGCATTGGTGCGGATAAGCCCATCTATGCGCACGATGTCCAATCCGGAATCCGCTTGGTAAGCCAAAGCCGCCACCGCACCGGTGAGCCTTTGCCCCTCGATCTCCACCGGCTCGCCGGGGGAAACCCCGATCTGCTCCAGATACTGGCCGGCGATGCGGGCAATGCCGCGGCCCACGTCCTGCTGCAGGGCCTCGGCCACTTTGAGCTTCACTTCCGGGGCTTGCTCCTTGGCCATCTTCCCTCCTTCGCCAGAGGGCATCTTACCCCACCCACGCCCTTTTCCCACGGGGGTGTGGGCGATTCAGCCCTTGACGACGCCGATGGGGCGCACCCGCACCACCATGCGGGAGATACCGGCACCGTGGCAGGCCTCCACCACCTCCGTCACGTCCTTGTAGGCCTCGGGCATCTCCTCCACCAAGGTTTTCTCGCTGGCGGCCCGCACGAGGATGCCCTTGGCCCGCAGTTCCTCGGCCACCTCGTGGCCCGATTTTTCCCGCAGGGCCGCAGCCCGGCTCATGAGCCTTCCCGCCCCGTGGCAGGTGGAACCGAAGGTCTCCTTCATCGCCCGCTCCGTGCCCACAAGGATGTAGGAGAGGGTGCCCATATCGCCGGGGACCAACACGGGTTGGCCGATCTCCTGGTAATCCTTGGGCACGGCCGGGTGCCCGGGCGGGAAGGCCCGGGTGGCCCCTTTCCGGTGAACGCAGACCATCACCCTCTTTCCATTCACCGTGTGCTCCTCGATTTTGGCGATATTGTGGGCCACGTCGTAGATCACGAAGAGCCCCAGCTCTTTTGCGCTCTTTTTGAACACCTGCTCGAACGCCTCCCGCACCCAGTGGGTGATCATCTGGCGGTTGGCCCAGGCGAAGTTGGCCGCGCAGGCCATGGCGGCAAAATACCGTTTCCCTTCAGGGGATTCCACCGGCGCACACACCAATTGCCGGTCGGGAAGGTGGATCCCGTACTTGCGCACGGCGTTTTGCATCACCTGGAGGTAATCGTCGCAGATTTGATGGCCGAAGCCGCGGGAGCCGGTGTGGACCATCACCGTGACCTGGCCCTTTTGGGTGACCCCCATTTTCCCCGTGGCCGCGGGGTCGTAGATCTCCTCCACCACCTGGATTTCCAGGAAATGGTTCCCTGCCCCCAGGCTTCCCAATTGGGGCCGGCCCCGCTCCACCGCCCGGCTGGAGACGGCCGCGGGATCCGCGCCCGCCAAAGCTCCGCCTTCCTCACAGTGCTCAAGGTCCTCGGGCCAGCCGAAGCCCCGCTCCACCGCCCACCGCGCGCCCTTCACCATCACCTGGCGCAGCTCCTCCGCGGTGACCTTGATCTTCCCGCCCATCCCCACCCCGCAGGGGACGTTGGCGAAGATCGCATCCAAAAGGGCGGGAAGTTTCGGTTTCACTTCTTCCACGCTTAAGTTCGTGCGGATGAAGCGCACCCCGCAGTTGATGTCGTAGCCCACCCCGCCCGGCGAGACCACACCCTCTTTTACGTCGAACGCGGCCACCCCGCCGATGGGGAAGCCATAACCGAAGTGGATGTCGGGCATGGCCATGGAGTAGCCCACGATCCCCGGAAGACAGGCCACATTGGCCACTTGCTCCGGGGCTTGATCCTCGCAAATTTGAGGAATCATCTTCTCCGAGGCGTAGATGATCCCGTCGGTGCGCATCTCTTTTTTGTAGGTGCGCGGGATCTTCCAGCGGTATTCATCGATCCGCTCCAAGGGACCTCGCCATGCCTGGGACATCTTCGTTCACCTCCTCCAAGCCTCATCAAGATTTTACCCGCTGTTTTCTTTCCGCCCTCTTCCCGTACTTTTTGGGGCGAGAGCTGGGCTCATCCCCAAAGGGGAGAGGGCCGGGGGAGGAGCGTACTGAACTTAAACGGATATTCCCGCAAAAGTTCCGGCCGGCCACAAGGGGGATCCCCGGGATCGGGGCAATGGCGGAGACAATCGGCGAAACAATCGGGGAGGAGCTCGAATTTTCCCGCGGGCGTCCTTCTCGCCAGCCTTCCCTGTGGCGCGGCCTCGCAGTGGGGGATCCCCGGCGAATCCCATTCCCGGCCCATCTCCAAACAGGCGGCATAGGTCATGCCCCGCCGTTCCGCCTCTTCCCGCATGAAGCGGTGGAACTCCTCCCGCAGCGAGCGCTTAGCCCGGATAACCCCGGCCCGGAAGAAACCTTCCGCACCCCCGGGAGCATAGGATTTTCGGACCTCTTCCGCTTCCCTTCGGAATCCCGCGGAATGGAGGGCGGAAAGGAGCCGGGCAAAGGAGAGGCGGTTGAAATGGCCCAAGGCGGAGATGATGTGGCGGGCCCCGCTTGCCTGGGCCTGGTGGAGGATCCAAAGCTCGTCCTCCTCCCGAATGAATCCCCAAATGGCCGGGTCCGTGCGCACAACCACGAAAACCCCGGCTTGGGCGCAGGCTTCCACGGCCTTAAGCCTTTCCCAAACGGGGGAGGCCTGAGGGCTGGTGACCGGCTGCTTTTCCGGAGGGGCCTCAATGGTTATGGCCAGCCACCAATTTGGGTATTCCTGGAGGGCGGGGACGCGGCGCAAAAGCCAAAGGACGCCCTTCCCGCTTTTGGTGATGATGTGGAAAGGGACGCCGAAGCGGATGGCCACCTCCACCACCCGGGCGGTGAGCTCCCGCACTTCCCGCACCGGCTGAAGGGGATCGGTCACCTGGCTCAAGTAGAGGGGCGGGCAGATCTCCAACTTTTTCAGCTCCTCCGCCAATTTCTCGGCGGTGTTGATGTAGAGGGAGGGCGCACCTTGGCTCCAGGGGTAGGCCCGGGCGTAGCACATGGGGCAAAGGTGCCGACAACTCCCCGCCGGGGTGAGGGAAACCAAAGCCCGATGGGGGCATTTTCGCCTCTCCGGCGGATAGGGGAAGTCGTGGATCACCCGGCCGCGGAGTTCCCTCTCGACCAGCATGCGCGCCAAGTGTACTTGCGGCTTCGTATAATCGAGCGTGCGGCTTTTCTTCTGCGTGGAACTTGAGGAAAAGGTGCGGGAGGCGCTCGCGGAGATTTCCCGCCTTTGCCGCGGGGTTTTGGGGGACGGCTCCTGGGTCCCCCCGGAGAATTTCCACCTCACCGTGCGCTTTTTGGGCGAGGTCCCGGAAGAGCGGCTTCCAAAGCTTCTCGAGGTGGGAAGGAAAGTGGCCGTAGAGACCACCCCCTTTGCCCTGGCCCTCGCGGTCCTGGGAGGTTTTCCAGAGGCGAAAGCGGCGCGGGTTTTGTGGATGGGGCCACGGGGCGAGTCCCCCGAGTTTTCCGAGCTCTGCCGCAGGGTGGAGGGGGCTGTCCGGGCCCTGGGTTTTCCCCCGGAGAAGAAGGAGCCCGTTCCCCACGTGACCCTGGCCCGCTTCAAAGCCCCAAGGGATCTCCGCCCCCTCCTTTCCCGGGGCCTTCCCGCCGTGCCGGAGGCCAGGATGGAAGCCCTGACCCTCATGCGCTCGGAGCTCCGGCCGGAGGGGGCCAAATACACGCCCCTTTCCCGCTGGGAATTCGGAGGTTGAGGTGCCTTACGAACTCATCCCCCATCCCTCGGACATGGGCGTGCGGGGAATCGGGGGAACCCCGGAGGAGGCCTTTGCCGAGGCGGCGCGGGCCATGTTCTCCCTCATGGCCGATCTTGGGAAAGTCGAGGCCAAGGAGGCCATCCCCTTCGCGGTGGAGGCGGGGACCCTGGAGGACCTCTTCGTGCGGTTCCTCTCCGAGCTCCTTTTCCTCAGGGATACCAAAGGGATGCTCTTCAGCCGCTTTTCTCTTGCGATCGCCAAAACTGGGGAGGGATATCGCCTCGCGGGCGAGGCCTTCGGGGAGAAATTCGACCCGAGGAAGCACGGGCGCGGGATCGACGTCAAGGCGGCGACGTACAACTGGGTGAAGGTGGGGGAAGAGAACGGGACCTGGGTGGCCCAGGGCGTGGTGGACGTTTAAGGGCTGAACCAGCGGGTCCAGGAGTGCCGCAGGGCCCGGCTTTCCCGCGTGAGGAGCTTGGCAAGCTTCATGGGGTCGTGCTTGACCGTTAGCTTCCCCTCCATCTCCACCACGGCCAGGAGGGGGGCCCGGATGATCCGCATCCCGAAGGTCTTCGCCCCCTTAAGATCGTCCGAAACCGGCTCGCTTCCCTCCGCGCGGTAGCGGGCGAGGATCTCCGGAGGGGGGAGCTCGGTGTTCACGATGACCCCGGTGAAGCGCCGCAAATCCAAATATTGGGCGAGGACTTTCAAGTGGTCGTAGGCCGTGTAGCCCGTGGTCTCACCGGGCTCGGTCATGAGGTTCATGATCACGAACTTTTCCGCCTGGGCGCGGTTTATGGCCTCGGCGATCCCCTCTACAAGGAGGTTTGGGAGGATGCTGGTGTAGAGGCTTCCCGGGCCGATGAGGATTAAGTCAGCTTCGGCGATGGCGCGAAGGACGCGCTCGTAGGCCCGGGCCGGTTTGGAAAGCCAGATTTTCTTTTTGGGCGTGGGATCGGAGGCGATCTCCGCTTCGCCCTCGATGATCCGGCCGTCGGCGAGCTCGGCCACGAGCTGCACCTTGTCCAAGGTGGCGGGCAAAACTTGGCCCCGCACGGAGAGGAAGTAGCTGGCTTCCTCAATGGCCCGGTCGAAACCGCCCAAAGCTTCCTCCAGCCCGGCCAAAAGGAGGTTTCCCAGGGCGTGTCCGCGGAGAGCCTCGCCGGTGGTGAACCGGTAGTGCATGAATTTGGCCATCCTCTCCTCGTCCTCAGCCAGGGCCAAAAGGCAGTTCCGCACATCGCCCGGAGGCAGAACATCCAGTTCGCGGCGGAGGCGGCCGGAGCTCCCGCCGGTGTCCATCACGGTGACCACCGCGGTGAGGTTCGCTGTGTAGTGTTTGATCCCGCGGAGGAGGTTGGAAAGCCCTGTTCCGCCGCCCACGGCCACCACGTTGGGGGCCTGCTTGAGGATGCGAGCCTGGTAAAGGGCCTCCGCCACAGAGCCCCCGCTTTTCGGGGAGACGGCGGAGAGCACCCCCCGCGCCATCTTCGTCGTGCCCAAGATGACCCCGGCCAATCCCCCCGCGATCAGGGCCGCGCCCACAGCCGGCCGCCAAAGGGTGGGGAGGAACTTCACCGCCGCTTGGTAGACGCTGCGCAGGCCACCCTCCCCAAGGAGGCAGAAAGCCCCGAAGGTGAGGACGGCCACCCCGGCGGCGGAGAGGAAGAACCAGCGTTTTACCCCCATCCCGGGGAGCAAGATCTTCAAAAAAGTTGGGGTCCGCACCCTTTCACTCCAAGACCATTTCCCCGCCCAGGCGGCGCAGGGCCTCCCGAAGCTCCGGCGTGGGTTGCACTGAAAAACGGGGGCCAGCTTGGATGCGCACCTCCCGCGCGCCGTCGCTCACCACCACCCCAAGGGGCACCGGCCCGAGGTGCTCGGAGACCAGCCGCACCAGCGCCTCGATCTTTTCGGGGCTCAAGGAGGAGAGGGGGAGACGCACCCAGCATTGTCCCACGGATCCCGCGCCGCCCAAAGGCTCCAAGGAAAGGGCCACGAGCCTGGGCATCCCATTCCGCTCGGTCCAGCTCACCCGCATCGCCACCAATTCCTCCTCCTTAAGCCAAGAAGCCCCTTCCAGGATCTTTGGCCGTATCACCACCTCCGCTTCCCCACTTTTGTCCTCCAAGGTGAGGAAGGCCATGCGGCCCTCCCCCGTGTTCACGAACTTCAAACTCTTCACCCTTCCGGCCACGAGGGCCTGGGCCCTTCCGGCCAGTTGATCCAGGGGAACGACCCCGAGTTTCCCGAGTTTTTCGGCATAGAGATCGAGGGGGTGGGCGGAAAGATAGAGCCCAAGGAGTTCCTTTTCGAACCGGAGGAGCTCCTCTTTTCTGTACTCCTCCGGGAGGGTGGGGAGGGAGGGGACCACGTATTCCTCCCCGAAGAGGCTGGCCTGGCCGGAGAGCTTTTCCCGCCGGAATTTTTGGGCCAAGCGCAGGCCCTCCTCCACCAGGGCCATCATGGCCTTGCGGGTGAGGCCGAAGCAGTCCATGGCCCCGGCCTTGATCAAGCACTCCAGGGTCTCCCGATCCACCTTTTCCGGGTCCACCCGGAAGCAGAAGTCCAAAAAGTCCCGGAATGGGCCGGTGCTCCGCGCCGAAAGTATCGCCTCCACCGCGCTTTCACCCACATGCTTTATCGCCCCAAGGCCGAAGCGAATTTTCCCCTCCCCAACGGGGGTAAAGCCCACATCGCTTTCGTTCACATCGGGCGGGAGGACCTCGATCCCCATCTCCCGGCACTCCTCGATGTAGGCCGCAACCTTTTCGATGTTGTCCTGGACGGAGGTGAGCAAGGCGGCCATGAACTCCGTGGGGAAATGGGCCTTGAAGTAAGCGGTCCAATAGGTGATGAAGGCGTAGGCGGCGGCGTGGGCCTTGGCAAACGCATAGCTTGCGAACTTCTCGATGTCAGCGAAGATCGCCTCCGCTTCCTCTTTGGGGATCCCGTTTTTAATGCAGCCCGTCACGAATTTCTCCCGCATCTCCGCCATGACCTCCGGCTTCTTTTTACCCATGGCCTTACGCAAAAGATCGGCCTCGGCCAAGGAGAAGCCCGCAAGCCTTTGGGCCATGAGCATCACCTGGTCCTGGTAGATGGGGAGGCCATAGGTCTCCTCGAGGATGTCCCGCACCCGCTCGTGGGGATAGGTCACGGGCTGACGACCGTGTTTTCTTTCGATGTAATCGTCCACCATCCCCGACTCCAGGGGGCCTGGCCGGTAGAGGGCGAGGATGGCGATGAGGTCCCGGAATTCCGTGGGCGCGAGTCTGCGGATGAGGGCCCGCATCCCCGCCGACTCCAGCTGAAAGACGCCCGCGGTGGCGCCCGCACGGAGGAGCTCGTAGGTGGCGGGATCGTCCAAAGGGATCTCCTCGAGTTTTATCTCCAAGCCCTTCCTCTCCCGTACGAGCTTCTGCACATCGGAGAGGATGGTGAGGTTTCGCAGGCCCAAGAAATCCATCTTGAGGAGGCCCAAAGCCTCAAGATCATGCATGTCGAACTGGGTCACGAATTGATCATCGGGAAGGCGCATGAGGGGGACGAATTTTTCCAAGGGTTCTGGGGCGATGACCACGCCGGCGGCATGGGTGGAGGCGTTACGCAAAAGCCCCTCGAGCCTGAGAGCGATGGAGAAAAGCTTCGGCTCCTCCTCGGAGAAGGCCTGAAGTTGTGGGTTTTGTTCGAGGGCCTGCGAAAGTGGCATGCCGAAGGGGATGAGCTTTGCGATCCGGTCGGCCTTGTCGTAGGGGATGTTGAGGACCCTGGCCACATCCCGGATCACCGAGCGGGAGGCCATGCGGTCGAAGGTGCCGATTTGGGCGATGTGGTCCCGCCCGTATTTTTCGGCCACATAGGCCAAAACCTCGTCGCGGCGGCGCATGCAGAAGTCGATGTCGATGTCGGGAAGGCTCACCCGCTCCGGGTTCAAAAAGCGCTCGAAAAGAAGGCCGAACTTGAGGGGATCGACTTGGGTGATGCCCAAGCAATAGGCCACGAGCGACCCGGCGGCCGAGCCCCGGCCCGGCCCAACCGGGATCCCTTTGGAGCGGGCATAGTCCACGAAATCCGCGACGATGAGGAAATAGGGGGCGAGGTCCATCTTCCCGATCACCGAAAGCTCGTAGGAAAGCCGCTCCTCCACCGCGGCCGGGATCTTCAGGCCGTACCGGGCCCAAGCGCCCTCCCAGGCCCGCCGCTCCAGCTCCTCCTGGGCGGTGCGGCCCTCCAGGGGAAAACGGGGGAGGAGCTTCTGATCGAAGGAAAGCCGAAGCTCGCAGCTTTCGGCGATCGCCAAAGTGTTCTCCAGGGCCTCCGGTACTTCCCGGAATTTCTCGGCCATCTCGGAGGCGCTCAGGAAGTGATAGTCTGCGCCATCGAAGCTCCGGGCATCGGGATCGGTAAGTTTCTTACCCGCTTGGATGTTGATGAGGACCTGGTGCGGCTCGCGGTCCTCGGGTCGGAGGTAATGGACGTCGGCGGTGGCCACCACCGGCAGGGCCAATTCCCGGGCGAGGGCCAGCTGCTTTCTTATGAGGTCCCTATTTTTCTCGAGCCCATGGTCCTGGAGCTCGATGTAGAAGCGGCGGGGGAAGATCTCCCCGAGGCGCCCCGCCGCCTTCTTGGCCTCGCGCACCTGGTCCTGAAGAAGGAGCCTTTGGACTTCTCCCGATTCGCAGGAAGAGAGGGCGATGAGGCCAGCGCTGTGTTGCGAAAGGAGCTCCAAGTCCACCCGGGGTTTGTAGTAATACCCTTCGGTGTGGGCGCGGTTCACCAAGATGAGGAGGTTACGCCAGCCCTCCTCGTTTTGGGCGAGGACCACAAGGTGATAGGGGGAGCGGTCGAACACGGGATCGTGGGAAAACCGGGACCCTTGAGTCACGTATAGCTCGGCCCCCAGGATCGGCTTTATCCCCGCTTCTTTTGCGGCCTGGTAGAACTTGATCGCGCCGGAGAGGACCCCGTGATCGGTGAGGGCCAGGGCGCGCATCCCTTGCCGCCCGGCCTCCTCCACGAGCTCGGGGATGCGACACATGGCATCAAGCAGGGAGTATTCGGAGTGAACGTGAAGGTGGACGAACTCCATCATCCCTCACCTCTTGCGGATCAGGATCACTAAATCCTCATCGGGATAGGCCCAGCGCAGGATCTCCCGGGCCTTTTCCTCCACAACCTTGGGATCGTCAGCCTTTTTTAGCTCGGCGTTAAGCTTTTCGATCTCGACCCATAGCGCGCTTTGCTTCTCCCGGAGTGCCCGGACCTCGTTAGAAGTTACGGCGATGGCCCTAATGCGGAGGCCAAAGATAGCGCCTATCCCAGCCAGAACGAGGATGGTCAAGGCCAGCCGGGCCCAAAATTTAGCGGGCTGGCCATTTCGCCATGGGCGGCTCATATAGGTCCTCGATGCGCAAAAGCTCGTTGTATTTTGCCACCCTCTCTGAGCGCGATAGCGACCCGGTTTTTATCTGGCCGCAGCCGGTCCCCACCGCGAAGTGGGCGATGGATACGTCTTCCGTTTCCCCAGAGCGGTGGGATATCATGCGGTTGTATCCAGCGTTTTGGGCGAGTTCCATGGTCTCCAAGGTCTCGGTGACGGTGCCGATCTGGTTGAGTTTGATGAGGATGGCGTTGGCCACTTTGTTTTGGATCCCGCGGCGTAGCCGATCGGGGTTGGTGACGAAGATGTCATCGCCCACAAGCTGGATTTTCCTGCCCAGCCTCTCGGTGAGGAGGGACCAGCCGTCCCAATCCTCCTCGGCCATCCCGTCCTCGATGGAGATGATGGGGTAACGCTTCACCCATTCCTCATAGAGCTCGACCAGTTCCTGGGCGGTTTTGGCCCCGCCCAGGTTATAGATTCCCCGGTGCTCGTCGAAAAAGCCGGTGGCCGCGCAGTCCAAGGCCAAAGCTACATCCTTCCCCGGTTCATATCCGCTTTCCTCGATGGCCCGCACCAAGAATTTCAGGGCTTCCTCGTCGGAGGGGAGTTTCGGGGCGAATCCCCCCTCGTCGCCCACGGCCACGGAATACCCTTCGCTTTTGAGGAGTTTACGCAAGGTATGGAAAACTTCGGCACCATAGCGCAGGGCCTCGGCGAAGGTTTCCCCGCCGATGGGGACGATCATGAATTCCTGGATGGCTAGGCCGCTATCGGCGTGGGCTCCGCCGTTTATGACGTTCATGAAGGGGATGGGCATGCGGCCGGAGCGCGCTCCCGCAAGATATTTGAAAAGGGGAAGCCCCAAAGAGGCCGCCGCGGCCTTGCATACGGCAAGGGAAACCCCAAGGATGGCGTTCGCTCCCAGCCGGCTTTTGTTGGGTGTGCCATCGAGCTCCAAAAGGAGGGCATCGATGTCCTCCTGCCAAAGGGGGTCCAAACCCACGATTTCTGGGGCAATGATTTCGTTCACGTTTCGTACGGCTTGAAGCACGCCCTTTCCATGATAGCGCTGATCCTTATCCCGCAGTTCCAAAGCCTCGTAGGTCCCGGTGGAAGCTCCGGAGGGGACGGCGGCGCGGGCCTCCGTCCCGTCGTCGAGGAAGACCTCCACCTCCACCGTGGGATTTCCCCGGGAGTCCAAGATCTCTCGCGCCCAAACGTCCTCAATCACTGCCATCGCATCACCTCAAAAAGAGTGTAGCGGGGAGGGGGAAGACCGGCCAAGGGACGCTGTCCCCGTGTTTTGGGCAAAAAGAAAGGGGGCCGGGATCCCGGCCCCCTTCCGCCCAGCTCAGGCACCTACTCCTTGTAGAGGAGGTCGAGGTGCGGCTCCATGGTGAGGTCGAGGACGATCCCCTTCACGTTCTTTTGGGCCACGAGGTAGGCCTGCTGGTAGTTAGCCCAAAGCGGTATCCAGGGCACATCCTCCGCGGACATCCTCTGGATCTCCTGGTAGATCTTGGCCCGCTCGGCCTCATCGATGGTGGTGAGGGCTTTGGTCATGAGCTCCTTGTACACGGGATAGCGCGGATGGCGGTTGAAGAAAGTGCCCAGGGACTCCGGCGACTCCGTGGTCCAAGGCGCGAGGAAGTTGGAGGCCTCAAGGTAGTCCGGGTACCAACCGAGGAGGAACATGTCGAACCCGCCCTGGGACATGCGCTTGACATAAGCGGCCCATTCCAGGCTCTGGATGTTCACTTTCGCTAGCCCGGTTTCCTCGATGGACTGTTTGAGCACGGCGGCTACGTCGGCCTCAGTGGTCCCGTAGTGGGTGGGCGTGTACCAGAGGTTCACCTCAAGCGGCTTTGTCTCGGAGTAACCGGCCTGGCGCAGGAGCTCTCGAGCCTTCTGGAGATCGCGCTTGGGGAAGACCGGGATGGCCGAGCCCGCCGGAGGAAGGCCCTCGGGGACCATGGTGTAGATCGGGGAGTTCAGGCCGGAGAAGACACGCTCACAGATGGCATCGCGGTCCACCGCGTAAGCGATGGCCTGGCGCACCAAGGGGTTATCCACCGGCGGTTGGGTGACGTTGAAGAGGAGGTAGCGGATGGAGACGCTCGGCCCCCGCACCACCTGGAGGTTCGGGTTCTTCTGGAGGTCCACGATGTCCACGGGGTTGAAGGTGCGGAAGGCGATGTCCACATCGCCGGCCTCCACCGCCGCGCGCAAGGCTGCCTCGTTGGCGTAGATCACCCACACAATCCTTTTCGTCTTCGGTGCCGGCCCAAAGTAGGTGGGCACAGCCTCCAAAACCACCCGCTCATCCGGCACATATTCCACTATCCGATATGGACCAGTGCCCACATATCGTCCCTGAGCAAACTCATTCTCCGGCGCGCCCGCGTAGATCAGGGAAGGAATGACGTTATCGGTCATGCGGATGAGGAAGGTCGCGTCCGGATAGTTCAGGGTGATCTTGACCGTGAGCTCATCCACAACCTCGATGCTCTTTATCACGTCGGCGATAAGGAACACCCCGCCCTCGGGCCCGTTCAGCCGGATGGTTCGCTCCAAGGCCCACTTCACCGCCTGGGCGTTGCAGGGCGTGCCATCCCAAAAGACCACGCCCGGCCGAATGTGGAAGGTGTAGACAAGCCCATCGTCGGAGATCTCCCAGGATTGGGCGATGGAAGGGATGATCTTGTTCGTCCCGGGCTCCATCCCCACCAAGGCTTTGGTGGTGTGCCGAAGGATGTGCCAAGTGAAGTGGTCGTAAGAGTTTTCGAAGGAAAGCTCAGTGATACGGTCGATGGTGCCCAAAACGAGGACGTCACTTGCGGCCAAAGCCCACGCCGAAAAAGCCAAAACCGCCAACATCAAAATGGTCTTGCGCATGGGTAGCTCACCTCCCAAAGCTCAGTTAGAAGTTGCAAAACTTTTCCGCCTCTCACCTCCTTCGCCCGAGGATGCCCGATTATAGGAAGGCAGGGTTTGCGCGTCTATAGGAGGTGCTTTCGGCGGCGCTTGGGATTCAGGAGGTCCGAAATGCCCTCCCCAATCAGGCCGAAGCCCAAGGAGAGGAAGAGGATGGCCAAACCGGGGAAGGTGATGAGCCACCAGTATCCCGACTGGAGATATCGTTGGCCGTTTTGGATGTCGAAGCCCCAATCGGGGGCGGGCGGGGGAAGGCCATAGCCCAAAAAAGCCAAGGCCGCTTCGGTGAGGATGGCGTCGGCGATGTTGAAGGAAGAGACGGCCATGATGGCGTTCACCGTGTTCGGGGCGATGTGACGAATGAGGATGCGCCAGCCGGAGGCGCCGGTGGCCCGCGCGGCTTCCACAAAGGTGTATTCCCGCACCCGCAGGACCTCGGCCCTGGTGATGCGGAAATAGGTGGGAACATAGACAAAAGCGATGGAGGCGATCATGGGAATGAGGCCAGATCCCATCACGGCCACCAGGGCGATGGCGAGGATCATGGAGGGAAAGGAGTAGATGGCATCCATGGTGAGGGAGAAGGCGCGATCGGGCCAGCCCCCGATGTAACCAGAAATCCAGCCCACTAGGGAGCCCACGCTCATGGCCAAAGCGATGGAGGCGAAGGCCACCGCTAAAGGGGCCCAACCGCCGGCGAGGACCCGGCTGAAAACGTCCCGCTGAAGGTGGTCCGTTCCCATCCAGTTTTTCGCCGTGGGAGGAGAAAGCCGGGGGAGCTCAGCATAGCTTTTGGCGGGGTTGTAGGGGGGGATGCCGGGGAACCGGCCATATTGCTCTAGGCCCCGCGGCCCACAAATTATCGCCATGGCGATGAAGGAAAGAACGAGCACAACGCCGATTTTCAGGAGCGTCTGCCCCCTAAGCTTTCTAAGCCCGCTTATCCGCAAAAGCCAGGCCGTAAGCCCTCGCTCCATCAGTACCTCACCCGCGGATCGATCACGGAGTAAAGGAGGTCCACCACGAGGTTCACCGTGGTCACGAACACCCCGATGAACGCGATCGTCCCTTGCAGGGCCCACCAATCCCGGTAATAGAGGCTTTGGATGAGAAAGCCCGCGATACCGGGCCAGGAGAACACCGTTTCCGTGAGGACTGCTCCGCCCATGAGCATGGCGAATTGCAGGCCGAACACGGTGATGATGGGGATCAGGGCATTGCGTAGGGCATGTCGGAGGATGACCAAGCGCTCGGCCAGCCCCTTGGAGCGGGCGGTGGTCACGTATTCGGCGTCGAGGACCTCGAGCATGGCTGCCCGCGTCACCCGGCCCAAGAACCCCATCTGGGCCAGGCCCAGGGTCACCCCGGGAAGCACCAGGTGTTTCACCACGTCCACGAGGACCTCTTTGTCCCCGAGGATCATGGCGTCGAGGAGATAAAAGCCGGTTATGCGCTGGAAGCTGAAAGCGAAGCGGCCGGAGAGGCGGCTGGCCACCGGAAGCCAACCGAGCTTCACCGCGAAGATCACCTGGAACATGAGCCCCACCCAGAAAATGGGGAGGGCGAAGGAGCCGATGTGGAGGACGCGGATCACGTGATCCGTGGGTTTGTCCGCCCGCACTGCGGCCAGGATCCCCGTGGGAATCCCGAAAAGGGCGGCGAAGAGCATCCCCCAAATGGCGAGCTCCAAGGTGGCGGGAAGCCGGGAGATGAGCTCCTCCCCCACTGGTTTTCCCGTTCTTGTGGAGCGGCCCAAGTCTCCGCGGATGAGCCCACCGATGTACTCCACGTATTGAATGTGCAGGGGTTTATCAAGCCCCATCTCATGGCGCTTTTGGGCGATGAGCTCGGGCGAGACGTTCCGGCCGCCGAGCATGGCCAAAACGGGATCGCCCGGCATGACCCTTAGGACCAAAAACACGACGGAGACGAGGATAAAAACCATCGGCACGGTTAAAGCCAGGCGCTGCAGAATGTATCTCGTTACGCCGCTCATGTTCTTCCCAGGAACGGCGCACTATACCGGAAAGGGGCGGGAAAGAAAAGAGAAGGGCCCGGGTTTCCCCGGGCCCTGACGAGGAAGGAGGTTTTGGGCTAAATCCCCTCGAGGGCGCTGATCGAAGTCTGCCAGAAGATGATGCGGACGTTTTGGGTATAGACCAAAGCCCGACCGATGCGGAAATCGAGGCTGGGCACAAATGGACCGCTATAGCCCTCGGGCGTTCCCACCACGAACGGGTTTGTGGGCGGGCTCACCATGCGCTGCCGCAGCCGCACAAGGGAGGGCAGGATCTCCAGGGTGCCGTCGCCATCCATGTCGAGGCGGAGATCGAAGTAGATGGTGGTAGCTCCCCGGACTTCGAAGGCGTAGGTGATGCTCGCGGTGCTGACGGTTCCCTCGCGCACCACTTGCCAGCCGGCGCTTATGGGCTCGGGAACAAGACCAAGGGGCGCGGCCTCCGGGGCCTCAGTTAGGCCCAAGATCTCCCCATCGGTCCGGATCTCCACCCGGAACGCATGGGGCCAAGTCCAGGTGGGCGAACCGTTCACCGTGATGTACCAGCGATCCGTGCCCCACACGTAGATCCCAGGGATCCCGTACGTCGGGGGCATCCCCGGGATCCCAAGGGGGAGCACGGTGAGGGTTTTGGTTGCGGAGTTGGTAGCGCCTTGGTTATCCATCACCGTGAGGGTCACCGTGTAAACCCCGGCCGAGGTATAGGTCCAGGTGGCCACCGGCCCGCTTTGCTCGGGGACCCCGTCCCCGTTCAAATCCCATTGGTACGAGACGATGGCCCCATCGGGATCGTAGGAGCCAGTGCCGTTGAAGATCACGTTTTGGCCGACGAAGGGCGCGGTGGGGCTATAGGTGAATTGGGCCACCGGCGGTTGGTTCACCACAAGGGGGCTTACCACCACCGTCTGAATCGCTGATCCACTGGCCCCTTTATCGTCGGTGACAACTAACCTCACCGTATATGTTCCGGGAAGAGGGTAGCGGAAAAACGCAATTTTTCCGATAGCATCAAAGGTCCCATCGTTTTGGAAGTCCCACTGGTAGTTCGTGATCGTTCCGTCGGGATCAGAGGAGGGCGAGGCATCGAACTGGATCCAATCGCCGGCCCTGGGAGCCGTGGGGGCGAAGGTGAATTGGGCCACCGGCGGCTGGTTCACCACCATGGGGATGAGGGTGATGTTTAGGGTGCGGGTTCCGCCGGGGAAGAGGTAGATGGTGGTGGTATAGTCTTGGTACCCGGCTTTCCGGAGGAGCACGGTATGGGAGCCGACGGTGAGGAGGAGGGTGCGCGGGGTGTATCCCCGGAAAACCCCGTCCACGTATAGTTTGGCCTGCGGCGGGTTGGTGGTCACCTGCAGCGTCCCGTAGCCCGGCGCCGCCCCTGAAACGATCTGGAAGGATGTGAAATCGAAGGCCCGCTGTGTCGGCTCGGGAACCAGGCCCAAAACCTGGGCCTTAAGTTGCTCTTGCCAGCTTTGGGGATCAGGCCCAAGGAGGGGGAAAGGTTGCTGGGGACTATAGCCCTGGAAATAAGGGATGGGGACGGTTGTGGCCATGATCTGCAGCCATTCCGTGCCCGTAGGCGGGGTCACCCGGAATTGGTAGGCCTTTCCCGGACCGGGGATGGAGTGCACGCCGGCGGGGAAATAGTTTTGAGGCTCGAACTGGTTAGGGAAGATCTGCGTGACCTTTCCGTCGGGGGTGATATCCCAGATGTAGACGTACGCAGGTCTGCTGAGCTCGAAGTTTATGCGCACCGTTTCCCCGAGGCTGTAGACGGGCTTATCCACCCAAATCCGCACCGTGAGCTCGCCTGCTGGCGGCTCCACCACGATCCCCAAGGGGACCGCTTCCTCCTGGCCCAGGGCCAAGAGCCCCAGGACCAAGGCCATCAGCGCTCCGCAAAGCACTCGTTTCATTCGCTACCTCCTTTCCGGTTGAAACGCAAGCCGCGCGATCTCCGCCAGGATTTCCGGGGTCAACGCGGCCGTAGCCCTTTCGGATAACTCCGAGGGGATCAAGCCAAGAGCGGCAAGCCTACACAGTCTTCCTTGGACGTAGCCCAAGATCCCGGGATCAGCGGGGCTTCCGCCCTCCCAAAGGATGAAGTCGCCCACGGCCCAGGCCAACTCCAGGATGAGGCGATCGGTGGGGGCAAGGGGAGCATCCGGACCGGCCGTGGTCCCGGGAACGAGGCCGTAACGGGCTAAGACCGCGCGGGTGGCCAACAGGAACCCGAGGCGAAGGCTCAGAACCCGGCTTATCTCCTCCCCGCTCCTTCCCAAAGCCAAAAGTTTTCGAACCTCGTTCATCATGGAGGAACCAGCAAGGCCGGTATCCACGATGAACCCCTGGGAGAGGGCGTAGCGCAGGACCTCCAAAATCCCCTCGCCCTGCTCTTTGGGGATCTTCGTTAGGTCCTGAAGGAGGAGGAGGGTCACGGTGGTGGTAGCCCGCCCGGTCTGGAAGCCGGCGGCGAGGGCGGCGGACAAAGCCGCGGTGAATTCCGGGGGAAGGCCCATTCCCAAAAGGAAATTGAGGACATCACTGGGGCTGGGGGCCGGGGAGGCCAGAGGGAGCAGGGCCTCTCCTAAAGCCGCGCCTGCCCAAAGCCCTAAAAGGAGGCTAAGAAGAGCGATCCGCACGGCCTCCCCCTATGTACCGGACCGACACATATTCCCCGAAGGTGCGGAGGTATTCCTCGGCCAGGGGATCCTGGCCCACCCATTTTCCATCCACAAGGAAAGCGTACTCGTAGCGGCCGGGCGGAAGGGGGATGGAAGCGGTCCAGATCCCATCTCCGTCGGGATCGGAAAGGGGGATGGGCTGCCAGGCGGAAAAGTCGCCGACCACGGCCACGGATTTGGCGCCCGGCGCGGCGATCACGAAGAGGTTCGGGCTCCATTGGGGGATGGGGCTGGGGGCAGTGAGGCGGCCGAGGGCGAAGCCCAAAAGGAGGGCGGCCAAGGCGCCGGCCAGGGCCCAGCGCGGAGTGGGGCGGCGCAAGAATTCCTTGAGCCCCTCCCAAAAGCTCCGCCGGGCTGGCCGGCGGGCGAGCTCGCGAATCACCCGCTCCTCGAGGCCCGCAAGACCTCTGGTCCCCTCCTCCACCTCTTTGGCAAGCGCCGCTCGCAAAAGCTCGTCCACCTCATCCCAGCGCATCGCGGATCACCCCTTGTTCCATGAGTCTGGCCCGAATGAGGGCCCGCGCCCGATGGAGCCTAGTCTTCACCGTCCCCACGGGAAGCCCCAACACCTCCCCGATCTCCTCGAGAGGAAGTCCATGCCAGTAGTAGAGGACCACGGGAGCGCGGTAATTTTCGGGAAGCTCCGCCACGGCCCGGCGCACGGCCTCGATCCGGAAGTCGCTTTGGACCTCCTCCGCCGGATCCCCGTCCATCTCCGGAAGGGGCGGCTCCTTCTCCCTTCGCCTTTTGCGGAGGGTGTTTTTCGCGACGTTGGCGGCCACGGTAAAAAGCCAGGTCGAGAATTTTCGGGAAAGATCGTATTGGCGAAGGTTTTGAAAAGCGCGGATGAAGGCGTCCTGGGTGGCGTCCTCGGCGTCCGCGTAGTTGCGGAGGATGCTCAAGGTCACGGCGAACACCGCCTCTTTATAGCGGCCCACGATCTCCCCCCAGGCTTCGAGGTCACCGTTCAGGCTCCTTTGAATCAACTCCAGCTCCTCCGCGGGCAAGGGCCTTCTCCTTTCCCCGCCTCCAATATACACCCCTTTTGCGGCCGGGGTTCCCATGGGACATCTGTCCGGATCCTGCTGGACCTATCCACCGGTCTTGGCAAACCGCGTTCCTGGGAAAGCCGGGGGCGAGGAGTATGCTCGAGGCAGCAAAATGTGCTCAAGGAGGTCGGTTATGCGCAAAGCGAAACGGTATTTACCGGTGGTCCTCATCTTGGTGGGCCTTGCCCTCGGGGGCTGTGCTTGGCTTTTGCGGCCGCTGGAGGCAAAACTTTCGGCCACCCCTACCTCTGGCCCGGCCCCGCTTTCCGTGACTTTCAGCGCTGCGGGCTCCACCGGGCCCATCGTCTCCTTCGCCCTCGATTTTGGGGATGGTTCCTCCCCCTATTCGGGCACGGACATAACGGTCAGTATCTCCCACACTTACACGACCCCCGGGACGTACACAGCGGTCCTCACCGTGCAGGATGCAGCGGGCCGCACCGCCACGGATTCCAAAACCATCACCGTCCTTTCCGGGACCAGCGCGAGCCTCTCGGCAAGCCCGAGCACGGTGGTTGTGGGAGACCCCGTTACCTTTACCTTGCTCGCGACCGCAGCCTCCGGTCGTACCCTAGTTTCTTGGTCCATGGATTACGATGGGGACGGGACCCCTGATGAGACCGGAGCGGTCAGCGGAACGACGCTGAACGTTACCCTTACCCATACATATTCCGCTCCGGGTACGTTCACCGCCAAGCTCACGGTGAAAGATAGCGCGGACTACGAGGCCACGGCCCAGGTGGTCATCACCGTGCAAAGCCCTCCTCCGGAGATCACCGAATTTAAGGCCACGGATGGGGCCAACACCGTCCTCGAGGGGGGGACCCTTTCCATAACCAGCGGAACCACCGTGACCTTCTCCTTTAAAGCCAGCCCTGGCGATGGCACGCGGAGGCTCGCGAAGTGGACCTTGTATTTCGGTGACGGAGCCTTCACCGGAGAGGAGGGCTTGAAC
>JAGDVW010000054.1:0-5065 GCA_023255835.1 Candidatus Acetothermia bacterium
TTGGCGGTGAAAACCGCGGATCTCACCAGGGTCTTTCGCCTGCGCAAGCGGGAGGCCCGGGAGGGCAAAAAGGAGATCTTGGCCCTGGATCGGGTGAACCTGGAAGTCCGGCGGGGGGAGCTTTTCGGCCTTTTGGGGCCGAACGGCGCAGGGAAAACCACCCTCATAAAAATCCTCGCCACCCTCCTTGCCCCCACCTCTGGAAGGGCTTGGGTGGCCGGGGTGGACGTGGTGGAAAACCCCGCGGAGGTGCGGCGGCACATCAACATGGTCCAGGGCGGGGAGACCTCGGGCTACGGCCTCCTCACCGTGGAGGAGAACCTCTGGATGTTCGCCCAGTTTTATGGGATCCCCTCCCGGGAGGCCCGCCGCCGCATCCGGGAGCTCCTCGCCCTTGTGGGCATGGCCGAGCGGGCTAAGACCAAGGTTTACCACCTTTCCTCGGGCATGCGCCAAAAAATGAACATCGTCCGGGGTTTTCTCACCGACCCGGAGATCCTTTTCCTCGATGAACCCACGTTGGGCTTGGATGTCCAGACGGCCCGCACCATCCGCGATTTCATCCGCCAGTGGCTCTCGGAACATCCCGATCGCACCATCCTCCTCACCACCCACTACATGCACGAGGCCGATGAGCTTTGCCAGCGGGTGGCCATCATCGACCGCGGCCGGATCCTCGCCTGCGCCTCCCCAGGGGAGCTCAAGCGGTCGCTGCAGCGGGACGCGGTTTTCCGCCTTTATCTTGCGGGGATCTCCGGGGCGAGGAACGTTTTGGATGGGATGCGCGGGGTGCGGGCTTTGTCCGAGCGGACGGAGGATGGCCGCCTGGCTTTGGATTTGATCCTCACCGAGGAAGGGGTCTTGGTGGAGGTCCTCTCCCGGCTTCAGGCCGCGGGCGGGGAACTCTTGGAGCTCAAAAAAGAGGAGCCCACCTTGGAGGACGTCTTCCTCGCCCTGGTGGGCCGGAAGATCACGGAGGAGGCCGAGGGATGAGCCCCTCTTGGAAGGTTTTCCTGCGCACCGTGGCCGGCCGGGCTTATCCCCGGTTCATTGGGGTTTGGCGGGAGAAAAGCTGGCTCATCTTCGACGTGTTCTTCCCGCTCCTTCAGGTTTCGGCCTACGTTTACATTTACCGGGCGATCGGCGCGCCTTCGGAGTTCGCGGGTTTTGCGGTCTTGGGCGGGGCCATGATCGCCTACTGGATGAACGTCCTTTGGAGCATGGCCAGCCAATTCTATTGGGAAAAGGAAACGGGGAACCTGCAGCTCTACCTCATCGCCCCCACCTCCCGCATGGCCATCCTCCTGGGGATGGCCTTGGGCGGGCTCACCGCCACGACTGTCCGGGCCGCGGCCATCATCCTGGCCGGGGCTCTCCTTTTCCGCGTCCCCCTGGAGGTCAGCGACGGGGCTTTGTTTTTCGGGGTTTTCATCCTCACTTTGATCGCCCTCTATGGCCTAGGGATGCTTTTGAGCTCGTTATTTCTCCTTTGGGGCCGGGAGGCCTGGCACCTCTCCAACCTCTTCCAGGAGCCGGTTTACCTCTTTTCCGGCTTTTATTTTCCTGTGCGGGCCCTGGGCTTTTGGGCCGCGGCCCTGGCCTCCGTCATCCCTATCACCTTGGGGCTCGATGCCATGCGCCAGCTCCTTTATCCCCGCTTGATGGAGAACTTTCGCTTCCTTCGGGTGGAGGTGGAGCTCCTTTTGCTGGTTATGCTTTCCGGGGTCTTCCTCGCCCTTGCCCGTTTGGCTTTGCACTTTTTCGAGGGTCTAGCTCGCCGGGAGGGCAGGCTCACGTTGCGGGGGCAGTGATGAAAAGGCTTCGGGAAGCCTGGCAGGGGTTCAAAGCGGGGACGTGGCTCGGTTGGCAGATCGAGTCCAACTGGACCGAGCCCTTTCTCTTCGCCATCTATTCCGTGATCAAACCCGTGGCGGGGGTCCTCATCCTCGTCTTCATGTACCTCGTCGTGGCCAGAGGCGGCCTTGAGAACCCCCTTTTCCCGCGGGTCTTCCTCGGCACCACGTTTTACCTCTACGTGGTGAACGTCCTTTCCGGGATCAGCTGGGCAGTCCAGGACGATCGCGAGCATTACGGGATGCTGAAATACGTGTACATGGCCCCCATGCACCTCTACGGCTACCTCCTGGGAAGGGGGATGGCGAAAACCCTCATCGCCAGCGTCTCCGTCCTCATCACCCTGGCCTTCGGGATCGTTTTCCTTGGGGTGCGCTTCTCCTCCGTCAATCCCGGGCTTTTCTTCCCCGCTTTTTTCTTGGGGCTTACGGCGCTTGCCTTTTTTGGGATCCTCCTCGCGGGGGTTTCCCTCCTCATCGCCCGGCACGGGTGGGTGGTGGGCGAGGTGGTGGCCGGCGGCTTTTATCTCCTTTGCGGCGCGGCCTTCCCCCTCTCCCTCCTTCCCGGTCCCTTGCGGGCTTTGGGCCTGGGCCTTCCGCCCACCTACTGGTTTGAGGCCCTGCGCCGGGCCCTCTTGGGCCAGGGTCTCAACCCCGAGCTCGAGGTCCTCTCCGATTCCGCCCTCCTTCTGATCCTCGCCGGAGCCAGCTTCTTGGGGATCGTTCTTTCCGTGGGCGTTTTCCGCCTGAGCGAAAGGATCGCCGTGCGCCGCGGACTTTTGGACATGCAGACCATGTACTAGATTTGCCAAAATCCCGGCGTTCATGGCACCCTTGCTGAGGAGGCGTAGGCCATGGAGAGTCTAAGGGACCGAACGATCGCGGAATTTCTTTCGGCGTTGGGATCGACGGAGCCAGTTCCCGGGGGAGGGGCGGCGGCGGCGTTGAGCGGGGCGTTGGCCGCGGCGTTGGTGCGGAAGGTGGCGGCTTTGGCCCAAAAACGCGGCCGAAACGTGGGCGAGTCCGTGGAAAGGGCCGAAGCTTTTCTCCAAAAATTCCTGGAGCTAGCGGAGGCCGACAGCCACGCCTATGCTGCCGTGGTGGCTGCCCAGAAATCCGGCGGAGGGGAGCTGGAAAGGGCCCTCACCCGGGCCGCGGGCGTGCCCCTGGAGATGGCCCAAAAGGCTCTAGGGCTCATGGATCTCGCGGAGCGGCTCCTTTCCCTCTGCCCAAAGAGCGCCCGCAGCGACCTCGCTTGTGCGGCCAGACTGGCCTGGGCCGCGTGCACCTCGGCCCTGTACACCGTGGACGCCAATGCTCAAAGCTTGAAGGATGAGAAGTTCCGGGCGGAATTGGGGCAAGCAAGATCTGAACTGGCGGATTTAGCCGAGGAGAAGGCCGCCTTTATTTTGGCCCCCTTGGAGGAGGAGCTCTCCCTTTGGCTGGGAGAGAGGGATTCGAACCCCCACTAGCGGGTCCAGAGCCCGCCGGCCTACCATTAGCCGATCTCCCAGGCTTTATGGAGTTTAGCTTTGAGGAGGGGCCGGGGTCAACCCAAAACGGCCCCTTTTGTGCCTTGGGCGTACAATAGCGGTATGGGATTTCGTTGGGCGTGTGCGGCGGGCACTTTTTATCCAGCGGACCCGGCGAAATTGGCCCGGGAGATCGAACGGTGTTTGGGGAAAAGCCGGGAGGAGCTCGGTCCGCCAGGCCCGCCCCTGGTTCAACCGCTGGGGCTCATCCTCCCCCACGCGGGCTACCGCTATTCCGGGACGGTGGCCGGCGCCGGCTACCGGGCCCTTTGGGGGATTGGCCGGCCGGAAGCAGCGGTGATTTTGGGGACCAATCACACCGGTTTGGGTGCGCCCATCTCTTTTGCGGAGCCGGGGGAGTGGGAAACGCCCTTCGGTCCCATGCCCATCCACCCGGAGCTCACCGAGCTTTTGGCCCAGGCCGCGGGAGCGGAGATCACCGACGCCCCGTTTTTGGAGGAGCACTCGGTGGAGGTTCAGCTCCCCTTTCTTCGCTATCTCTATGGGGAGATCCCGTTTGTGGCGGGAGTGGTGCAGCCGCTCTCCTTGAGGGAGGCGGAGGCCGCGGGGATAGGTATGGCTCGAGTTCTCGCCAAAAAGCCCGTGGCCATCATTTGTTCCACGGATTTCACCCATTACGAACCCCATCCGGTGGCCAAGGAAAAGGATCTTCTGGCCCTGCGGTACATTTTAGACCTGGACCTTCCGGGGTTTTTGGAGGCGGTACGGGCGCGGCGCATCACCATCTGCGGGGTGGGAGCACTGGCTTTGTTTATCGCCATCGCCAAGGCTTTGAACCTCCGGGCCGCGGAGCTCCTCCTTTACCGTACCTCCGGGGAGATCGCGGGGATGATGGACCAAGTCGTGGGCTATGCTTCCGCCATCTTCCGCGAGGTGAGCGAGGTTGCGTAGCATGACGGGATTCGGCCGGGGCCAGGCCCAGGCCCACGGATTTCAAGTGGAAGCGGATCTCCGCACCCTGAACTCCCGGTTTTTGGAGATCCGCGTGCGCGGCCTTTCCGAGTTCCCTTTCCTTGTGCATTTGGCCGAGGGGAAACTGCGGAGCGCTTTTTCCCGGGGGACGGTGGAGGTCAATTTTCGGGTCCTTCCCCTGCCAGAGGTGGGGGAGAAGAAGGTCGATTTGGATTTAGCCAAAAGGTATCTCGCCGAGCTTCGGGCCCTGCGCTGCGCCCTCGGGGTGGAGGAAAAGCCCGGCCTTTCCCACCTTTTGGCCCTGGGGGTTTTTCAAGAGGTGCGGCCGAAGGAGGAGCTCCTTTGGCCGGCGGTGGAGGAGGCTTTGGAGAAGGCGATTTCTGCGGCCCAGGCCGAGCGGGCCAGGGAGGGCAAGGCCCTAAAGGAAGCCCTCCTTCGGGAAAAGGAGGGCCTTTTCGCCCTCCTGAGGAGGGCCGAGGCCTTGGCCGCGGAGGATCAGAGGATCGCCGCGGAGAGGCTCAAAGCCCGGGCCAAGGAGTTGGCGGTCCTCGATCCGGGCAGGCTCAACGCGGAGGTCGCCCTTCTTTTGGGGCGCATTGATGTGCGGGAGGAGCTCGATCGGCTTTGGGCCCATGTCCGGGGGGTGGAGGAGCTCCTCTCCCAGGACGGCTCGGTGGGAAAGGCCTTGGAGTTCTTGGCCCAGGAGATCGGCCGGGAGGCCGGGACTTTGGCGGCCAAGGCTTACGG
>JAGDVW010000054.1:5165-13846 GCA_023255835.1 Candidatus Acetothermia bacterium
CGCCTCCGCGAACAGGCCCGGAACGTGGAATGAGGGACCTCCTTCCTGCGGGTGTGAAGCTCCAAGGGGACGGGGGCATTGCCTTCGTGATCGCCGGGCCCTCGGGGGCCGGGAAATCCTCGGTGATCTCCGCCCTCCTTTCTCGCGATCCCAAACTCGCTTTTTCCGTGTCCGCCACGACCAGGCCGCCCAGGCCCGACGAGGTCCACGGCCGCGATTACTACTTCCTCTCCGAAGAGGAGTTCGACCGGCTCGTGGCCACAGGGGCCCTCTTGGAGTGGACCGTTTATCAAGGCCACCGCTATGGCACGCCCCGGAGCGAGGTGGTGGACCGCCTGGCCCGTGGCCTGGACGTGGTCCTGAACGTGGAGGTCCACGGAGCGCGGGCCATCCGCAACGCGGGTTTGGGTTTCCCCGTGGTCCTGATCTTCCTCGTCCCCCCAAGCTGGGAGGAATTGGTGCGGCGGGTGCGGGGCCGGGGAACGGAGGACGAGGAGGCCTTGGCCGAACGGCTCCGCATCGCCCGCGAAGAGCTCCAGCATATCCCGGAATTCGACTATCTCGTGGTGAACGACGAGCTTGGGAAGGCGGTGGCCCGGGTGGAGGCCATCATCCAAGCGGAGAGGATGCGCATCCTGCGATGCGGGTAGGGATCGATATCGTGGAAGTCCCCCGCTTTCGGGCCTTTTTAGGCCGCTGGGGGGAGAAAGCCCTTTTTCGTCTTTTCACGGAGGAGGAGATCGCCTACGCCGGGCGGGCTGAGCCCGAGCTTTTTGTCGAGCGCCTGGCCGCGCGCTTCGCCGCCAAGGAGGCTTTTTTAAAAGCCCTGGGCCGGCCCGTACCCTTTCGGGAAATCCAGGTCCTCCCCGGGAAAAACGGGCCGCGCCTAATTTGGCGGGGTCAGGAATTCCCCGTATCCCTCACGCACACAAGGGGGGTGGCCGCGGCGGTGGTCCTCATCCCATCCCCAGCTCCCGCAGCCTCTCCCGAAGGGTGATGGTCTCCCGCACCGGCTGGGTGGAGATGAACTTCTCCGTCTCCGCTTGGGCCAAATCCTCCTGGAGCTTTTTGATGGAAAGCCGCACTTGGCGCTTGGCCTCGTTTATCCCGATGATCTTGGCCGTGACCTCTTGGCCCAGCCGGAGCACCTCCGAAGGATGGCCGATCCGCTCGTTGGAGATCTCGGAAACGTGGATCAGGCCCTCCACTGCCGGCGTGATGCGCACGAACGCCCCGAACTCCTTGATCTGGGTCACCGGGCCGGAGACCACTGAACCCACCGAATACTGCTCCAAAAACTCCTCCCAGGGGTCTTGCTGGAGGGCCTTCAGGGAGAGGCTGATCCGGCGGTTTTGGGGATCCACGCGGAGGACCATGGCCCGAACTTTTTGGCCGGGCTGGACCACGTCCTTGGGGTGGGAGATGCGCTCCCAGGAAAGCTCGGAGACGTGGATGAGCCCCTCGATCCCCGGCTCGAGCTCCACAAAGGCCCCGAAATCGGTGACATTGGTGACCGTGCCCTCCACCAAAGCCCCCTTGGGATAGCGGTGCTCCACATCCTCCCAGGGGTCGGGAAGGGCCTTGCGCAGGGACAGGCTTATTCGGTGCTCGGCCTCGTTCACCGCCAGCACCACCACTTCCACCTCCTGCCCAGGCTGCACCACGTCCTTCGGGTTTTTCACCGGGGTCCAGGAGAGCTCGGAGATGTGCACAAGCCCCTCCACGTCCTCTTCAAGTTCAACAAAGGCCCCGAAATCCGTAACCGAAACGACTTTGCCTTTGACCCTGGCCCCCACGGGGTAGCGCTGGGCGATGCCCTCCCAGGGGTTGGGCCTGAGGCGCTTTATGGAAAGGGAAATACGTTCCTCCTTACGGTCGGCCTCGAGGACCATCACCTTGATTTTTTGGCCGGGCCGGAATTTCCCCGGCGGCGGAGCGGGGATGTCCTTCCAACAGATCTCCGTGCGGTGCACAAGGCCGTCGTGGCCGCCCACGTCCACAAAGATCCCGAAGTCCACCACGCTCTTTACCGTGCCCTCGATGATCTTGCCGGGGGTGAGGGAAGCGAAGAGCGCGTCTTTAGCGCGCTCCTCTTGATCTTTTTGCCATTCCTTGCGGGAGACCACGATGTTCCGAGTGCGCCTGGAGAACTCGATGATTTTCAGATCCAAAGCTTTGCCGCGCAGGCGCTCGAATTTCGTGGAGATGCCCTTTCCCAGGTGGGAGGCGGGCAGGAACGCCCGGATCCCTCCCAAATCCACCTGGAAGCCCGCGCCGGAGACCTCGGCCACCACCGTGCCCTTGACCGGGGCCCCGGTGCGGTAAGCTTGCTCCAGCTCCGCGAATTTCTTGGCGAAGAAGGCTTGGCGCTCGGAGATGTAGACCGTACCGTTTTCCTCATCGATGTAAGTGATGAGGACCTCGAGGACTTGACCGGGCTGGACCTCCTCGTGGCCGGGGGCCAGCTCCTCTTTGGGGAGCACGGCCTCGGATTTGTAGCCGATATCCACGAGGATCTCGCTCGTCCCCACCTGAACCACGCGGCCTTGAACCGTATCCCCCCGGCTGAAAAGACGGATGTCGTTCTCGCCGAGGGCCTCCTCCATCTTTATCCACTCCGCCATCCCTATCACCTCGACTGCTTTCCCCTTGCGGGCCCGAGCACGAAGACTCAGGTTAGCGTGGGGCAATCTTATACGTGGGAAAAGGTCCGCTCAAATCAAAGGCTTAAGATCCGCTCCATCAGGCGCTGGGAAAGGAGGCGATAGCGCTCGGATTTGGGGAGGTCAGGCGGAAGATCCCGGGAGAGCTCCTCCACGGTGAAGGGGGAGCCGATCCGCACCTCCACTTTGGGGAAGTGCCAGCGCGGCCGGGGCGGATAGGGGCCGTGGGCCACGATCCGCACGGGGATGAACGGGAGGTTCAAAATCTCGGCGAACCGGATGGCCCCGGGCTTTGGTTTCGCCCCGGGGCGGGTGGTCCCCTCGGGGAAGATCCCCAGCCAGCGGGCGCGCTTCGCGGCGCTCAAAGTCTTGCGAAAGTCGTGGACCCGGAAGTTCTCGCGATTGATAACCACGGCGAACCCCAGAACGAACGGGGCGAACACGGGGTTCCGCAGGATCCCGTGGCGGGCCAAAAACACGATCCGCCGGAATGGGCCAAAGGCCACGCAGAGGATGGGGATATCCCAATAGGAGCGATGGGGGGCCACCACGATCCCCCGGCCTTCCGGTTTCCCCCGCACAGAGAGGCGGAAAAGGCCCCAGATCACAGGGGTGGCCAATCCCACAAGGAGCGCATAGAGAAAATCGCGGACCCCCTCAAGAAGCCAGGCGAGCACGGCGCTCCTCCACGAGTTTTAAAGCCATTTTCAGAACCTCATCCGGGGTTTTGTCGGTGGTATCCAAAACTACGGCGTCCGGTGCGGGCCGAAGAGGGGAGCAGGAACGCGTGGAATCCCGCTCATCCCGGCGGCGGATGGCCTCCAAAACTTCGGCAAACGAACCACCCTGCTCCCGCTGCCTCCGCCTGGCCCGCTCCTCCAAAGTCGCCCAAAGGAAGATCTTCAGCTCCGCGTCGGGCAAAACCACGGTGCCGATGTCCCTCCCCTCCATGACCACGTTCCGTCCCTCCGCGATCCTCCTTTGCAATTCCACCAGGCGGGCCCGCACCCTGGGCTCCGCCGCCAGCCGCGAGGAGAGCTCGTCCAACGCGGGGTTGGATAAAAGATCGGTCACGTCCTCGCCGTTCAGGAAGACCCGGCCGTTTTCCCCCACGGTGATCTCGGTTTCCTCCAAGGGAAGGCCACGCTGGTGGGCCAAGGCCGCGGCCCGGTACATGGCCCCGGTGGGAACGAAAAGGAACCCCAAGGCTTGGGCCAAGCGCCTGGCGAGCGTGGTCTTCCCCGCGGCAGCGGGGCCATCGATGGCGATCTTCATCCCATGATCTTGTACCCGCACTCCACCGGTCGCGCAATTCGCAGCTCCGCCCCAAGGTGCGAGAGCCTCGTTTTCGCAGCCTCCGCTTCGCTTCTTGAAGGGAAGGCCAAAAAGAGGGTGGACCCCGAGCCGCTCATCCCCACCCCCAAACTGGGGAGTTCCTCCAGGATCGCCCGCAGCCGAGGAAGCTCGGGATGGATTTTGACCGCGGCCGGCCAAAGGTCGTTGGGAAAAGGCGGGACGTTCGGGATCGGCCCCGGCGGAGAAAAAGGGAGCCCAAGCTCATCGAAGGCCTTGTACACCAGGGCCGTGGAGCAGCGGAAAGGCGGGATCACCAGGAGGAAGGCCCCTGGGACCGCCACCTCGGCCGGGGAGATGCGCTCCCCGATCCCCTCCACCCAGGCCGGGCTCGGCCCAAGGAAGAAGGGAACATCAGCCCCGATTTTCGCCCCCAAAGCCATGAGCTCGCCCGGGGTTTTGCCGAGCCCAAAGAGGGCGTTGAGGCCGGCGAGGACCGCGGCGGCATCGGAGCTACCCCCGCCCAAACCCGCGCCCACCGGAATCCTTTTTTCAAGGTGGATGCGAACGCCAGGCCCATCGGATCCCAAAAGGGCTTGGGCGGCGCGGAAGGCCAGGTTTTGCTCCGGCGGCCCAAGGGCGGATGGGGCCAAAAGCTCGATCCCCCGAGGAATTGGCTCGAGGATGAGCTCGTCCGCCAAATCCACGGCACAAAAAAGGCTCTGGATGAGGTGGTAACCATCCGCCCTTCTTCCCACCACCCGCAGCACCAAATTCAATTTAGCATGGGCCAGGACCTTCATGCTTTGGGGGCGACCACCGCTTGTCCCCCCTTCAGTACGGCCCAAACGAGGTTTTGCCCCATCCAGTAAGGGATCTCCGCGAAGGTCTCGGCCTTCCACACCACGAGATCCGCGCGTTTTCCGGGCTCCAGGGTTCCCAATTCCTGGGCCAGGCCCAAGGCGGCCGCGGCGTTGAGGGTCGCGGCCGTCAGCACCTCTTCCGGGCTCATCTTGAGCTTGAGCACCGCAAGGCTTAAGACAAACGGCAAAGAGGCGAGGGGACAAGAGCCGGGGTTGAAGTCGGTCCCCAACGCCACGGGAACCCCCGCTTCGATGAGTTTCCTTGCGGGAGGATACGGTTCATCCAGGACGAAGGCCGTGCCCGGAAGGAGGACGGCCACCGTTCCCGCCCGGGCCAGGGCCCTGATCCCCGCCGCGGAAACATGGAGGAGGTGTTCGGCGGAGACGGCGGAAAGTTCTCCGGCGAGCTCCGCCCCGCCCGCCTGGGAAAGCTCATCGGCGTGGATCTTTATTCCCAGCCCGAAATTTCGCGCGGCCACAAGGATGCGCCTCGCCTCCTCCACGGTGTAAAAGCCTCGGTCACAGAAAACGTCGCAGAACTTGGCCAGCCCCGATGCCGCCACCTTGGGGATCATCTCCTCCACGAGGATTTGGATGTACTTCTCCCGGGGAAGTTCCGGGGGAAAGGCGTGGGCGCCCAAGAAGGTGGGGACGAGGGTGAGAGGGAGCTCTTCCCCAAGCCTGCGGATGGCGCGGAGCATCTTGAGCTCGTCCTGGAGGGTTAAGCCGTAGCCGGACTTTATCTCCACGGTGGTGACCCCTTGGGCGAGCATCGCCATAAGCCTGGGTTTGGCGAGCCGCACGAGTTCCTCCTCGGAGGCGGAGCGGGTGGCGGAAACCGTGGTGAGGATCCCCCCGCCCGTGTACCTCTCCCCCCAAGCCCGGGCCAGGAACTCCTGAACCCTTTTTCCCGCGAAGACCGCGTGGGTATGCGGGTCCACAAGGCCAGGGGTGACGAGCCTTCCTTCGCAATCCAAAACCTCCCCGGAAAACGGGGGCGGGGTCCCCTCGCCCACCTTGGCGATGCGGCCATCCCGCACAAGGACATAGGCGTTGCGCAAGGTGAGGATTTCGCCTTGAGCTGCGCCCCCACGGGCCCCTTGGCCCAAAGGGGTGGCAAGCTCCCCAATTCCCCGAAGGAGGAGGTCCACGGCGAGATTCTACCAGGCTTTGGTATACTGCCCGGTGTGCTCGAGCTCGATGGCCATTTGACCGTGGAGGAAGCGGAAAAGGTGGTCTTCGAAGGCGAACCAGTAGGGCTTTCCCCGGCCGCCCAAGAAAAGCTTTTGGCCTCGCATAAGGCCCTTTTGGCCCTTTTGGAGAAAGACGTGGCCGTATACGGGGTGAACACCGGTTTTGGGGCCCTCTCCCGCCTGCGCGTGCCGCAGGAAGAGCTCAGCCAGTTGCAGCTGAACCTCGTGCGTTCCCACGCCGCAGGGGTGGGGGAACCCCTTCCCGAGCGGGTGGTACGGGCCGCCCTCCTTTTTCGGGCCAATTCCTTCCTTCAGGGGGCCTCGGGCGTGCGGCCAGAGCTCGTGGAGCTCCTTTTGGGGATGCTGAACCGCGGGGTCTATCCGGTTATTCCCTCCCAAGGTTCGGTGGGCGCCTCCGGGGACCTCGGGCCCTTGGCCCATTTGGCCTTGGTCCTGCTCGGGGAGGGGAAAGCCCGGTTCGGTGGGGAGGAGCTTCCCGGAGGGGAGGCCCTGCGGCGGGCCGGCCTCGTCCCCCTTTCCCACTTCTTCCCCAAAGAGGGCCTGGCCCTGTTGAACGGGACCTCCGTGATGTTGGCCCAGCTTTTTTGTGCCTGGGTTTTGGGAAGGCGCGCGTTCTCTGCGGCCCTGGGGGCCGCGGCCCTCACCTTCCAGGCCCTGCGGGGCCATACCCAAGCCCTGGATCCGCGGATCCACGCCCTTCGCCCCCATCCGGGGCAGATCAAGGTGGCCGAGGCTTTGCGGCGTTTGCTTTCGGGAAGTAAGCTCACCGACACTTTTTCGGATGATGTACAAGATCCTTATTCGCTCAGATGTTTGCCGCAGATCCTCGGCCCCGTGTGGGAAACGCTTTCACGCCTCAAGGAGACGCTGGTGCTCGAGATGAACGCGGCCACGGATAACCCGTTGATCTTGCCCGAGGGGGAGGCCCTGTGTGGCGGAAATTTTCACGGCCAGGTCCTCGCTTTGGCCGCCGAGGAGCTGGGCTTGGCCCTCGCCATCCTGGGGAACTCTTGTGAGCGCCGGTTGAACCTGCTCCTCAACGCTCAGGACCGCGGGCTTCCTCCGTTTTTGGCTCATGTCCCCGGGAAGAGTTCAGGTCTCATGCTTCTTCAATACACGGCGGCCGCGCTTTCCGCGGAGAACAAGGTCCTGGCCCACCCCGCGGCGGTGGATACCATCCCCACCTCCGGCGGGAAAGAGGATCACAACTCCATGGGGGCCACTTCCTCCTGGAAGGCCCTGAAGATCGCGGAGAACGTGGTCCATCAGGTGGCCTTGGAACTCGGGGCCGCTCGCTGGGCAGTGGCCCTGCAAGGGGAGGGGAAATTATCCCCGGCAACGAAAGAGTTTTATTGCGAACTAGCAAAACTTGTCCCCCCGCCGGGCGAGGACCAAACGATGAGCGAGCACATCGACAGGGTGGCTCGGGAGATCAGGGAAGGGAGGCTTGGGATCCATGGGGTTTAAAGCCGGGACGGTGGCGGTAGTGGGAAAGACGAACGTCGGGAAATCCTCGTTCATCAATGCGGTCATGGGGAGAAAGGTGGTGATCGTCTCCGATAAACCCCAGACCACTCGCAATCGCATCCGCTGCATCTACAACACCGAGGGAGCCCAGGTGGTGTTCGTGGACACCCCTGGCCTCCATCAGCCGGTGAACAAGCTCTCCGCCCACCTTCTTAGGGAGGCCTTTCGGGCCCTGGCTGGCGTGGATGAACTGGTCTACATGGTGGAGCCCACGGGCAAGGTGGACGAATACGACGAGACCGTCCTTCCCCGGATCCAATCCCTCCCCTGCCCCAAGGTGCTCCTCGTGAACAAGATCGATCTGGCCAAGGGAAACGATCTTCCCGAGACGCTTTTGGCCTACGATCGGCTGGGGATCTTCACCGATCTTGTTCCCATTTCCGCCAAGCGCGGGACCAACTTGGATCGGGCCATCCAGGTTATCATCAGCCATCTTCCCGAGGGCGAGCCCCTCTTCCCTCCGGACATCCCCCTTCCCACGGACCGCCCCATGGAGTTCGTTGTGGCCGAGCTCATCCGCGAAAAGATCTTCAACCTCACGTACCAAGAAATCCCCTACTCCACGGCGGTGGTGGTGGAGGAGATCCGGGAGCGGGAGGACAAGCCCCTCATCGAGATCTACGCCACGATCTATGTCGCGAAAGACTCGCAAAAGGGGATCGTGATCGGAAGCGGCGGGCAAAAGCTCAAGGAGATCGGGAGGCTGGCGCGCCTGGAGCTGGAGGCGATGCTGGGGAAGAAGGTTTTCCTTTCCCTGCAGGTGCGGGTGAGGCCGAAATGGACGGAGAGCGAGGCGGAGATCGTCCGACTCACCGGGGACTGATATACTCGCCCCCGATGTCCCTAGAGGTGGTGATCGAGCCGGTACGCGATTTCCGCGGGTATCGGGCCTGCGAGCGCCTGCAGCGGGAAGTCTGGGGTTTTCAAGACATCTCCATAATCCCCGATCATGCCCTCCACATGATCGTCCAGGCCGGTGGCCTCCTTTTAGGGGCCTTCGACGGGATCGGCCCGGCGCGGGAAATGCTCGGGTTCTCCCTCTCGGTTTTGGGGCTTTGGGAAGGTCGAAGGCTGCGACATTTCTCCCTCATGACCGCAGTCAAACCCGGCCAGCAAAACCA
>JAGDVW010000054.1:13946-16965 GCA_023255835.1 Candidatus Acetothermia bacterium
TTGCGCCAGGGGATCGATCTCATCACCTGGACCTTCGATCCCCTGGAATCCCGGAACGCTCACTTCAACTTGAACAAACTCGGGGGAATTGTGCGGAGTTATCACCAAAATTTCTTCGGCGAGGAGATGCGCGATGCCCTGAACCAAGGCCTTCCCAGCGACCGTTTCCTTTGCGAATGGTATTTGGCTTCGCCCCGGGTGAGGGCGAGGCTTGGGGGCGGGAAATCCCCGGAACTCCGCCTCTCCGAGGTGGAGGTGATAAATCGAACAAAACGGCTTCCCTCCGGCCAGCGGGCTCCCGCCGGTGGCCGCCTTAACCTTTCCGCCAAATTCCTGTTCTTCGAAATCCCCTCTAACCTTCAGGCCCTAAAACGGGAGAGCCTTGTGGTGGCCCAGGCCTGGCGCCAAGAATGCCGCAAATTTTTGGCCCCATACCTCGAGGAGGGGTATCTTGTGACCGGCCTGGTCCGGGAAGGGGAGCGAAGCTTCTTGGTCTTGGAGCGGGCCAGCCTGGAGGAGGTGGTGGAGCGGCCGTGATAAAGCTGGAACGAATGTCCCTCTTTTTGGTGGAGCTTCCCCTCGTGAGCCCATTTGGCACGAGTTTCGGAGAGGAGCGCACGAAACACGCGCTTTTGGTGAGCCTGACCGCCGACGGCCTCATGGGCTGGGGAGAATGCGTGGCCGGGTCCGGCCCGTGGTTTTCCTCGGAAACCGTGGAGACCGCACGCTACATCATCTCTGAGTACATAAAGCCCATCCTCAGCGCCCATAAGCTCCTGGAACACCCTTCTGATCTGCCAAAGCTTTTTTCCCCCATCCGGGGGCATCCCATGGCCAAGGCCGCGGTGGAGGCCGCCGCCTGGGACCTCTTCGCCAAATCCCAGAAAAAGCCGCTTTTTCAGGTCCTGGGCGGCGTTCGAGAAGAAATTCCGGCTGGGGTGAGCGTGGGAATCCAGCCGGACGTCCCCTCCCTCCTTTCCACAGTGGAGAATTTCCTCAGCGAAGGGTACCTGCGGATAAAGCTGAAAATAAAGCCCGGATGGGACTTGGCCCCGGTGCAGGCGGTGCGCGAGCGCTTTTCAGACATTCTCCTCTCCGTGGATGCCAATGCCGCCTACCGTTTCGCGGACCTCCCCACCTTGAAGGAGCTCGACCGCTTTGGGCTCCTCATGATCGAGCAGCCCCTGGGGTTCGACGACCTTCTGGAGCACGCCCGCCTCTCCCAGGAGCTTGCGACCCCCATCTGTCTCGATGAGTCCATAGACTCGGCCCATCGGGCTTGGGAGGCCTTGGAGCTCGGGGCCTGCCGGATCATCAACGTGAAGCAAGGGCGGGTCGGAGGGATAACGGAGGCCTTGGAAATCCATCGTTTGGCTATGGAAAGGCATATCCCCCTTTGGTGCGGGGGGATGTTGGAGACGGGGATCGGCCGGGCTTTGAACGTGCATTTGGCCACCTTGCCTGGCTTCACCCTTCCCCACGACATCTCCGCCACACGCCGCTACTTCCGCGAGGACATCGCCGATCCGCCCTTTGAGCTGCGCCACGGCCACATCCCGGTCCCGCAAAGGCCGGGTTTGGGGGTGGAGATAAATTGGGATCGGCTCCTGCGCTCCTGCACCTGGAGCCGAACCTGGAAGCTTTGAGGAGGACGCGTGCGGAGGATCGAGCTGGCGCGAATCATTGACCACACCGCTTTGGGACCGGAGGTGGACAAAGCGCGGGTGGAAAAGCTTTGCCAAGAGGCGATGCAGCACAAATTCTTCGCGGTATGCATCCCCCCGACCTTCGTGGGCTTTGCCCGCCAGATCTTGCGGGATAGCGGGGTCAAAGTTTGCACCGTGGTGGGTTTTCCCCATGGGCAAAACCGGCCGGAGGTCAAGGCCCTGGAGGCGAGGCTAGCGGTGGAGGAGGGCGCGGACGAGGTGGACATGGTCATCAACATCCCCGCCCTCAAGGCCGGCGATTACGCCCACGTTCTTTCGGAGATCCGGGCGGTGCGGGAGGCCACGCAAAAGGCCGCCCGGCCCATCGTGCTCAAGGTCATCTTGGAGTGCGCCCTCCTTTCGCAGGAGGAGAAGGTGGCCGGGGCGATCCTGGCCAAGGCCGCGGGCGCGGATTTCGTGAAGACTTCCACCGGGTTTGGCCCGGGCGGGGCCACCCCGGAGGATGTGGCCCTCCTGCGGCGGGCGGTCGGGCCCAATTTCGGGGTCAAAGCCGCCGGGGGAATCCGCGACTACGCGAGCGCCGTGCGCATGGTGGAGGCCGGCGCCAACCGCATCGGCGCCTCCCGCTCTTTGGAGATCCTCGCCGGCGCCCCGGATTAGCCTTGACCGAAATCCTCCGGGACCGCGGCCTCGTCCTGCAAACTTTTGACCACGCCGAAACGGACCGGATCGTCTCCCTCCTCACCGAGGGCCGGGCAAGGCTCGAGGTTTTGGCCAAAGGGGCCCGACGGCTAGAGCGAACCTCTGGTGCCGCTCTGGATCTTTTGAATTTGGTGGAGGTCCTATACTACCGGCGCCGTTCAGGGCTACACCTTCTCCGCGAGGCCTCGCTTATTCGGAGCTTTCCCAAAATCCGCGCGGATCTCCCCCGCCTGGAGGCGGGCCTTCGTCTCGCCCAGTGGGCCAGGGATTTGGTCCCCCGGGAGATCCCCGATCCCCGTCCATTTCGTCTTTCTTTGAGCTTTCTCCTCGCTTTGGAGGGAGGCGCTCCCCCGGGAACCTTCCTTTGCGCCTATAAAATTCGCCTCCTTTCCGTTTTGGGCTACAGGCCCGTCCTTCAGGGGTGCCTCGTCTGCGGGGGGAAGGAGGGCCTGACCTGGTCGGCGGAGCGAGGGGGCTTTCTCTGCCGAGGGTGCGGGGGAAGCGGGGAGGAGGTGCCACCGCGGGTCCAGCGGACCATGGAGGCTTTGCTCCGCCTGCCTTTGGCAGCCCTGGGCCGCCTACACATCCCTGAGGACGATCTCAGGACCATGGACGCCATGCTCACCGCTTTTCGCGCGGCTCAGGTGGCC
>JAGDVW010000054.1:17065-23737 GCA_023255835.1 Candidatus Acetothermia bacterium
GGCTGAAAAAGGCTATATTTTCCCTCGTGGAGCTAAAACTGGTTTCCTGCGAACGCACGCTGTCCTTCACCGGCGTTCAGGCCGTTTTTGCCAAAAGCCCAATCGGCTGGTTCGGCATCCTCCCTCGCCATGCTCCCGCGGTCTTCCTTCTCCAGGATTCCCCGGTCCGGGTGAAGCTTCCCGAGGGAGAAAAAGTTTTTCAGGTTAAAAACGGCGTCCTTTATGTGCGGGAAAACCGGGTCACTGTGGCAGCCATCGAGGTCCGCGGTGCGTAGGGTGTTCATCAGCGGGTTTGGGGTGGTGAGCCCGCTTGGGGTCGGGCGGGACGCGTTCTTCGCCGGTCTTCGGGAGGGGCGGGTGGCCATTCGCCGGGTGGATGGCGAGCCCGGTTTTGCGGGACTTGGGGCCAAAGTGGCCGCGCCCTGCGCTGGTTTTGATCCCGGGGCGTTTCTTCCCCCGCGCCGGGTGAAAAGGCTTGGTCGGGCCTCGCAGATGGCGGTGGTGGCGGCAAAACTTGCGGTGGAGGAGGCCGGGCTCGATCCGAAGAAGGGCGGGGGAGCGGTGATAGTGGGCACGGGAATTGGCGCCCTGGAGGTCCTTTTGGAGAACCACGCTTCGTTCTTGGAGCGTGGGCCGGAGCGGGTCTCCCCGTTTCTGATCCCCCTCATGATGCCTAACGCTCCGGCGGCGGAGATCTCCATCGAGCTCGGAATAAAGGGGCCGAGTTTCGGCGTGGCCACGGCGTGCGCCGCCAGCACCCATGCCATCGGCCTTGCGTTTCACCTCATCCGCCAGGGCCACGTCCCCTGGGCCTTGGCTGGCGGGACGGAGGCCGTGATCCTCCCCATCGTTTTGGCCGCGTTTGATCGCATGGGCGCCCTCTCCCGTAATTCCGATCCAGAAAGGGCCTCGCGGCCGTTCGACCGCGAGCGCGACGGGTTTGTGCTCGGGGAAGGCGCGGCGATTTTGGTTTTGGAGAGCGAGGAAAACTTGCGTTCCCGCGGCGGGGAGCCGCTGGCGGAGATCGTGGGATTCGGCCAAAGCTCCGATGCTTTCCACATCACCGCCCCTCCGGAGGACGGGGAGGGCGCCTACCAAGCGATGGCCGCGGCCCTTAGGGACGCCGGCCTCCCCCCGGATTCCGTGGACTACGTGAACGCCCACGGCACCTCCACCCCCTTGAACGACCGGGTGGAGACGGCCGCCATAAAAAGGCTTTTTGGCCCTCGAGCTTACGAAGTTCCGGTAAGCTCCACGAAATCCCAAATTGGGCACCTTCTTGGGGCTGCGGGGGCAGCGGAAGTGGGGGCGATCCTTTTCGCCTTTTTGGAGGGGCTCATCCCCGCCACGGTCACCTGGGAAAATCGCGATCCCGAATGCGATCTTGACTACGTCCCAGGCTCACCGCGGCCGGCGAAAGTCCGGGTGGCCTTGAAGAACTCCTTCGGTTTTGGGGGTCAAAACGCGGCGCTCGTTGTGCGGACCGTCTGAAAGGGGGGATTTTGCGGGAAATAAAGGTGGCGGTGGTGGGCACGAAATTCATGGGCCGGGCCCATGCCAACGCCTATCGGCAGGCCCGGGCTTTCTTTTCCCCTCCGCTCGCTCCCGTCCTCCATCTGGCCTGTGGCACAAACGAAAAGGAGACCCGGGAATTCGCCGAAAAATTCGGATTTTCCGGGTATACCACCGATTGGAGGGAGGCGGTGGGGGATCCCCAGGTCGGCCTTGTGGACATCTGCAGTCCCAACGACCTCCACGCGCCGATTGCGCTGGCTGCGGCGAAGGCGGGGAAAGCCGTGTTTTGCGAAAAACCATTGGCCCGGGATCTTTCGGAAGCAAAGGAGATGCTTCGGGCCGTGAGCGACGCCGGCGTTCCCCACATGATCTGCTTCAATTACCGGTTCTTCCCGGCCATTCGGCTCGCCAAAGGCCTCATCGAGGACGGGGCCCTTGGGGAGATCCGTCAATTCCACGCCCTTTACCTTCAGGACTGGGGCTTAGCGCCCGGGCTTCCCCTCACTTGGCGGTTCCAAAAGGAGAGGGCCGGCTCCGGGGCCTTGGGGGACACCGCCGTGCACATCGTTGATTTGGCCCGCTTCCTCGTGGGCGAGGTCGCCGAGGTCACGGGGATGCTCACCACCTTTGTGCGGGAAAGGCCCCTTCCGGGGGGTGGGATGGGAAAGGTCGACGTGGACGACACCGCTGCCTTTTTGGCCCGTTTTTCCTCGGGAGCCACCGGGGTCTTCGAGACGAGCCGCGTGGCCCTGGGGAGGAAAAACTTCATGCACTTGGAGGTGAACGGCTCCCGAGGCAGCCTCTTTTGGAACGCTGAGGACCCCAACTGGCTTTGGTTTTATAGCCTCGATGACCCCGCTTCCGTGCGGGGGTTTCGGCGGATCATGGTCACAGAGGAAGTGCACCCTTATGCGAAGAATTGGTGGCCCACGGGACACGTCCTGGGCTACGAGCACACCTTCGTGCACGCTGTAGTGGAGCTCCTTTCCGCCCTGTCCGCGGGAAGGAATCCTGTCCCGAGTTTCGTTGATGGGGTGCGGGCCCAAGCCGTGCTCGAGGCCGTCCTCCTCTCCGAGGGGAGCCGCCGCTGGGAAAGGGTCCCAGCTTAAAACTGGGAAAGGAAACGCAGGTCGTTCTGCCAAAAGAGGCGGATATCCTCGATCCCATAGCGGAGCATGGCCATCCGCTCGATGCCCAATCCAAAGGCGAAGCCGCTCACTTCCTCGGGGTCATAGCCCACCTCCTCCAAAACCCGGGGATGGACCATGCCCGCACCCATGATCTCCAGCCACTTTTCCGTGCCCTTTTTGCGGATGTGCACTTGGGCCGAGGGCTCGGTGAAGGGAAAGAAATCGGCGGAGAAGCGCATCTCGTAGCCCGGGCCGAAGAAGGCCCGCACGAACTCCCCGATCACCCATTTGAGGTGGGCGAAGGTGAGGCCCTTTTCCACCCAAAGGAGCTCCACCTGGTGGAAGACGGGGGAGTGGGTGGCATCGGGGTTATCCCGGCGGAAGCATCTTCCTGGGCAGATGATGCGCACCGGTGGCCTTCTCTCCTTCATCACCCGGATCTGCACCGGTGAAGTGTGGGTGCGCAAAAGCACCCCTTCCCCAAGGTAAAAGGAGTCCCATTCGTCCCGGGCCGGGTGATCGGGCCCGATATTGAGGGCCTCGAAGTTGTAGTACTCACTTTCGATCTCCGGGCCGGTGGCCACATCGAAGCCCAGCCGCAAAAAGATCTCCTCGATCTCCAGGCGCACCTGGGTGAGGGGATGGAGTTTCCCCAGGGGCCGCCACTTCCCGGGGAGGGAGAGGTCGTAGCGCTCGCGGGCGAGCTTTTCCAGGCCGGCTCTTTGGGCGAGGGCTTCTTTTTTCTCCGCGAGCGCCGCCTCGATCCGCTCCTTCAGGGCGTTCAGGATCCGCCCGGCTTCGGCCCTCTCTGCCGGCGGAAGCTCTCGCAGCCCGGAAAAAAGCCGGGTGAGGCTTCCCTTCCGGCCAAGGATCTGGACCCGCACCGCCTCCAATTCCTCGAGGCTCTGCAAATCCTTGGCGACTTTTTCCCAGTGAGCCCAAATCTCCTCCGCCGCCCGCGAAATTTCCGGCACAGTCATGGCCGCCAAGTGTACTTTGGCCTCAGAGGGGCCCACAAACCAGGGCTTGGGAAAAGATCAGTATAATTCGCTTGCCATGGCCACCGTATGGTTCACGGATCTTTCGGCCTCCCCGGAGATGAACCTGCCTCAAAAACTCCGGGTGCTCCTCCAAGAAGCCGGCCTTCCCCGGATTTTCAAGGCTGGCCAGCTTGTGGCCATAAAGCTCCATTTCGGGGAGCTTGGGAACCTCGCGTACCTCCGGCCCAATTATGTGCGGGTGGCCGTGGACGAGCTCAAAAAACTCGGGGCCAAACCGTTCCTCACCGACGCCAACACCCTCTACACCGGGACCCGCTCCAACGCCGTCGATCACCTCCTCACCGCTTACCAAAACGGTTTTGTCCTGGAAGTGGTGGGGGCGCCGGTGATCATCGCCGATGGGCTCAGGGGAACGGACGAGGTGGAGATCCCTGTGGATGGGGAATACGTGAAGCGGGCGAAGATCGGGGCCGCAGTGGCCCTGGCCGACGCCCTTTTGGTGATGACCCACTTCAAGGGGCACGAGCAGGTGGGCTTCGGCGGGGCCTTGAAGAACTTAGGGATGGGAGCGGCGTCGCGCGCCGGAAAACTCGAACAGCACTCCACTTCTAAGCCCAGGGTGCGCGCGGAAAACTGCGTGCGCTGCGGGCTTTGTGCCCGCTATTGCCCCACGGGAGCCATTACCATTGCCGAATATGCCCAGATCGACTACTCCCTTTGCCAAGGATGCGGGCAATGCGTGGCCATGTGCAGCCATGGGGCGATGGCCGCAGTGGAGGACGCCTCCTGCGATATATTGGCCAGGAAGATCGCGGAATACGCCAAGGCGGCGCTGAACAACCGCCCTGCCCTCTTTGTTTCCTTCATCACCCAGGTCTCGCCCGATTGCGATTGCTGGGGGATGAACCGGCCGCCGGTGGCCCCGGATTTGGGGATTTTGGCGAGCACCGATCCCGTGGCCCTGGATCAGGCCTGTATCGATTTGGTCCTTGGGGCGGTGGGGTACGACCCGTTCCTTCGGGCCCATCCCGCGGCGAGGTGGGAGGAGCAGCTGGCGCACGCGGAGCGCATCGGCCTTGGCACCCGCCGTTATGAGCTTCGGCGGATCTTCACCGGCCTGGATCGGCGAAAACCCTGAATTACAATGGTTGAACGATGAACGAGTATTTGCGGCGCCGAAAGGAACTTTGGGAGAAGGTCCAGAGCCAAGGCCTCGAAGCCTTCCTTTTGGTGAACGTGGAGGGCTCGGAACAGCCAAATCTTCGGTATCTCACGGGCTTCACCGGGACCTTTGGGATCCTCGTCCTGGGGGAGGAGACCCTCTTTCTCACCGATCCGCGGTACACGGAACAGGCCCAAAGGGAGGTGGATTTGGCGGTGGAGGAGGTGCGGGGCCGCTGGGTTCCTCAGCTGATCGAGCGCCTGAGGAAACTCGGGATAAAACGGGTGGGGATGGGGAGCGCCCGCACGACCCTCCAGCTCTTTGAGGAGCTAAAGAAGGCTGGGCAGGGTGTGGAGTTCGTGCCCGTGGGCTCACCGGTGGAGGAGCTTCGCCGCGTCAAAAGCGAAGCGGAGATTCAAAAGATCAAAAAAGCGGTGGAGCTCACGGAGGCCGGGCTTTCTTGGATCATAAAAAAATTGCGGCCGGGGATGACCGAGCGGGAGGTGGCCTTGGAACTGGAGTTTTGGTACCGCAAAGAAGGCGCGGACGACGTGGCCTTCGAGCTCATCGTGGCCGCCGGCCCGCAAAGCGCCATGCCCCATCACCGCGCCTCCGCCCACCCCCTGCGCGAGGGAGAGGTGGTGCTCTTCGATATCGGAGCGAAAGTGGACGGGTATTGTGCGGACATCACCCGCGTTGTGGCCTTAGGGGAGCCAGGGAAAGAGGTGAGGGACGCGTATAAGCTCGTTTTGGCTGCCAACGAGGCAGGGATCAAAGCTATCAAGGCCGGGGTTTCCGGAAAAGATGTGGATGCCGAGGCCCGGAAGGTCATTGAGGAAGTGGGTTTAGGGGAGAAATTCGGCCACGGTTTGGGCCATGGGGTCGGGCTGGAGGTGCACGAAGGCCCTCGCCTCTCCACCACTTCCGAGGACATCCTCGTTGGGGGAAATGTGGTCACCGTGGAACCCGGGGTTTATTTCCCTGGGCGGTTTGGGATACGCATCGAGGACCTGGTGGTGGTGGGTGAGGATGGGGCTTTTGTTCTTTCCACCTTTCCCAAGGAAGAGCTTTTGGTGGTTGGCCGGAGGTGAAAGTGGCGTTCAAAGAGATCGCCCAAAGGATCAAGAAAAAGCAGGGGATCCCCGTGGTGGAGAGGGACGTGGGGCGGGTGCTCGCCGCGGCCCTGACCTCCGGGGATATCTGGCGGATCGTGGACCTCGCGGGAATCCCGGTCCTCGCCACCTGTGAGGCCCTCAAGAGCCTTTCGGAGGAGGGCTGGGTGGCGTTCATAAATGAGCGGGTGGTGGTCACGGAAAAGGGGAAAGAGGAAGCGAAGCGGTTGGGGATCTCCCCACTCCTGGAGCTTCGTTGTCCCCATTGCCGCGGCCGCGGCTTGGAGCTTTCTCCTTTTTGGGGACTCCTTCGAGAATTCCGTCGTCTTGCGCAGAATCGGCCGGAGGCCTCGCAAGAATTCGATCAGGGCTACGTGACGGAGGAGACCACCGTGGCCCGCATTGCCCTCCTTTTTGCCCGCGGGGATCTCGCGGGGAAAGAGATCCTCGTCCTTGGCGATGACGACCTCGTTTCCCTTGCCGCCGCCCTTTCCCGCCTTCCCAAACGGGTGGCCGTGCTCGACGTGGACCCGCGGATCGTGGGCTTCCTCAGGGAAGTGGCGCAAACGGAAAACCTTGGGCTCGAGGTTTACCAGCACGATCTTCGCGAGCCCCTGCCTTCGGAGCTCCTTCGCCGCTTCGACGCCTTTATTTGCGATCCCACGGAGAGTTTCCGCGGTTATTTGGCTTTCGCCCAGCGCGGGATTTCCTCCTTGCGCGGGCCGGGCTGCGCTGGTTACCTTGGCCTTACC
>JAGDVW010000054.1:23837-31290 GCA_023255835.1 Candidatus Acetothermia bacterium
CTTGAGGCCGGGGCTGTGATCACCGACCTTTTCCCTAATTTCCACGAGTATGTGAACTGGCCGTACATCGAGACCATGCGGGCCTGGCCCCATCTTCCGGTGAAGCGCGTCCCCGGGAAATTCGAGCCCTGGTACCGCTCGGCCCTCATCCGCATCGAGCTTGTGGAGGAGCCGAAGGTGGAGAACGTTCGCTACGAGGGGGACATCTTCACCGACGAGGAGGCGGCCACCACCTGAGGCGCTATAATCGCCTTTCGCCATGCCACGCAAAACGAAGCCGGCGCCGGCGGTTGCGGAGGCTCCCGCGGGTCTTCCCTGGCCCTTGGTCCCCCGGAAGGTCTTTTTCACCCGGGGAGTGGGACGGCATCGGGATGAGCTCCGTTCCTTCGAGCTTGCCCTGCGGGATGCGGGGATAGAAAAGCTCAACTTGGTGCATGTTTCCAGCATTTTGCCGCCCGGATGCAAGATCATCCCCCGCTCCGAGGGCCTCAAGGAAATAAAGCCTGGGCAGATCGCGTTCTGCGTGTTCTCCCGCTGCTCCTCCAACGAGCCCCACCGCCTCATCGCTGCTTCCATCGGCTGCGCCATCCCCGCCGATCCCAACGCCTACGGCTATCTTTCCGAATACCACGCCTTCGGGGAGAACGAAAAGCAGGCCGGGGACAAGGCCGAGGATCTGGCGGCATCCATGCTCGCCTCCACTTTGGGGATCGAGTTCGACGAGGAATTGGTGTGGGACGAAAAAAAGGAGATTTGGAAGATCAGCGGGAAAATCGTGCGCACCATGAACGTTACTCAGTCGGCCATCGTGGACAACAAAGGCTACACCACGGTCATCGCCGCCGCCGTCTTCCTCTTTTAGGAGGCGAGGATGGCCAAAAAGGAAGATTACCTTCGCGAGCCCATTAGGCACATCGACCCCAAAAGCTTCAACGCTGTGCCCATCCTCGAGGCCATGGCCTATATGTCCTATCAGGCCCGAAACCTCGCTCAGGCCGCGCAGATTTATGACCGGATGCTCTCCGATCCCGAATGCACCATCATCCTTTGCCTTGCCGGTTCCCTCGTGAACGCCGGCCTAAAAAGGTGTATCGTGGACCTCCTTCGCCATAACATGGTGGATGCCGTGGTGGCCACCGGCGCGAATATCGTGGACCAGGATTTCTTCGAGGCCCTGGGTTTTAAGCATTACATCGGGAGCCCCGATGTGGACGATAACGAGCTCAGGGAGCTTCACATCGACCGGATCTACGACACCTTCATCGACGAGGATGAGCTCCGCGTTTGTGATCACACCGTGGCTGAGATCGCCGATCGCCTCCAATTCGGGGTTTATTCCTCCCGGGAGTTCGTGCGGGAGATGGGGAGGTATTTGGTGGAGCGGGGGATCGGCGAGGATTCCATCGTGCGGGTGGCCTATGAGAAGGCCATTCCCATTTTCATCCCCGCTTTTTCCGACTGCAGCGCCGGTTTTGGGCTCGTTTTGCATCAGTGGCGCCATCCTGAGCGGCATGTGGCCATCGACTCCGTAAAAGATTTCCGGGAACTCACTCGGATCAAGATCGCCGCGAAGGAAACGGGTTTGGTGATGCTCGGTGGGGGTGTGCCCAAGAACTTCGCCCAGGATGTGACGGTGGCCGCGGATGTCCTGGGCTTCCCCGTGCCCATGCATAAATACGCGATCCAGATCACCACCGCCGATGTGCGCGATGGCGGCCTTTCCGGCTCCACCTTAAAGGAGGCGAGCTCTTGGGGGAAGGTGGCCCAGGGCTTTTCCGTGATGGTTTGGGCCGAGGCCACCCTGGTTTTCCCCCTCCTGGTGAGCTACGTCTACCACAAGGGCCATTGGAAGGGGCGGGCGGAGAAGAGGCTTTCCGATTGGCTGGATCGGCCGGCAACCCTTCCGGTTTCCTGAAACTAGCCCAAACTTAAGCTTTCCCGTAAAATTTAGTGTGACCCGAGAACGCTCGGGTGGTCAGACCCGTTTGGGCCAAAACCCAAATGGGTTGTTTTTTGGCCAAAACTTGCCCGGGGAGGAGGTGAAAAATGCGGGAGCTCGGGAGGCACCTGGTGGCGGAGCTGTGGGGTTGTCGCGAAAACCTGAACAATCCGGAGGAGATCAGGAAGGCCTTGGTGGAGGCCGTCCGCCGGGCCGGCGCCACCCTCATCGATGTCCACGTCCACACCTTCAATCCCCATGGGGTGTCCGGCGTGGCGGTGATCGCCGAATCCCACATCTCTTTGCACACCTGGCCGGAGCACGGCTACGTCGCTTTGGATGTGTTCACCTGCGGGGAGAAGGTGGTGCCGGAGGCGGCCTTCGAGGTCTTCCGTGAGCTCTTCCGCCCCCAGCGCACCCACCTCATCGAGATAAAACGCGGCATACAAATATGACCGGCGGAAGAAGACCGGGAGAAGACTGGTTATGTGAGGAACAGGCGCCGGGCGTCTGGTTCTGTCTGGGCGTCCGGAGGTGGCTCGTCCGCCGGAGAACGCCCTACCAGGTCCTGGACCTGGCGGAGACCGAGAGCCATGGCCGGGTCCTGGCCCTGGACGGGAGGTTCATGCTCTCCGAGCGCGACGAGTTTTTTTACCATGAGATGCTGGTGCATCCCGCGCTCCTTTGCCATCCCTCCCCGGAAAAAGTCCTCATCGTGGGCGGCGGGGACGGCGGGGCCCTCCGCGAGGTCTTGCGCCACCCCGTAAAGCAGGTCACCTTAGTGGAAATCGATCCTGAGGTCATCGAGGTGGCCAAGGAATGGCTCCCTTCCGTGCATCAGGGCGCTTTTTCGGACCAAAGGGTGCGGGTGGAGATCGCCCCGGGTGAGCGTTTTCTTCCCGAGCATAAGGAGGAGTTCGACGTGATCCTCGTAGATTCCACGGATCCCGTTGGCCCAGGGGCCGCCCTCTTTGAGAAAAGTTTTTTCCAAGCCTGTAAGGAAGCATTGCGGCCTGGCGGCGTCCTTGCTCTTCAGGCCGGAAGCCCCTTTTTCCATCCCGAGGAGCTTCGAAAGGTGGTGTTTTCCTTAAAAGCCCTTTTCCCCACGGTCCAACCGTATTTGGGGTTCATGCCCCTCTATCCCTCGGGGATCTGGGCCTATGTGGTGGCCTTGGCAAAGCTCCCCGCTTTGGAGGAATTGGCCCAAAGGTTTGCGGAGCGAAAGCTCACCCTGCGCTACCTGAGCCCCCAAGTTTTTCAGGCGGCCACGGCGCTTCCTCCGTTTATTTTGGAGATCCTTTCCCCATGCCCCAGCGCTTGAGCTTTTTGGGCACGAACATTTCCTACGAGGAGGCCCGGGTGGTGATCCTGGGGGTCCCTTTGGAGCGGACCACGAGCTGGCGCGGCGGCCAGGCCCAGGGCCCCAACGCCATCCGCTCCGCCTCCGATTCCGTGGAATTCTTCTCCGCCATCTTCCGCAAAGACGTGCGGGATGCACGAATCTGCGACCTTGGGGACCTCGATCCCTACCGCTCCCTGGAGGAGGTCCTCGCCGAAGAAGAGGCGGAGGTGGAAAGGATCCTCCGGGACGGGAAGGTCCCGGTGGTCCTGGGAGGGGAGCACACCGTATTGATCCCGGCGGTGCGGGCGGCCCGAAAATTCGGGGCTCTTCAGGTCCTGGCCCTCGATGCCCACTCCGACCTCCGCGAAGAATATCTGGGCCTGAAGGTTTGCCATGCCACCGCCCTGCGCCGGGCCTGGGAATTGGTGGATAACCTCGTGGTCGTGGGCGCCCGTTCCTTCTTCGGCGCCGATCTGGACGAGCCCTGTTTTGCCACCCCCGTGGAGTTCCCCAAAAAGCTGCGCCCGGATCTTCCCCTCTGGCTCAGCGTGGATTTGGACTTCCTCGATCCCAGCCTTTGCCCGGGGGTGACGAACCCCGAGCCAGGCGGCCTCCTTTGGGCCGATTTTCTTGGGGTCCTCCGGGAACTTCAGCGTTTTTGCGTGATCGGAATGGATTTGGTGGAGCTCGCGCCTAGTTTGGATCCATCAGGCGTTTCCGCGGTGTGCGCGGCCAAGATCCTCATCGAGGCCATCGCCGCCCTCTGGACCTGAAATTTTTCCCTTGAGGTTAAAATAGCCCAGGATGGGGGGCCATGGAGTTGCCAAGCCTTGAAATCCTGGAGGCCTTGGGGCAGACGGCCTTGGCCGAGCTCCCTCCCCAGGAGTTCGGCGAAAAAACCCTGGCCAGGCTTCTTCCCCTTTTAGGTTTGGATTTCGGCGCGATTTACCTCCTTCAGGGCCAGGAATTTTGCCTCCTGGCGCACCACGGCTTTTCCCGCTCCTCTTCGCTGGAACATGATCCATCCGCCCGGTATCTAGAGCAGGCCCTTTCCACGCGCCAGATTTTGGTGGTCGAAGGAGCTCCCGATCCTTCTTTCCCAGGGGAGGGGGTGAAGCTTTATGTGCCCCTTGTGGTTGGGGAGAGGGCATTGGGGGTGTTGATGGCGGGGGCGCGCCGGCTTTGGCGCCCCAGCTCCGCCGACCTCGGCCATCTTAAAGGGTTCGCCCGCGCCGTCTCCCTGGCGCTGGCCTTTTCCTTGAAACACGCGGAAAAGGAGGAAATGCTTCGCAGCTTCCAGCAATTCGTGGAAAACGAGATCGTCGGGGTCTACGTGATCCAGGATGGGAAGATTGTTTTTGCCAACGCCGGCCTGTCCAGGATCAGCGGCTATGCGCGCGAGGAATTTTTGGGCCGAAGCTATTTGGATTTCGTCTACCCCGCGGATCGCTTGGTTGTGCAGGGGAACCTCGAGCGGCGCCTGAAAGGGGAGGAGGCTCTCCGGCACTATCGGTTTCGCGCCCTCAGAAAAGACGGGACCATTGTGACCTTGGAGGTGCAGGCCTGGCCCATAATTTACCGCGGGCGGCCGGCAGTTCAGGGGATCCTGAGGGACGTCAGCTGGGAAGCGGAGGCGGAGCGGCTCAGGCGGAGTTTGCTCGCCGCGGCCCAAGAAATTTTGGCCTCTCAGAGTTTGGAGGGGGTCCTTCGCCGCACAGCCCAGGCGGTGGTGGAGAACTCCCCGTTCCGCCGGGCCGTGGTCTCCCTCTACGATCTCCGCCACCAGCCGCCCCTTTTGGGGCCGGTGCTGGCCCTGGCCACGGCCGGCCTCACCCCTGAAGAGGAGGAAAAGCTCCGCCGCCAAGGAGGCCTGACCCCAGAGCAGCGCCTCCTTGCCTTCCAAGAGGAGTTCCGAATCGGTCGATCCTATTACATCCCCCATGATCGGGTGCCGTGGGACAAGCACGTGGGCGTTCCCGGGCGATCCACCACCCCTGGCTGGCATCCCGACGATTTCTTGTTCATCCCGCTCCACGGCCGGGCCGGAATAATCGGGCACATCTCCCTGGATGAGCCGGTCACCCCCAGGGAGCCAACCCTGGAGATGCTCGAGCCCTTGGAAGTTTTCGCCGATCTCGCGGCCCTTGCCGCGGAACGCGCCTTCCAAATGGAGGAGCTCCAGCGCCACAAAGGATGGCTTCAGGGCGCGTTCAAGCTCGCCCACGAGCTTTCCCGCTTCGAAAGCGTTCAGGAGCTCCTTTTTGGTGCGCTGGAGATCCTCCGCCGCGAGGTGCGCTACGAGTTCGGCGCGGTGCTCCTCAAAGAGGGCGAGGAGTTGGTGGTGTGCGCGGCCCATTCGGATTTGCCTGGGCCCAAGTATTCCGTGGGGATGCGCCTCCCCCTTGGGAAAGGGGTCGTCGGCTGGGTGGCGGAGAACCGCCGTCCCCTCCGGCTGGGCTACGTCCTAGGGGATCCGAGGTACATCCCCGTGCATCCGCAGATCCGGGCGGAGCTCGCCGTGCCCATCCTCTCCGGCGCCGAAGTTTTGGGGGTTTTGGATGTGGAGAGCACCGAGCCCGAGCGGTTCCGGCCGGAGGATGAGGAATTTCTTCTTTCCGTGGCCGATCTTTTGGCCATGACCATCCTGGGCCTGCGCGCCCGGGAGGGCCTGCGCGAGCTGAGCCACCGCGATCCTCTCACCAACCTGTATAACCGGCGGTATCTCTTTGAGGTGCTTTCGCGGGAGATGAAGCGGGCCCAGCGCTATGGCCACCCCTTCGCCCTGGCCCTGTTGGACTTGGACAACTTCCGGCAAGTGAACAACGTCTTTGGGCACATCCGGGGCGATGAGGTGCTCCGGGAGATCGCCAAGCTCCTCCTGGAGAGCCTCCGAGCTTGCGACTATGTGTTCCGCTACGGCGGCGATGAGTTTCTCCTCCTCCTTCCGGAGACCGACGAGGCTGGAGCGGAGGAGGCGGTGAAGCGCCTGCGCGGGAAACTGCGGGCCTGGAGCCACACGCTGGAGCTGGGCTTCCTTTTGGACTTCTCGGCGGGGATCGTCGCTTATGATCCCCAAAATGGGCGGCCTCCCGAGGAGCTCCTGCGGGAGGCCGACCAGCGGATGTACGCGGTGAAGAAGGCCCGCCTGGGCTAAAGGGGGGCCTCCTCCCCGGGAACGCGGGGGAAAAGGCGTACCTGGGCCACGTGGGGAAAGCCACAGATGAACCGCACCAGCCTCTCCACCCCGATCCCGAAGCCTGCGGAAGGGGGAAGGCCGTCCGCGGCCAGGGCCAAAATGGGCCGAAAGGCATCCAAGGAGAGGCCCTGCCGGAGGATGCGGGCCTTGAGCCTTTCAAGCTGGTATTCCCGCTCGCCCCCGGAGAGGGCTTCCCCGAACCCCTCGGGATAGAGGAGGTCCATGTCCAAAAGGACCCCCGGCCTTTTGGGATCCTCCCGGTCGTAGAACTCCCGCTGATCGATGGGGAAGTCCACAAGCCAAAGCGGCGTTTTGCTCCGGCGGGAGAGCTCCACCTCGAAGTCCTCCCCGAATTCCTGGCGGGCCTCCTGCCAACTGATGCGGGGGAAAGGCCGGGAATACTCGGGGATCTCCCTTTCCAAGCTTTTTCCGCATTCCCGCCGCACTTGCGAAAGGATGTGGAGGAGGAGCCGTTCCCCAAGATCCATCACTTCCTCGCGGGAGGCGCCCCGCACCTCCAGGTCCAACTGGACGAATTCGAAGAGATGCCGTCCGGTTTGGGCACGCTCCGCGGGCTCCAAGCGGACGTTTGGGGAGAAGCAAAAGATCTTGGGATGCACCCGTATCGCTGCTTGTTTGTGGAAGATCATGCTCCGGGTGAGGTACCAGGAGCGGCCATAGGCGGAGATCACCGCCCACTCCGGGGTGGTGCGCAGAGGATCGGTGACCGGGGCCAGGATCACCGGCAAAAGCTCCACAAACCCTTCCCTCACCAAGAAATCCCGGCTCGCCCCAAGCACAACGCTCGTAACCTCCAAAGCCAAAGCTTCGCGCTTCACTTCCTCCCTCCTTTGGGAAACCGAAAAGAAAGGCAAAGCAGAACCGAAAAGACGGAGACGCTACGCAGGAATGAGGTTACGCCCCGGCCGGGGCGTTGGCCGGGCCAAGCGGCTGCACGAAGAAGGTGAAGCGCTTG
>JAGDVW010000054.1:31390-32831 GCA_023255835.1 Candidatus Acetothermia bacterium
TTGTCAAGGGCTAATTCCCGTGGGACCGAGGGCCTGCCGAGCCTCAGCCCTCCTCTTTGGGCCGGCGCAAAAACGCGGGGAGATCGTAATTTTCCGTGGGGGAGCGGCGCGGCAGGACTGGCCGGACAAATTTTTCCGGCTCGGTCTCCTCGGCCACCGGCTCGCGGAAATCAGTGGCGATAACGGTCACCGCCACTTTGCCCATGAGTTCCGGGCGGATGGTGGCGCCAAAAACCAAATCGGCATCGGGGCTAGCGGATTTGCGGATGAACTCGGCCACCTGGGTGACCTCGGAGAGGGTGAGGTCATCGCCACCGGAGACGTTGAGGAGGATTCTTCGGGCGCCTTGGATGCTTCCGGCCTCGAGGAGGGGGTTTGTCGCGGCGGCCTTGGCGGCCTTGAGGGCCCGCCCCTCGCCCTGGGCCTCGCCCATGCCCATCACCGCCGTGCCCGCTCCCCGCAGCACCGCCGCCACATCGGCGAAATCCAGGTTGATAAGGCCGGGAATAGTGATGAGGTCGGAAATGCCCCGCACGCCCCGCACCAAAACGGAGTCCACAAGCTCAAAAGCCTTGGTTATGGGGACAGCCGAAGATAACTGCAAAAGCCGGTCGTTGCGGATCACGATGAGCACATCAGCCTCGGTCTTGAGCCTCTCCAGCCCTTGCTGGGCCCGCTGCGCCCGGGCCAACCCCTCGAAGGAGAAGGGGATGGTCACGACTCCCACGGTGAGGGCGCCCTTGGTGCGGGCCAGTTTGGCCACCACCGGGGCGGCGCCCGTCCCCGTTCCTCCCCCAAGGCCGCAGGCCAAAAAGACCAAATGGGCCTGGCCGATGGCCTGCTCGATGTCGAACAGGGATTCCTCGGCGGCGCGCTTCCCCCGCTCCGGGTCCCCGCCGGCGCTGCGCCCGCCCGTCACCTGCCCGCCCAAAAGCACTTTGCTCGGGATCTTCACCGCGGAGAGGGCCTGGGAATCGGTGTCCATGGCCACCAAGCGCACTCCCCGCAATTCCGCTGTCCACATGCGGGCGAGGGCGTTTATCCCCCCGCTCCCTAGGCCGATCACCAAGATGTCCGCCACCTCCGCGGCCCTGTCCTTGAGACTCCGGAGCTCCGCCAAAAGGGGGAGCTCTCCCACCCTTATCTCCACCGGCCCGAACACCTTCTCCGCGGCCTCCCGGAGTTTTGTGAGCTTGCGGAGCACATAGTCCCGCTTGAACTGGGAGTCGAACTCGAGGTAGAGGATGCGGCGTTCCGGATCGAACCGCACTTTTTCCGGGGAGCTCGGCAAACAGGAGCGCAATATTCCGTCGGAGATCGAGCTCAAAAGCTGCCGCCACTTGAGGGAAAGCTCTCGCTCCATCGGCAAAAAGCATTTTGTTCCTCTTAAGCCCTTCCGTCAACTGGAGCGCAAGATAGTGGCGATTTGGCGAAAATCTTC
>JAGDVW010000059.1:0-3209 GCA_023255835.1 Candidatus Acetothermia bacterium
GAGGCGGAGTTCATTGGCGAGGCGGTGGGGATCGGCCCGTATTCCCGCGGGCACATCGACTGCACGGAGATCCTGCGGGGAACCAGGGCCAAAGCCGCGGCGGTGCCCAAACTCGTGGTGGTGGACGAGCGGGCCAAGCTCACCCATGAGGCGGCCATCGGGAGCATCGACCGGAAGGAATTGGAAACCCTCATGGCCCGCGGCCTCACCGAGGAAGAAGCCGTGGAGACCGTGGTCCGCGGCCTCTTGCGCTGAGGGAAAACCGGGGAACCCCGCTGAGCGTAGATAATTAGGTGCTCTAAAGGAGGAAATGATGCGGAGGATTCTTTTCGCATTAGCGCTTATGGGAACGGCATTTACTGGGCTTTCCGCCCCAAAGATCCAGGTGAGCACGGAACTCTACGATTTCGGGGTGGCCGTGGATGGGACGGTGGTGGAATTCACCGTGACCATCACCAACGTGGGGGACCAAAAGCTCGTGATCAGCCGGGTCTCCTACAACTGCTCCTGCACGAGTTATGAACTTCCCAAGCGCGAGCTCAATCCCGGGGAAGCGGTGGTCATGAAGATCCGGTTCAACACCACCGGCTATGGCCGCTATGTGCAGCCCGTCTCCCAAACGGTGACCCTCTACACTAACGATCCTGCCCGGCCCCAGGTGGTGATCACCGTGCGGGGAACGGTGCGGACGATGTCGGCCCACGAGGCCCCGGCCACCGCCCTCTACCAAAGCCTCTTCCTCCTTTTGGACGTGCGGGAACCGGCGGAATACGCGAAGGTCCACCTTTTTGGGGCGCTCAACGTTCCCCTGAGCCAACTTGAGGCCTGGGCGGAGAAACTGCCCAAGACCCACGTGATCTATATCTACGACGAAACTGGCGAAAAAAGCGCGCAGGCCGTGGCCCTGCTTCAACGAAAGGGATTCCTCCTTGCGCGGGCGATCCGCGGCGGCCTTGTGAGCTGGTGGCAAGAATTGGGCGACCTTTTCCTCGTCTGGGGGGAGGACCAAATCCCCGCGGCCCCTCAGGGCTCACCCCATGCTGGGACGGGCTTCACCGTGACCCCCAGCCAGGTGGCGCGCAACTACATCGTAGTGGTGGATGTGCGCCGGGCCGAGGATTTCCAGGACAGCCACATCGCCGGCGCCCTGAATGTTCCCCTTTTCACCCAAAACGAGCTTGTGAACTGGGCCAAAACCCTTCCTCCGACCCGCCCCGGATATGTTTTAAACATTTGGCTCGTGGATGAGGAGGGAACCAGGGCCTGCTCCATCGCCAGTTACCTCCGCGACCACGGCTACCCTGAGGCCAAGTGCCTCTTCGGCGGCATGCGCGCTTGGACCGCGCAATACGGGGCCGAACTCCTCTGGACTTCGGGATCCTAGCTGTGAGGGGAAAAATGCAGAAATTTTGGGGCTTCTTGGCGCTGATAGCGTTCGCCTTTTCCGCTTGGGCGGGGCAGGTGGAGCTTCATCTCTTTTGGTCCGCCACTTGTCCCGATTGCCATGTGATGAAGGCTTTTTTGGAGGGGCTCGCCCAAGAATACCCGGATCTCGTGGTGGTCGAGCACGAGGTGACCTTCAACCCCGATAACTGGCGGCTGATGGTGACCCTGGCCCGGGCTTATGGTCTCAAAGAGGAAACGGTGCCCACCGTGTTCGTGGGGGGTCTAGCCATCACCGGGATCGGGCGGGCCGTGGAGCTCCAAATCCGGGAGGAAGTAGAGCGTTGTTTGGCCCAAGGTTGCCCCTCGCCCATGGAGCGCCTGCCCGCCACCAAGGCCCGGGTTTTGAGCCCCCTGGAGATCGCCCTCCTTTTGGGAATCGCCGTCCTTGTGCTTTTCTTCGTCATAAAATGAAGAAAACCCGCGTCCTTTTTCTCTGCACCAACAACTCCGCGCGCTCTCAGATGGCGGAAGGGCTCCTGCGGGTGTTGGGCGGGGATCGATTCGAGGTGGAAAGCGCCGGCCACATGCCCACCCAGGTGCATCCCCTGGCCATCCAGGCCATGGCCGAGATCGGGATCGATATCTCCCATCACCGCGCCAAAAATGTCGCGGAATTTTTGGGACAAACCTTCGACGTGGTCGTAACCCTCTGCGGCGACGATGCCCCCGGTTCCTGTCCATTCTTCCCCGGCGGGAAAAAATACATGCACGTTCCTTTCCCTGACCCAGCCACAGGGGATTTGGAAAAATTCCGCAGGGTCCGCGATGCCCTGCGAGCCTGGATCGAGGAGACATTTTTGAAGGGGGAAAACCATGCGTAAAGCATTTTTGAGCCTCCTCATCGTGATCCTCGGTTGGATCGGCTTTTCTGTAGATGTCCTCTTTTTCTACGACCAGGCTTGCCCACATTGCCAGGAAGTTTTGGAATTCCTCCAGGACCTTCAGGCCCAAGGACTCACCTTTGAGCTCCGGACCTATGAAATCCATCAGCCCGAGAATTGGCAACTCCTCTTTCGCCTCCTTTCCGTTTACGGAGCGGAGGTCGGGCCTGTGCCCATGGTTTTTGTGGGCGACGTGGTCATGGTTTATGACACCTTTTATGGCCTGGGCCCTACGCCCATGAAGTATTCCGGCCTGGCTCAAGAGATGGTCCTCGAGGAGGTGATCCAGCGGGCGATTGCGGAGAACGCCCCTTCCCCCCTCACCAAACTTCCCCCAAAAGCCACCACCGCCGTCCTCTTCCTCCCCGCCGAAGAAACTCCGGAAGCCTTTTTTTACCAATCCTTGGTGGGCGAGCTTCTTTCCCAATTTCCCGAGCTTGGGGTGCAGGTCCTGGACCCGGGCAGTGCCGAGGGCCGGGATAGGTTTGAGAAGCTTTCGCGCCTTTATGGGGCCAAAGGCGAACCGCCGGCCCTCTTTTTGGGCGATATCGCCCTCCTTGGGGGAAACCTCTACCTTCCCAGGAAGGAACCCATCCCCTATCCCAGCGCGGAAGGGGAAAAAGCCCTGAAAGAAAGCGTGGCAAAGGCCGTGGCGGAAAAGGCCGCGTCGCCCTTGGATCGGTTGAGCCTGCGGGAAAAACTCACTTTAGGGGCAGTGGTGGGCGGAGCAGCCCTGGACTCCATAAACCCCTGTGATCTTGCGGTTTTGGTCCTCCTTTTGGGGACGCTCCTTGTGGTGGGGAAGCGCACGAAGGTGATCTGGGCGGGGCTCGCCTTCGCCGCCGGGGTTTTCGTCACCTATTACCTCACCGGCTTTGTCCT
>JAGDVW010000059.1:3309-4425 GCA_023255835.1 Candidatus Acetothermia bacterium
ACGCGGGCGTTCCGCGCCCCCTTTATCTACGCCGTTTCCTCCTTGGCCATCCTCGTGGGCCTTTGGGAGATGAAGGACCTCCTTTGGTATGGGAAATGGTTTTCCATCGAGGTCCCGGAGAGCTGGAGGCCATCGCTGAAAAAGCTCACCTCCAAGGCCATCTCCATTCCTGGAGCATTTTTGGTAGGCCTCCTCGACGCCCTCTTTCTTGCTCCTTGCACTTCCGGGCCGTACCTTGTGATCCTCACCCTCCTTTCCCAGACCACCACCCGGGTCCAGGGGGCCCTTTGGCTTTTGCTTTACAACTTCATCTTCGTCCTCCCCATGGTGGCCGTGGCCTTTTTGGTGCACCTTGGGGTGACGACCACAGCGCGGGCCGAGCGCTGGCGCCAGGCCAAGCTGGGCTGGCTCCACTTCGCCACCGGCCTTGTGATGGTCCTTTTGGGCGCGGGGATGATCGTGGGAACTACCTTGGGCTATCTCTAGCCCCCGCGAATTGAAGCTGCCAGAGGGCCCAAAAGAGCCCTTTTTTGGCCAAAAGCTCCTCCACCGTTCCCTCTTCCACCACCTTCCCCTCGTGGATCACCAGGACCCGATCAGCGTTGCGGATGGTGGAGAGCCTGTGGGCAATGGCGATGGTGGTCCTGCCGGCCATGACCTTCTCCATGGCCTTTTGTACCAAGGCCTCGGTGTGGGAGTCCACGTGGGCCGTGGCCTCATCCAGGATCACGATCTTGGGATCAGCGGCCGCGGCCCTGGCCAAAGAGAGAAGCTGCCTTTCCCCAACGGAGATGCGCATCCCCCGTTCCTTGACATCGGTCTCGTAGCCCTCGGGAAGGCGGAGGATGTAATCGTGGACTCCCACGAGTTTGGCGGCCCGTTCCGCCTCCTCCTTCCCCAGCCCGCCGTTCCACATGCGGATGTTGTCCCACACGTCCCCGGAAAAGAGGAACACATCCTGCGGGACGAGGGCTACTTGCCTCCGGTACTCCCCCAGATCCAGCTCCGCCAAAGGAACGCCGTCGATGAGGATTTGTCCCCGTTGCGGCCGATAAAAGCCGAGGATAAGGCTTATGATCGTGGTTTTCCCAGCCCCCGTGGGACCGACGATGGCGA
>JAGDVW010000059.1:4525-6239 GCA_023255835.1 Candidatus Acetothermia bacterium
AGGATAAGGCTTATGATCGTGGTTTTCCCAGCCCCCGTGGGACCGACGATGGCGATCCTCTCCCCCGGCCGCACCCGAAAAGAGACACCCTTCAAAACCCAATCCTCGTCGTTATAGGCAAACCAAACGTCGCGGAATTCGATCTCCCCGCGGATCTTCGGCACGGGCTTTTCCCCGCTGGGCTCTTTGGGCATGTCCAGGAACATGAAAATCCGCTCGGCCGCGGCCATCGCCGCTTGAAGCACGTCGTACTCCTCGGAGAGGCGCACCAGGGGCTGGAAGAGGTTGCGGATGTAGCTGGTGAAGGCGATGAGGCCGCCCAAAGTGAAGGCCCCGGCCAGAACCCCACGGCCCCCGTACCAGATGAGAAAAGCCAAGGCCAAGTTTTGCATCATGGCGATGGCCGGCCCAAACAGGCCGAAGGCCATGATGGTGCGCATCTGCGCTCGAAAGAAACTCTGGCTTATCTCCTCAAAGCGCCGCAGGCTCCGAAGTTCTTGGCGGAAAAGCTGGATCACCACCATCCCTGAGAGGCTTTCCGCAAGGTAGGCGTTGAGCCTGGCCAAGACTTTTCGGGCTTCCCGATAAGCCGCCCGCGCTATCCTGCGAAACGCGAAGGCCAAAACAGCGATGAGCGGCGCGAACGCCAAAAGATAAAGGGTGAGCCAAGGATTCAGGCGAAACATGATGGCCAAAACGCCAAGCATCATAAAAAAGTCCTGGATCAGGTTCACCAAAGCGCGGGTGTACATCTCGTTCACGGCGGCGACATCGTTCGTGGCCCGGGTGACAAGCCTGCCCACCGGCTCGCGGTCCAAAACGCTCATGGGGAGGCGCAGAAGGTGCCCGAAGATCTCCCGGCGCATGTCGAACATGATGCGCTGGCCCGCGTATTGCAAGGTGTAAATCTGGCCATAGGCGAGCCCAAAGCGCAGAAGGAGGAAGCCCAAGAAAACCAGGGCCAGAAGGCCAAGCAGCCGATACTGTGGGGCCCTGAGCCGCCAAACCTCGGCTCGGGGAAGGGCTTTGAGGTTCTCCTCAGGGATGGCATAACCGGCGGGTGTGGCCAGGAAGAGGTCAGGATATTGGAGGGCGACTGCGGATTCCCGGGAGTCCAAGGGGACCAAAAGCCAGCGCCCGCCCAAAGCCCCGGTGCGCTCGAACTCCCCCACAAGGTCGCTGGGCAGATCCGCCTCCCGCACAAGGTACCGGCCTTCTTCAAGGACTATTGCCCCCGGCAGAGGAGGGGTGGAACTGCGGATCTCCACCCAAGGGAGCACCAAGACCTCGTCCACCGCGATCTTGGTGATATAAGGAAGGGCGAGCTCGATCACGGAGATCCCACCGCTCAAAAGGAGGGCCAGGGCAAGGAGCGGCCAATAGGGCCGGGCATACCGCAAAAGCCGGCGCAGAAGGCGTAAATCCAGGGCCTTCCCTAGCTGCTCCTCTTCCCACTCCGCATGCGAATGTGGACCGATCATGGGGAAAGCACCGCCTGAAGCTCACAGAGCCGGGCGTAAAACCCGCCCCGCCGAACAAGCCGGTTGTGATCGCCTTCCTCCACGATCCGGCCCTCGGAGAGGACCACGATCCAATCCGCCTCCCGCACGGCGGAGATGCGGTGGGCCACGACGATCGCCGTTTTCCCACGCAGAACTCCGCGCAGGTTCCCAAGGATCCCTTCCTCCACTTGGGCATCCACGGAAGAGAGGGC
>JAGDVW010000035.1:0-1198 GCA_023255835.1 Candidatus Acetothermia bacterium
GGGTTGGATTGGGCGTTCACCCTCCACCCTGACCTCCCCTTGGGCTTTCGCGTATCCTTTGTCCTGCGATGGCCGTAAAGTGGAGATTTTTGGGGTTCGCTTTGCTAGCTTGCCTGGCCCTGCCGGTTTCGGCCGAGAACGCGGGCGGAAGCGAATCCTTCACCATCAAGGTGACCGGCCAGAAAACCTGGGGGGTCCAGGTGGGGTTCGGCGACCCTGCCCTCCTCTCCTTGGAAGGTTTGGAGCCCGGGCAGCTCACCCTCACCCAATCCCTTTGGGCTCAAATCGAGGGCACGGTCTTGGACTTCCTCACCATCAAGGCCAGTTTCAACGACCAGCTGGGCCCGGGTTTTCAGGATTTCCTAGTGGTGATGGACAAAAAGCCCTGGTACGCCGAGCTCGGCCGGTTCGTGGTGGGCGCGGAAGGGGACGCCCTTGGTGTTTACAACAAAAAGGTTCTCGGTGCGCGGGTCGCGGTGGCCCGCGAAAGCCTCGGCTTAAGCGCCCTTTTGGCTCGGCTTGAGGGGATCTCGGAATCCCTAACGTTCAAAGGGGGCATGGGCCATGCAGATCTCACTTTTTACTACGAGGACCCCAACCAGCCTTGGCTTCCCGCCCCATACCTTTCCTCCGTGGAGGGCCTGTTTTTCTTCGAACTTTCGGTGCCCTTCGTCGAGGGTTTCTCCGTCCCTCGTCTGGTCTTCCGCCTGGGTGATCCTTTCGCCCAGTTCCTGAAAGATTGGGGGCTGGATTACCTTCGCGAAACAATCGAAAAAAACGCGGATTTCGAGCTCCCCTCCGGCGCTTATCTTGTGATCCATGATAATGGCGATGTCCTCCTTCTTCGGCACGATCCAAAGGTCCTCCTTCGCAACCGAATCCTGGACTTGATCGACCTTTACAACGCGGCCCAAGGGTTAAGCGGCGCGAACAAAAAAACCTACCCGTTTGTGGAGGGAAGTGATTTGGAATCGGCTTTTCTTTCAGGTCTGGCTGAGTTTGCGGAGATGAGGGTGGACGAGGAGGCCTATCCCTTGGCCCAGGCCCAGCGCCGCCGGTACCTAAGCCTTGGGGAAAAAGAGGTGCTGGAGGATTCCTTGGTGGTGGAGGTGCGGCTTCCTGGGGATTCCGAATTCCGGGGATTGGCCGACCCCCTCCTTTCCTCTTACACCGTGCGTCTTTTCCCCAAAGAGGGGGT
>JAGDVW010000035.1:1298-2907 GCA_023255835.1 Candidatus Acetothermia bacterium
GCTTCGACTACACCCGGGAAGGGGCCACCTTCTCCCTTGGCCTTTCCGTCATCCCCGGCTCCGAAAAGGTCTACCTAAATGGACAGCTTCTCAAGCGGGACGTGGATTACTCCATGGACTACGAGGCCGGCCTCCTCACCCTTTTTGTGGATATCAGCCCGGCGGACGAGCTGCGGGTGGATTTCGAACGGCAACGGGGGGCCCTCGGTGTTTCCACCGAATACGAGCGCTATTTCCTTGGGGCTACTCTAAGTTTAGGGCCCGGAGCGCTCGGGATTTGGCAGGCCGCGGACTTCGGCATTCCCTCCCCCACCTCCCGGACCATGCCCAATACCCATTCCCTCGCGGTCTTTTCTTGGCAGGGGAAGCTCGGGGAATGGGACTATTCTTTGCGATTTGGTTTTTCCCAAAACGTTTTCCCCACCGATGACAACGCCCGGCTCCCCGCGAAGAACAGGATTAACGCCATCACCTCCGCGCGCACCGCCGATGGGGAAGCCCTGGTCTTCGCTCATCAAAACGGGATCACGGTATACCAGAACGGGCGCTTTTCTAGTTTTGGTTCAGCTGAGGGCTTGGCTGGCCGGGCGGCCCTGTGCCTCCTTGCCCTTCCCAACCGCCTTCTCATCGGCACGGACTCCGGGCTCACCATCGTGGACCTCTCCGAACCCAAGGCGTTCGGCCGGGTCCGCAGCTGGACCCGCCTTTATCCTGAGGACTGGAATAAAGATCGAACGGAAAAATTCCAAGGGACGAAGGTTCTGGGCCTGACCCAAGATGGAAGCCACCTCTACATGGCCACCGAGGCCGAGCTTGGGGTGACCCCTCTTTCTTCCTTAACTAAACCGGCGGAATGGGGGCGCATAGCCCTTCCCGAGGGGATACCCACTGCTATCCTCTGGGCTGGGGACCTTTACCTCGGCACCACTGCTGGCCTCTTCCGCCTTAGCCAAAATGGCTGGGAAAGGCTTGGGGTTGCTGGCCCAATCTATGCCCTCCTTTGGCGCGCCGGCGAACTCCTGGTGGCCAACGACGAAGGGATCAGGGTCCTGACGGATGGCATCGGCGCAGGTTGGGTGGTTTACGGGGTCCCGGTTCGGTCCATGGCGGTGTGGCGGGATTCCATTTGGTATGCCACTCAGGACGGCGTCTATTGGGAAGGAGATCTCGTGGTTAGCGGCGATTTCACCGCCCTGGGAAGCGGCCTGGGCGGCCTTTGGGCCGGGACCCAAGCGGACCAGAATTACAACTTGGAGCTTTGGCAAATCTCTCCAACCCCCCAAAAATTCCCGCAGATGCAGACCGGAATCGATGGGCGGGATCTGGGGAGATTTTCCGATCCTCCTGCGGAGGAACACACCCGCCTTGGCCCGACGGCAAGCCTCGGTCTGCGCAGAAAAACCACGGCTTGGGAGCTCGGCCTCTCTTTGTATTCGCGGTTCCCCGGTTATGAGGAGATCGGGAGCTCCGGCCGGAGCGATTCCCACGGTTTGGGCTTCACCGCCCGTTTTCTTGGCGACCCAAGCTTTTCCTTATCCCTAAATGGTTGGGCGGATCTGGCAAACCTCACCACAAATCCCGCTTTGCGCCTGCGTGGGGGGGTGGAAGG
>JAGDVW010000035.1:3007-6173 GCA_023255835.1 Candidatus Acetothermia bacterium
ATCTGGCAAACCTCACCACAAATCCCGCTTTGCGCCTGCGTGGGGGGGTGGAAGGGAATTGGCAAGGACCAGTGACCTTGAGCTTCGCGCTTTCCCCAACCCTAAGCGGACTAGGCTGCAACAATCAACTTTCCTCGGATTTCCAGGTGGCAGCGAAAGCTGGAACCAATCCCTCCTGGAACCTTGGGATTTCCGGGAAACTTGCCGCTCCCGAGTTCTACCTGGCGGGTTCGGTGGGCGGCGGAATAAGCTACCAGCCTTGGCCCGGTTTTTCCCTTTCCCTCAGCTGGTCCCGACCGTATCGCACGAGGGGTTCTGCGGGCACCGAAAATCTGAACCTCCAGGGCCGGCTCACCGGCGGGGCGGGCTTTGCCTGGTCCCTTACCTGGAGCGAATCCTTATCCCATCGATTGGACCAAAAAGAATGGACTTCCTCCCGGGCCATCGCTGGGGAGTTGCGCTTGGCGTCGCTCGAAATCATTGGGGGGAAGCTCGCGCCGCAGTTTTCCGCTACCATCTCCCTCGATCCTGCGCAATGGCGGGTCTCGGCGAGCGCTTCGGCCCAGGCCTTGCTTTCCGGCCATAGTTTGAGCGTGCGCCTGAGCGGCGGACAGGGTTTCCAGCCGGCCACCGAGCGCACCGATCGTACCCTCTCCCTGAACCTTTCTTGGTCCTCCGCCGTTTCCCCGGGGATTCAGCCAAGCCTTAACTATTCGCGGACATGGCGGGTCCTCCTCCATCCCCGCTATTCCCCGCAAATAAGCGAGGACCAATCTTTGGAGACGCGGGTGAAATTTGACTTTTCCCCGTGGAGTGATGAGCTTGGCCTTTCCTGGGCGCCGGGCAGGGCTTTGAAGATCACCAATCGTTTTCGCTGGGATTTGGCGTTCGGCCCGGTTGTGGCGGAGGCCCGCCTATCCTTGGAGGGTGGGAAGCTTTCGGCCAAGACCGAGCTTGAAGCGGCGCTGACCTTGGCCCCCCAATGGGGCCTGAACATAAACGGTGGCCTCCTCTTTGGGGCTGCTCCTTTCCGGGCCGCTTTTTACTTGGGGGCCACCCTTTTCGCCAATTTTTAAACGGGTTGACGGCGGGGTTTCCCTCGGTATAAACGGGGGCGGTGGGGGCGTAGCTCAGTTGGGAGAGCACCGGCTTTGCAAGCCGGGGGTCGGCGGTTCGAGTCCGCTCGCCTCCACCAGTTTTCTTTGGGGCGATGAAGGAAAAACCGCTGGTCACGGTGGTGGGCGCGGGGCTGTCCGGTTCCGAGGCCGCGTGGACCCTGGCCCGCTTGGGCCTGCGGGTGCGGCTTTATGAAATGCGTCCCCAAAAAATGACCCCGGCCCACCGCACCGAGAAATTCGCGGAACTCGTGTGCTCGAATTCCCTGGGAGGCGAGGGCCCAGCCAACGCCAAGGGCCTCCTTCAGGCCGAGCTCCGCCTCGCCGGAAGCCTGATCATGGAGGCCGCGGAGAAATCCCGGGTCCCTGCGGGCGCGGCCTTGGCCGTGGACCGCGTGCCCTTCAGCGCCTACATCACCGAAAAACTTTCCTCCCACCCCAATGTGGAGATCGTGCGGGAAGAGGTCAAGGAGATCCCTGAGCCAGTTGCCATTTTGGCCACAGGCCCTCTGACTTCCGACCCCCTCGCTGAAGCTCTGCGCCGCCGACTGGGCGAAAATTTCCTTTATTTCTACGATGCAGCCGCGCCGGTGATCCTCGGGGAGACCATCAACATGGAGAAATGTTTTCGCGGCGGCCGCTTCGACCAAAGCCCCGACTACATCAACTGCCCCATGACCGAGGAGGAGTACCGCCGCTTCTACGAAGTCCTCACCCAGGCCCGCAAGCACACCCCTCATGATTGGGAAAACCTCCGGTTCTTCGAGGGCTGTATCCCCATTGAGGAGCTAGCCCGACGGGGGTACCTCACCCCCGTTTTCGGGCCCCTGCGGCCAGTGGGGATCATCGACCCCCGCACGGGGAAGGAACCGTTCGCCGTGGTCCAGCTCCGCCAGGAGGACCGGGAAGGGAGGCTTTGGAGCCTGGTGGGGTTTCAGACCGGGCTCAAATGGCCGGACCAAAAGAAGGTGGTGCAGGCCATCCCTGGCTTAGAGAACGCAGAGATCGTGCGCTATGGGGTCATGCACCGCAATACTTACCTAAACGCGCCAAGGCTCATCCGGGAAACTTTGGAGCTCAAGGAGATCCCCGGCGTATTTGTGGCTGGGGTTTTGGCGGGAGTGGAGGGGTACATTGAGAGCGCGGCCACCGGATTTTTGGCGGGACTCAACGCGGGAAGGGTGGCATTGGGCCTCGCGCCGGTGGTCCCGCCCCCGGAGAGCATGTTGGGAGCAGTGGTCCGGTTTTTGGCCACGGCCGAGCCGGAGAATTTCCAACCGATGAGCGCCAACTGGGGCTTGGTTCCGCCGCTGGAGGGGAAGATGGACAAGCGGGCCAAACGGGAGGCCATGTTCCGCCGCGGCCTTTCCGCCTTTCAAGCCTGGCTTTCCCAAATTTGGCCAAGCGGAGCCAAATTAGAATAGCAAGGCCGCTTCGTAGCCCAAGCACTCGACAGGACCAAAAAGACCTGGGCCTTTCCCATATAAAGGCCGGGTACCATGGCGGACGGAGATGTCCCACCGGGCAAAGCTGAGGATGTTTTCCCTGGGGTCCACCGACAGGATTTTTTGGTGTTCGAAAGCTTCAGGCTAGCCCTGTGCGTTTTGAAGATGAAAATGTGCCCCGGATATCCCTCGGGCATCCGGTGGGCGTCCCCTCAAGACGCCGCGTTTCGTGTGTTCCATACCCTGGCCGCGGTTGGGCCTGAGATTGGATGCCCTTGGGCGCACTACTTTTCCTGCTCGTTGGAGGCCGAGGCCGGGTTAGATGCGCGCGGCGCAATTTTGCTGGCAGCGGGGAAGGGCCTGGGGTCTCCGGCCTTTGGGGTGACCGCTGGCAGTCGGCGGTGTGGACCTCCATGGGGGCGTAATGCGCGTAGGCGGCGGCACCTTAATACAGTCTTATCTTGAAGCAACTTGGACTTCCAATCCTCGTCGATGATTTGGGCGCGTTCTACACGCTGGTTCCGCAAAATTATTCATCCTGTAAGTTGTTTTGGATGGGCTCCACGGAAGAGCGCTTTTCGCCCCGGGGGCTAGGCCAGTTGGGGT
>JAGDVW010000041.1:0-1809 GCA_023255835.1 Candidatus Acetothermia bacterium
TCGAGCCCACGACCTCGGAAAGGAGGATCCCGCGTACCCCGCTTCCTGTCCCAAGAAGATGGGCGATGGTATTCTTGCTCACGAAGGCCTCGATGGTGCCCATGAGGACGAAGATGAAGAAGAGGACAGGAAGGACTTGGAGGGTGACCTTCCCGCTGGTGATGAGGGCGGCAACGGTCTTTTTCCGGTTCCTAATGGTCGAAAGCGCGAGGAGCGCCCCGGCCACCACAAGGTAAATGTCCCCGACCTTCATTTTTTACCTCCGAAAGGAAAAAGCCGAGCAAAGCTCGGCCCTTTTAAGCATACCAAAGAGGTTTTCGATCACAAGAAACGACCCCCAGAGGTGCTCATAACCGCTCCAATATTTGATTCGGGCCTTTGTATTTGTTGAGCCTTCGCTCAGCGACGCCTCGCTTCGGGTGGTTTGGCTGATCCATACGTTCGTCGAGCTTCAACTTGGGACCCCGTTGTCGGTCTCTTGACCCTTGTAGCCCGCCTCGGCAAGGAGGGCCAAAACCTTTTCTCTTGCCTCTTTGTGCGCCGGGGTGAAAAGAGGCGCACAATTGTGGATGGAGACCTCCTCGCCCACGAGCTTCAAAGCGAAGGCCAAGCAGGTAGCCGCACCGCAAGCTCCACAGTTGGTTTTTGGGAGATGTTTGTAAATTTCCATGGGAGTAAGTTTGGCTCGCGTTTTGTAGCTTGGCTGGAGGGTTTCCCGCCGTTCCCACGTTTGATTTATCAGCTTCCGCAGCCGTTCCAGCACCTCTTCAGCTTCCTTTTGATCTTTGAGGCGGGTGACCACGATTTTGCGGGGATAGATGGTGATACCGCGGCCGCCGAGCTTGAAGTTGAGCACCTGATTTTGGGGGTCGTAAATCGTCCCCTTCATGAGGGCATTGAGGTAAGGGAAGACAGGGCTCACGTCGTCGGTCAGCTCGGCTTCAACCCGTATCCACTCCACCTCGCCCGGGTGGCAAGGTGGGAGGGAGGTTTTAATGTTCAAAAATCCCCTCAACATGACCATTGTGGGCCTCGCCAGCGATGCCCATGGATGTGGGGTCCGCGTCCGAGCTCCCCATGGCCCATCGCTTGCAAACAATTTTACCCATGACCGCAGGAAGCGCGCTTCTTAGCTATGTAGCGGACCTTGCCCGTAGTTCCTTGACCAGGGCCACGATTTCCTGTTTGGGCGGGAAGCTGATGGCTCCTTGGGGACAGATTTTGGCACAGGCCTCGCAATAGACCACGCACTCATAAGGGTGGGCCACTGCTGGGCGATTATTTTCTTCGTCCCATTCGTAAACTCCATGGGGGCATTGTTCATAACAGGTGCGGCAACCGATACAAAGGGTGTAATCCACCCTTGGGTACCAGGGGATCTCCTCGCGCGGCAGGCCCTGCCAAAGAAGGCCGCTCATTCCCTCACCCCCGTCATGACCCTCTGCACCGCTTCCTCCACCCTCTTGAAGGCTTCCTCGGTGGACATGTTGCGGAGGTCCAAGGGGATGACCTGCTGGTCGAAGTCTCCACCGATGGCGGAAAAAGCGTCTTTGAACATTTTGCGCTGCATCTTGGGGTCACAAGCGCCCACGATGTAGGTCACCCCAGGTTTAGCGTAGTCGTGCCAGAATCGGTCGCCATCGTCCACGCACAGCTGGGGATGGACGATGGCGTACTCCACAGGGAGCTCCGCCCGCACCCGGTTGATGAGCTCCCAAAGGTTCAGGCTTTTGAATCCCGGGCATTCCCCGGTGCATATGCACATCACGAACCTCGGTTTCCCCGTCATGATCCCTCCTTTCTTGCGTT
>JAGDVW010000041.1:1909-16168 GCA_023255835.1 Candidatus Acetothermia bacterium
GCAACAGCGCACTAATCTTAGCCGCCCCCCTCACCCACGGCAAGGCCCCACTTCCCGCCGGGCCTTAATGAAAAGCGGGTTTTATGGTTGACCGGCTTGCCAGCGCTTGTACTCCCGAAGGAGGGCCTGGGCGTATTCCCCTTCGCTTTCCGGAGGGACCCAGTTTTGTTCCTTAACCCGCGCCAAAAGGGCGACCGCCGTCTCGGGGTCGGAAAGGCCTAAGGCCTGGACCTCTCTAAAGGCCTGAAAAAGCCCGACGATCCCAACCTTTCGCCCCCCAACCTCGATGAATCCCACGCCGGAAAGATCGCAACACCGCGCTTTAGACATGAATTCATCCAGCCAGCAAGCGTTTGATCTCCTCCAAACTCGGGACGTGGCCGCTCGTCTTCACCTCCCCATCGATGACCACTGCGGGGGTCAACATCACCCCATATTGCGCGAATTTTCGGGGATCGTTGACATGAACCACCTCAGCCTCGAGACCTAGCTCGCTCAAAGCTTTGCGCACAATTTGCTCCGTGGCCTGGCACTTCGGGCAACCTGTACCCAAAATCTCGATGCGCATCGTTCACCTCCTTTATCTCAGCACCGTGTTCCCCGCGATCCAGCCCACCAAAGTCCCCAAAACGATGAGGGTGGGGACATAGACCAAAGCCTTTTTCACCCCGAAAACTCTCGCGATGGCCAGCCAGTTGGGGAGGCTTAGCCCCGGTCCAGTCAAAAGCAAAGCCAAAGCCGGCCCTGCTCCCATCCCTAGCCCTATAAGCTTATGCACGAACGGGGCTTCCGTCATGGTGGCGAAATAACTCACCGCGCCGATCAGGGTGGCCAAAAAGGAGGAGCGGAGGCTCGCCCCGCCCAACCACTTTGTAACCCAGGCCTCCGGGAGAAGGGCCCCGATGATCCCCACCACAAAGACCCCGGCCAAAAGGAGGGGGAAGATGAGGCGCACGAACCACCAGGTCTCCCTCATCCAGTGCCTGATTTCTTCGCGGGTTTTGGCCAGGAAGGCATAGGAGAAAACCGCGGCCATTCCTATGGCCCAAACGATCACCTTCTGCCAATAAGGCCCGCCCCGCACGATGTAGTTGGGGGCCAAAAGGGCGAGGACGAGGAGGATAAGGAGGATCAGATCGCTTCGGTTCATGACCTTTGCGTTTTGGGCGGCTATTTGGCCAGCAGGGTTGGTTTTCTCCGCGCGGGTTCTCTCCTCGCCGCGGAAGGCGAAACTCATCGTTCCCCCCACCACGAAGGCCATGAGGAGGGCGGCGGCGACCCTCGTGGCCACCATTTTCCCGCCGAGGATGGCCCCGGTGTAGACGAGGGCTAAGATGTTCGCGGCCGGGGCGACCCAAAGGAGGATGAACGCCGGCCCCACCCCCGCCCCACCGTAGTAAAGGCCGCTTGCCACGGGGATCACCGTGCAGGAACAAGCGGCCACGAAGAAGCTCCCACCGGCGGCCAAGGCGAAGGATCTGAGTTTGCTCGTGGCGGCCCCCATGTAGCGCACGATGGCCTCGCGGGAGACAAAGGTGACCATGGCCCCCGCCAAGAGGAACGCCGGAATAAGGCAGGTGAGGACATGAAGGGCGATGTACTCCTTCAGGGCCTCAAATCCGCTCAAGATGATCTGCCACCACGTCATTTTCCCCCCTTTCACAGGTGAGGCGCGCTAAACACCGGAGAATCGCAGGGATTTCGGGGTGGGCAAGCCGCCAAAGGAGCCTTGGGCCCTCCCGGCGGGACACGATGAGCCCGGCCGCGGAAAGGAGGGAAAGGTGGCGGGAGACCACGGAGGGATCGAGCCCGATTATCTCCGCGAGCTCGCAGCCGCAGCGCTCGCCCTCGGCGAGAATACCAAGGATCCGCACCCGCGCTTGGTGGGAAAGGGCCTGCCCCACCGTCACCAAATCCTCAGCGATGTCGGTTATTGCATTAGTGTGCACAACTGAAAGTGTACCAAGGAAGTCTGGGGAGGCAAGGGGTGATCACTTTGGGGGCTCGGAAAAGCCCAGCCAAAGAGGCGGAAGGAGCCAAGCTGTGCCGTAGCGGGCCCGCCAATTTCCCAGCCCGCCCACGAGGGCCACCGCCGGAACGCCCTCCTCCCGGAGGAATTGGGCGGCCTCCCCTGCTTGCTCTCCATCCTCGTCCACCACCCAAACCCGCACCTCAAGGCTTTCGGGCAAACCCCCGGTTTTGGGAAGGATCTTCGCCCAGGTTGAAATTTCCTCAGGGTTCACTTGGATGGCCCCCGGAAGCGCCCCCTTTCGAAAAATTTCCCGCGGCCTCAGATCCAGGATGAGGAGGTAACGCTGGGCCAGGGCTTCGGCAGCCATAACCGGAATGCCCTGGAAGCCAGGGGGCGGAGGAACATCCCCTAAGGAAACGGGGCCGAAGAGGGAAGACCAGGATCCCCCATCCCCGGCCAAAGCCCGGGCCAAGAACCCTTGGGCCCGCAAGAGATGGACGGCCTCCGCTGCTTCCTTTCCCCCATAAACGATGATGGGAAGTCCCCGCGGTAAGGAATCCAAGGCCTCCGAAAGCTTTGGGTAGGGAACGTTTACTGCGCCCAAAAGATGTCCGTGCCCATACGCTTCGGGATCCCGCACATCCAAAAGGAGGTAAAGGGAGGAAAAAAGCGCCTTGGCCGGGGCCTCGTCGGGGGCGGCCGGCCGCACGTAGCCCGTGAGACTTAGTTTTACCCACGGGCGCTCCGGATCATTTGTACGGATGGATACGGACTCCGAGACTTTTTGCCCTCCGTAGCCGCTGGAGTCGAAGCAAACCCGGACCGAAAGGGATTCCCCTGGGGCCAGGCGATCCTTGGGGAGGGGCGCGGAGGTGCAGGCGCAGCTTGGGGCCACCGCTCCCAAAATCAGCTCCTCGTCACCCCGGTTCAGAATGAAAAACTCCCGACAAAAGAGCACGCCCTCCGGGATTTCCCCAAAATCATAGGTCTCAAAGGGGACGAAAACCCTGGGCGAAGCCCAGCCCAAAAAGCTCACCAAAATCACGGCCCCGAGGACTCCCCGCATGCTCGCTCCAAGTCCCCCCATCCGGCGAGGCCAAAACCGCTAGAGTATACTGGGCCCGATGAAGCTTTGTCTCATCGGGTACGGGAATGTGGGGTATGGGTTTGTTCGGGTGCTCCTTCGGCATGGGGGCTGGCTTCGGGAGCGTTTTGGGTTTGCCCCGAGGATCGTGGCTGTGCATGATCTCCGCCGCGGGACGGCCCTTTCCCCGGAGGGCCTCGAGCCCGCGATCTTGGCCCAGGCCTGGGAGGGGAACCGGGATCTTTCGGAGCTTGGGCCTGGCGGGAAGCGGGAGGCGTTTGCGGTGATCGAGGAATCCGGGGCGGACGTGGTTTTGGAGCTCACTCCTACAGATTTGCGCACCGGCGAGCCCGCCGCTTCCCATATCCGCTTTTCCCTCACCCACAAAAAGCACGTGGTGACCACGAATAAAGGGCCGGTGGCCCTTTTTGGGAAAGAGCTTTTAGCCCTGGCCCAGGAGAACGGCGTAAAGCTTCGGTTCGAGGGAACGGTCATGGCCGGGACCCCTCTTTTTTCCCTGATCGATTTCGGGATCGCCACCCCAATCCGGCGCGTGCGGGGGATCCTCAACGGCACCACGAACTTCATCCTCACCAAAATGGAGGCGGGGAAAACCTATGCGGAGGCCTTGGCCGAGGCCCAGAGGCTCGGTTATGCCGAGGCCGACCCCACCGCGGACGTGGAGGGGTTCGACGCCCTCGCAAAAATTTTGATCCTCGCCAATTTGGTTTTGGACGGGGACCTTCGGCCTGCGGATGTTCTCCGGGAAGGGATCACGAAACTCGACCCACAAGAGGTGCAAAACGCGCCCAAAGAGGGGTGCCGCTGGAAGCTCGTGGCTGAAGCGGCCAGGGAGGGAAGGGAGGTGTGGGCCAAGGTGGGGCCGGAGCGCCTGCCCCTTTCCGATCCCCTGGCGCAGGTGGGTGGGGTTTTGAATGCCATTACTTTGGAGCTCGATCCCCTGGGAGCGCTCACCCTGATCGGCCCGGGCGCCGGTCCGGAAGTAACAGGCCACGCCGTCCTCGCCGACCTTCTGGCCATCCATCGGGGGTTGTCATGAGCCAAAAAGGCTATTTCCATCGGATCCTCGTGGTGGATCTTTCTTCCGGTGACTCCAGAATCTGGCAGCCGCCGGAGGAGCTTTGGGAGCGCTTTTTGGGCGGAAAGGGCGTGGGCTTAAAGATCCTCTTCGACCTCGGCCTCTCCTTTGAGCCCTTCGCGGCGGAGAGCGCCATCGCTTTTCTCACCGGGCCGGTCACGGGGAGCCCCATCCCCACCTCGGCCCGTTCCTGCGCCGTTTTCCTCTCGCCCCTCACCAACTCCGCGGTGGATTCCCATGCCGGCGGGCACTTCGGCCCGGCCCTCCGCCGGTTGGGCCTGGATGGCCTTGTTCTCCTCGGCCGCGCGGAAAAGCCCGTGTACCTCGAGGTTCGGTCCGACAAGGCCCTCTTTCATCCCGCGGAGAAGCTCTGGGGGCAGGGGATTTTCGCCACGGAGAGGGCCCTCAAGGCGCGGCATCCGGGCGCGGAGGTGGCCTCCATCGGGCCGGCTGGGGAAAACCTGGTGCGGTTTTCCTGCATTGGCACAGGCTTTTGGCGGCAGTTCGGCCGGGGCGGTGCCGGCGCGGTCCTCGGCGCGAAAAAGGTCAAAGCCATTGTGGTCCCCCGGGGATCGGAAAAAGTCCCCATCGCCGATGAGGCCCGCTTTTTCGCGCTCAACAGAAAGCTCGTTGAGGACCTCCTTTCCCACCCCATGCGGAAAAAGCGGGAGGAGCTGGGGACCACCATGTGGATCCGCCTGGCCCAGGAGGCCGGTTTCCTCCCCACCCGCAATTTCCGGGAATGCCGTTTTTCCGGATTCGAGGGGATCACCTCTGAATCCATGAGAAAAGAGCTCTCCTGGGAGCCGCGGGGCTGCTTCAACTGCCCCATTCGCTGCGGGAAGCTTGCCCGCTGGGACGGTTTTGAGCTGGAGGGCCCGGAGTACGAGACCACCGCCTTTTTGGGGGCGAACCTGGGGATCGGGGAGGCCAAGGCCGTGGCCTACGCCAACTGGCTCTGCGACGATCTTGGCTTGGACACGATCTCCACGGGCGTGGTCCTCTCCTTCGCCTTGGAGGCCGCGGAGCGGGGCCTTCTTCCCCTTCCTTTCCGCTTCGGCGAAGCGGAGGGGGTCTTCTCCCTGATCCGGGCCATTGCCTACCGGGAGGGGATCGGCGACCTTTTGGCCGAAGGGACGCGGATCGCCGCGGAGAGGCTCGGCCCGGAGGCCCAGTATTTCGCAATCCAGGTGGGCGGGATGGAGCTTTCGGGGGTGAACCCCAAGGGCTGCGCCTCCATGGGGCTTTCCCTGGCCACCGCGGATTTCGCCTCCCACACGCGCTTTTGGTCGGCGACCGCAGAGATGCAAGGGGCGCTCACCTTGGATTCCGTCCCAAAATTCGTGAAGGAGGGCCAGGACGAGGTGGCCGCCCGCAATTCCCTCATCGTTTGCGATTTCCTCCCCTTTGGGTTTGACCGCTTGGCCCCGCTTTTTTCGGCCCTCACCGGGAGGGAGGTCACCCCGGAAGATCTCAGGGTGACCGGCGAGCGCATCGAGAACCTGCACCGGCTCATCAACCTCGCCCGGGGAAGGAGGGAGGACACCCTTCCCGAACGGTTCTTCGCTGAGCCCCATGAGGCCGGCCTTTTCGCGGGCCAGGCCTTCACCCGCGCGGATTTCCGGCGCTGGCTTTCCCAGTATTACCAGCTGCGGGGCTGGGACGAGCGCGGGGTCCCCACTCCCGAAAAACTCGCGGCCCTTGGGCTTCCGGGAGGGGAACTTTTCGTGCCGTGAGGGAGCCCGGCCGGGGTTTCGGCGTCTTCCACGAGCCCGTTTTGCTCAAGGAGGTCCTGGACCTCCTCGCTCCCAGGCCGGGGAAGGTGATCGTGGATGCCACGGTGGGAACCGGTGGCCACGCCGAGGCCCTCCTCTCTTTGGGGGCCACGGTGGTGGGGATCGATCAGGACCCGGAAAGCCTTGGGGTGGCCGCCGAGCGCCTGCGGGATTTCGGGGAGCGGTTCCGGCCAGTGCGCGCCAACTTCCGCCGCCTCCGGGAGGTCCTCAACGAGCTCGGCCTAGAAAAAGTGGATGGGATCCTCTTTGATCTTGGGCTTTCCTCCTGGCATTTGGCCCATCCTGAGCGGGGTTTCTCCTTTCAGGAAGAGGGGCCCTTGGATATGCGGATGGACCCGGAAAATCCCGTGACCGCAGCGGATCTGGTGAATAGCCTCCCCGAGCGGGAGATCGCCCACATCCTCAGGGAGTACGGGGAGGAACGGTATGCCGCGCGGATTGCCTGGGAGATCGTGCGAAACCGGCCGATCCGCACGACAAAGGAGCTCGCAAGCCTCGTGGCCCGCTGTTATCCGCCGGGCCGCCACCGCATCCATCCCGCCACCCGCACCTTTCAAGCCCTGCGGATCGCTGTGAACGATGAGCTTTCCGCCCTTCGGGAGGCTTTACCCCAGGCGGTGGAGGCCCTTCGTCCCGGTGGGGTTCTGTGTGTTATCGCCTTTCACTCCCTGGAGGATCGGATCGTGAAGCGCTTTTTGCGGGAGGGAGCACGCTCTGGGAGGTTGCGGCTCCTCACGAAGAAGCCGGTGCGGCCCAAGGCCGAGGAGGTGGCGCGCAACCCCCGGGCCCGCTCCGCCCGCCTCCGCGCCGCCCAGGTGCCCCAACTTCCCTCGCCTTAGGGCCCTTTGTCCTCGCCCGCGGTGCCCCTTCTCTTAGGCTTGGAAAATGCCGATGTCCTCCGGCAATGGGGCGAAATACACGACTTTGTTCCTGCTCCTTTTGGGTTTTCTTTTGGCGGGCTTGGTTTTTCTCTACCTTTGGCAGGGGACGGCCCTGGCCAAACTGCGGGCGGAACGGGCGGCCTTAGTTCTCTCCGTGGCGGACCTCGAGCGGCAAAAGCTTTTCCTGGAGCATAAGCTGCGCGAGGCCTATTCCCCGGAGGTTTTGAGCGAGCGGGCCAAGGCTTTGGGCATGGGGCCGGTGGACCTTTCCCGCCTCCATTACCTGGTGATCCCCGATGAGAACGGCCGTTAAACGCGCCCTCCTTGTGTTTTTCGTTTTGGCTTTGGCGGGGCTAGCTATCCTCGCCCGCCTTTTTCAGCTCCAAATTTTCGAGCACAAGGATTGGCTGGCCATGGCCCAGGCCATCCAAGAGGATCGCATCGAGATCCCCGCCCGCCGGGGCACCATCTACGACCGAAACGGCGTCCCCCTCGCCTACGACGTCCCCGCCTATTCCATCGCCGTGGACAACTACCACCTCACCAACCCCGAGCTTTTGGTGGATCTCCTGGTGAAGGAGCTTAGGATGAGCCCAGAGGAGGCGAAGGCCAAAGTTTATCGGCCTTCTTATTTCACGTGGCTCGTGCGCAATGTCGATCTGGACAAGGCCCAGCGCCTAAAAGCCCTGGCCCAAGCCCAAAGGATCAAGGGGCTTTTGTTTTTCCCCACCTGGAAGCGCGCTTATTCCCAGGGCTCCTCGGCGATCGAAGTTTTGGGCCTCGTCGGGGTGGATGGGGACGGGCTCTCCGGCCTGGAGCTGGCCTTCGACGGGGTGCTGCGCGGGAAACCCCGGGTCATCCGGGTTTTGCGCGCTGCCGATGGCACTCCCTACGATCTTTGGGAAGAGGATCCCGGCTCCCCCGGTCACGATCTCCACCTCACCTTGGATTCCCGAATCCAGTGGATTTGCGAGGCCGAGCTCGACGAAACCTTGCGCACCACCCCAGCGGACCGGGGCTGTGCGGTGGTGCTCGATCCCAAGACGGGCGAGGTTTTGGCCCTGGCCCAATCCCCTCGCTACGATCCGCAGAATCCTCGGATCGAGCTTTTGAAGCCCTGGGCGATCACCGACGTTTTCGAGCCCGGCTCCACGTTCAAGGGCCTGGTGGCCCTGGCGGCCTGGGATTTGGGCCTGGTCTCGGAGGGCGAGTATTTCGAGGCCACTTCCCCCAGGATCGTGGCCGGAGTAGCCATAAAAAACGCGCGCAACCAAAGCTATCCGCCCCTTACCCTGCGGGACGCTTTGGCCCAATCGGTGAACACCGTGCTCGTCCAGGTGGCCCAGCGGGTGGGCGTTGCCAAGCTCTACGAGTACCTGCGGCGCATGGGTTTTGGCGAGCCCACCGGGATCGAGCTTCCCGGGGAAGCGGCCGGTCTTCTTCGGCCCCCGGAGAAATGGACGGAGGTGGACTTGGCCGTAAGCTCCTTTGGGCAAAGCGTGGGGGTCACCGCCATCCAGCTTGCTACGGCATATGCTGCGCTCTGCAACGACGGAGCTCTTGTTCGGCCCCATCTTCTTCCCGGCCCGGCGGAGGCGCGCGGTAGCGTGGCCAAACCCTCTTCCTGCCAAAAGATCCGGGAGTTCCTGGGCTATGCGGTGAACACGGGGACCGGTTCGCCCGCGAAAGTCCCGGGGTTCAAGGTGGGCGGGAAGTCCGGGACCGCCCAAATCGCCCTCCCTGGGCAAGGCTACGTGCCCGGCCACATCACCACCGCCATGGCCGCCTTCTTCCCCTGGGATTCCCCGGAGTACACGATCGTGGTGGTCTACCAAACCAGCAAAACCGAAGATTTTTGGAGCGGGACCACGGCGGTGCCCTCGGCGGGCCGGATCGTCAGGGCCATGGCGGCCATGGGCCTGGCCTACCCGCCGGAGATCACCACGCTCGGCCGATCCGGATAGGTCAAAAGGAGCTCCCCCTCCCAATCGGCCAATGCCCTGGCCACCGTCTCCAGGGCCAGGGTGGGAGTGTTGTTCTCTTGAGAAAGGTGGGCGAGGAGCACGATTTTCGCCCAGTCCCTAAGGATTTTTAGGGCCTGGGCAGCTTCGTCGTTGGCCAAATGCCCAAGGGGCCCAAGGATTCGCATCTTCAGGGGCCAAGGGTACGGGCCGGAAAGGAGCATCCCAAGATCGTGGTTCGCCTCAAAAACCAGGGTTTCGCAGCCTTTCAAGTTCTCCAAAACGGCCGGGGTAACCCGGCCCAAGTCAGTGACGATGCCGATTTTAGTTCCATCCAGCTCCAGGCGGAGACCAGTGGGCTCCCGGGCATCGTGGGAAAGGGGGATTGGCCGAAGTTTTAGGCCCAGGATCTCTAAGCCCGGCTCCAGCGGTATCCCCTTGATCCCTAGAGCTTGGAGGGTTCCGGGGCTTCCTATGGCCTTGATACCGCGGCGCAGGAGGGAATCCAAGCCCCGCACGTGGTCGGCGTGCTCATGGGTGAGGAAAACGTAGCGGAGGCCGCGGAGAGAGAGGCCGGCCCGCTCCGCTCGTCTTTTTAAGTCCCGCCAGAGGAGCCCACAGTCCACAAGGAGGCTTCCTCCCTCAGCCTCCAAGAGGAGGGCATTCCCGGTGGAGCCGCTCCCCAAAACGCAAAGCTTCACCGCTCGTCGCGCCGGACCAGGGCGCTCAGAAGCTCCAAGGGGATGGGGAAGACGATGGTGTTGGTCTTCTCCGCGGAGATCTCGGTGAGGGTTTGGAGGTAACGGAGCTGGAGGGCGCCGGGCGACTGCTGCATGATGGCCGCGGCCTCCCGGAGCTTCTCCGCCGCCTGTAGTTCTCCCTCGGCGTGGATCACCTTGCTGCGGCGCTCCCGCTCGGCCTCCGCTTGCCGGGCAATGGCCCGCTGCATCTCCGCCGGGATCTTCACGTCCTTTATCTCCACGGTGATGACCTTCACTCCCCAGGGGTCGGTATGCTCATCGATGATCTTCTGTAGCTCGCGATTTAGGCGCTCCCTCTCGGTGAGAAGCTCGTCTAGCTCGGATTTTCCCACCACGGAACGCAGGGTGGTCATGGAGATTTGGCGGGTGGCCTCGATGAAGTCCAGGACCTCCACCACCGCGGCGGTTGGGTTCACCACCCGGAAGTAGACCACGGCGTTCACGTGCACCGGGACGTTGTCCTTGGTGATGACCTCTTGAGGGGGGACGTCCAGGGTGATGGTCCGGAGATCCACCTTCACCATCTTGTCCACAATGGGGATGATGAAGAAAAGCCCTGGGCCCTTGGCCCCGATGAGCCGACCAAGCCGGAAGATCACGCCCCGCTCATACTCCCGCACGATCTTTATGGCGCTAGCCAAAAAGAGGAGGACCAGACCAATGATGACAAATATCCAAAGCATCGCCCGCCTCCTTGTCTTCCCCATAATAGGCGCCTACGATCCCCTTTGTCAAAGGGGGCTGGATGAAATCGTTGGTGGCGGCAAACTGGAAGATGCATAAAACCCTGAAGGAAACGGAAGATTATCTGCGCCGGCTTTTGGAGCTGGTCCCTCCTGATCCTCCGGTGGAGCTCGCGGTTTTCCCCCCGTTTACGGCGTTAGCGCGGGCTGGGGAGTTGCTCCTTGGCTCCCCCATCGCCCTTGGGGCCCAAAATGGGCATCCCGAGCGGGAAGGGGCTTTCACCGGCGAGGTCTCCATGTATCAGCTCGCCGATCTTGGGGTGCGGTATGTCATCTGTGGGCACTCCGAGCGCCGGAAGATCTTCGGGGAGACCGACGAATTCGTGGCAAAAAAAGTGCGGGCCGCCTGGAATTATGGCCTCACCCCCATCCTTTGCGTGGGGGAGACTTTGGTGGAACGCCGCGCTGGCCGGGCTTGGGAGGTGGTGGAAAAGCAGCTTTCTTTGGCCCTTGGGGATGGACTTTTTGGGCCTTTGGTGATTGCCTACGAGCCGGTTTGGGCCATCGGCACCGGCGTTCCCGCCCACCCTCAAGACGCCCAAGAGATGGCCCAACGGATTCGGGCTTGGCTTTGTGGGCGCTTCGGCAAGCTTGGGGAGGGAGTGCGCATCCAATACGGTGGCTCGGTGAAACCCGAAAACGCCCACGAATTCTTAAAACTTCCGGAGATCCAAGGGGCACTGGTGGGCGGAGCCTCCTTGGACCCCCAGAGCTTTTGGGCCATCGCCCTAGCCGCCGCTTAACCTCTTTTCGCCCGCAGGGCCGCCAGGACTCGCTCCGGGGTAAAAGGAGCGCGGGTGAGCCGCACCCCTATGGCGTGATAGATGGCGTTGGAGATGGCCGGAAGGGGCCCGTTGATCCCGATCTCCGCGATGGATTTGGCCCCAAATGGCCCGGTGGGCTCTTCCGAAGGCACGAGGATGGCCTCGATCTCCGGCACATCGAGGCTTGTGGGAACACGATAGTCGAAAAAGTTGCGGTTCACACAACTTCCCCGCTCGGAAAAGAGCATCTCCTCGTAGAGGGCGTGCCCGATCCCTTGAACCACCGCGCCCTCAAGCTGGCCCTCGGCAAGCTTGGGATGAATGGGCTGACCACAATCGGCCACGGCCACGAACCGCTCCACTTTCACCACCCCGGTTTCCGTGTCCACCCCTACCTCGCAGAAAAAGGCGGCGAAGGGCGGAGGGGACTCGGGACAGGCAAAGGAGGCGCTGGCCATGATGTGTTGCTGGTTTGTCACATAAAGCGCCCGGTGGCCGATCTCCCAGTAGGGGACTTCCCGACCCGTGCGCAGGCTCACCACTTTCTCTCCACGGAGCTCCAGCTCCTCCAGGGGCTCCTCGAGGAGTTCCGCAGCCACCGCAAGGATCTGTTCTCGGACCTTTTCCGCTGCGCGCAAAACAGCGTTCCCGGAAACGTAGGTGGTGCTGGAAGCGTAGGCGCCTTTGTCGAAGGGGGTGAAATCCGTATCCGAGGAGTAGACGGTGATCTTTTCCACCGGGACCTTCAGGGCCTCGGCGGCGATCTGGGCAAGAACCGTGTCGGAACCGGTCCCCAGATCCGTGGCTCCCACGAGGAGCCTGAAGGAGCCGTCCTCGTTCATGATGATGGTCGCCGCGGCCATATCGATGCCGGTGATGCCTGAGCCCTGCATGGCGCAGGCCATGCCCACCCCATAAACCCAGGAGCCCTCCCGCCGCGGGCTTTTCCTCTTCTCGTACCAGCCGATGCGCTCCGCACCGATCCGCAAACACTCGGAGAGCTTGCAGGACCGCACGATCTGGGGTCTTCCCTCCCGGCCCTCCCCGAGCTTCTCGAAGATGGGGGAGGTTTCCCCTTCCCGGATGTGGTTCCGCAATCGTAGCTCCACTGGGTCCAGGCCGAGCTTTTGGGCGAGCTCGTCCATGGCCACCTCCAGGGCGAAGAACCCCTGGGTGGCCCCATATCCCCGGTAAGCGCCGGCCACGGGGAGGTTGGTGTACACGGCCTTCCCATGGAAGCGCAGGTGCCTGGCCTTGTTGTAGAGGGGGAGGGCTTTAGATCCCACGTTGTAAAGGACGGTGCCGCTGTGGGGGCCATAGGCCCCGGCCGAGGCCAGGGCCTCCATCTCCACGGCATGGAGGGTTCCGTCCTTCTTTGCCCCAAGTTTCACCCGCACGCGATAAGGGTGGCGAGTGCGAGTGGAGACGAAAACTTCCTCGCGGGTGAGGTTCATCACCACCGGCCGCCCCGTGCGCAGGGCCAAAGCAGCAGCAATGGGCTCAAGGATCACCTCTTGTTTTGAGCCGAATCCCCCGCCGATGCGGGGCTTCACCACCCGGATCCGCTGGAGGGGGATTCCCAAAACCCGTGAAACGATGCGCCGCACATGGAACGGGACTTGGGTGGAAGTGCGGATTACAAGGCGTCCATCCTCATCGAAGTAAACGGCCACACAGTGGGGTTCCAGGGCGGCGTGCTGAACATACGGGACCTCGCAGGTGGTCTCCACGATCACCTCGGACTCAGCGAATCCCCGCGCCAGATCTCCCACGGGGACGTCCACGGCGGCCGCGATGTTCCGCTGGGGATCATAAATCCCTTGGGCATCAGGCTCGTCGTGGATCACGGGAGCGCCGGGGGCCAGGGCCTCGTCGATGGTAAAGACGGCGGGCAGGACCTTGTACTCCACCTTGATCTTGCGCAGGGCCTCCAAGGCCGCTTCCTCGGTTTCCGCGGCCACCGCGGCCACCCGGTCGCCCACGTAACGCACCTTCTTGTCGAAAAGGACGGTGTCGTAGGGCGAGGGCTCCGGCCAACCTTGGCCAGCGGTGGTATAGGGAATGCGGGGGACGTTTCCATGATGGAGGATACAGACCACGCCGGGGACACGCTCCGCCTCGGAAGTGTCGATGGAAACGATCTCCGCGTGGGCGTGGGGGGAGTAGAGGAGCTTCCCGATGAGGGCACCGGGGAGGTCCATATCCATGGTGAACTTGGGCTGCCCGGTGGCCAGGGGGAGGCCATCAAGCTTGAGGACGTTTTGGCCCACCACTTCCTTGGGCTGGCCGAGCTTCACCGCCATTTCCCCTCCTTTTTCCACTCCGCCGCCAAAAGCACGGCGTCCACGATCTTGCGGTAGCCCGTGCAGCGGCAGAGGTTTCCCACTAACTGCTCCCGGACTTCGTAGGGTGTGGGATCAGGGTTTTGCTCAAGGAGTGCGTAGGCGGTGAGGATCATTCCGGGGGTGCAAAAGCCGCATTGCACTGCCCCAGCTTCCACGAACGCTTTCTGAAGGGGATGGGGATCGTCCAGGGTTCCCAACCCCTCCAGGGTGGTGACCCGCTTCCCTTGGACCTTGGGGGCGAAGGTGATGCAGGATCGCACCGGTTTCCCTTCGATGAGGACTGTGCAAGCCCCACATTCGCCGGTTCCGCAGCCCTCTTTTACCGACTTCATCCCCAGCCGGCGGAGGAGGGAAAGAAGGGATTCCCCGGGCTCGACCTCCACGTACTGGGGTTTTCCGTTGAGCTCGAAATAGATCTTCATGCCCCTGCCTTTCCCGCCGCCCGCGTCAGGGCTCTGCGGACCAAAACCCCGGCCACCTGGCGACGCCACTCCCCTGAGGCCCGCCGGTCGTCTTCCACCTCTATTCGGGCTTTTACCTCCTCTTCCACCTTGCGCCAAAGGGCCTCCTCCAGCCGCTCCCCAATAAGCGCCTCTTCGAGCCAAAGGAGCCTCTCCCCCCGCGCGGGCCTCGCGCCCACAGCCACCCGGGCCCAAGAAATCCGCCCCTCCCGAAGACCCAAACCCGCACAAACGTTGAGGAGGGCGATATCCCAGGCGTTCCGGCCGATCTTCTCGAAGGCAAAGGCTCCATCGCAAGGAGGGAGAACGACTTCCAAAAGGACCGCTTTTCGGAAGATCTTGCGGAATTCGCCAGCATATAGATCCACAAGCTCGGCCCGTTCCTCTTTTTC
>JAGDVW010000041.1:16268-20504 GCA_023255835.1 Candidatus Acetothermia bacterium
TCTTTTTCCCCTTGCCAGCGGACGCTGGCGCCTAGGGCCACAAGGAGGGTGGGGATGTCCGCCCAGGGGTGGGCGGAGACCACCGCCCCGCCCAGGGTGGCCATGTTCCGGATGGCCGGGTAGGCCACCTGGCGCAGGGTTTCTCCGAGCACTCCACCCGCGTATTCGAAGGCCACAGGATGGCCGAGGATTTCCGCGAGGGTGGTGGTGGCTCCCACCCGTAGACCGCCGTTTTCCGAGCGGATGTAGGAGAGGCCGAGCCCATTGATATCGATGAGCCCTTCGATATCCGTGCGGGGGGAGCGGGCGAGGTCCACCCCGCCGGCGAGGAGCGCACCTTTCCCTTGGTAAGCGGAAAGGAGGGAAAGGGCCTCATCCACATCCCGGGCCCAGTGGTAACGTCGCACCCCGCGCAGCCGCACCGTGCCTCCTTTTTTCCCCAGTATACCCCGGGGCCAGCCTGTAAGACAACTTGACCGGGGTGCCCCGGCCCGCATATACTAGAGAGCCATGGTGGGCTCTGCTCAGAAAGGTCCTGCCCCCACCGCAAGGCCCACCTTGGTTTCCCTCCGCCACATCACCAAACGCTTCCCCGGCGTTCTCGCCAACGACCAGGTGGATTTCGAGGTGCGCCCAGGCGAAGTCCACGCCCTTTTGGGAGAAAACGGCGCCGGGAAAACCACCCTCATGAACATCCTCTACGGCCTTTATCGCCCGGACGCCGGGGAGATCTGGGTGAAGGGGAAAAAGGTGGAGATCCGTTCTCCCCGGGATGCCATCACCCTCGGGGTCGGCATGGTCCACCAGCACTTTAAGCTCGTTTTGCCCCACACCGTGGCGGAGAACGTGGCCTTGGGCCTTAAGGGGACGCCCTTCTTTGCCCCAGCCCGGGCCGTGGCCCAAAGGATCCGCGAGCTTTCCGAGCGCTACGGCCTTCCCGTGGATCCCGAGCGGCGGGTGTGGGAGCTCTCCGCTGGGGAACAGCAGCGCGTGGAAATCCTAAAAGCCCTCATCCGGGGAGCGGAGGTCCTCATCCTCGATGAGCCCACCAGCGTCCTCACCCCCCAAGAGGCCCAGGAGCTTTTCAAAGTCCTTTTGCGCATGAAGGAGGAAGGGCACGGGATCATCTTCATCTCCCACAAACTCGACGAAGTCCTTTCCGTGGCCGATCGGATCACCGTGATGCGCCGGGGGAAGGTGGTGGGCACAGTATCCGCTCGGGAAACGAGCAAAGAGGAGCTGGCCCGGATGATGGTGGGCCGGGAGGTGGTGTTCCGGCTCACCAAGGCCGCCTGCAAACCTGGGGAAGAGGCGCTTTTGGTGCAGGATCTCTATGCCCGCAATGACCGCGGCCTTCTGGCCTTGAAAGGGGTCTCCTTTGGGATTTGCCGCGGGGAGATTTTAGGGATCGCGGGGATCGCGGGGAACGGGCAAAGGGAGCTCGTGGAGGTCCTCACCGGGCTGCGGAGGGCCGAGCGGGGGAAGGTCCTCCTCCTCGGCCGGGATGTCACCAACCGTTCTCCTCGTTTCCTCTCGGACTTGGGATGCGCCCACGTTCCGGAGGAGCGGATCCGCATGGGCATCGTTCCCGGCCTCTCCGTAGAGGAAAACCTCATTTTGAAAAAGCACCACCGGCCTCCTTTCTGCCGTTGGCTTTTCTTGGAGCCGCGGGCCATCCGGGCCTTCGCCCAGCGGGCCGTGGAGGAATATGCCATCATGACCCCAAGCCTGCGCACCCCAGCTAAACTCCTTTCCGGGGGGAACATCCAAAGGTTGATCCTGGCCCGGGAGCTCTCGGGAAGGCCCGCGGTGGTCGTCGCCGCCCATCCCACTTACGGTTTGGATGTGGGCGCCACCGAGCAGATCCGCCAACTCCTCCTGCGCCAGCGGGAGGAAGGGGCGGCGGTGCTCCTCGTTTCCGAGGATCTTGAGGAGATCATGGAGCTTTCCGACCGCATTGCCGTGATGTTCCGCGGGGAGATCATGGGGATCGTCCCCGCTGGGGAAGCCACGCTGGAGGAGCTCGGCCTCATGATGGCCGGGGAAAAGCGGGTAGGGGCGAAGGGATGAGGAGGCTCGGTCCGTTCCTTTTGGAGCCGCGGCTTTCCCCGCCGAGGTCCGTGGTCTTCGGCGTCTCCATTTTGGCGGTGGTGGTGGCCCTCCTGGCGGCGGCCCCGGTGTTTTTGGGCTATGGGCTTAGCCCCTGGCAAGCCTATGCCAAAATTGGGCGGGGGATATTCGGGAGCTGGCCGAGCTTTTCCGAGGTGCTTCGCCGGGCGACCCCCCTCATCCTCTGCGGGGTTGGTTTGACCCTGGCCTTTCGGGCCCAGTTTTGGAACATCGGGGCCGAAGGCCAGCTTTTGGCGGGCGCGGTGGCGGCCACCGGCGTGGCCCTTTTCCTCCCCGTCCCCGAAGGTTTGCGCCTCCCCCTCATGTTCCTCTTCGGTTTTCTAGCCGGCGCCATCTGGGGCCTCATCCCCGCCTTCCTTCGGGTGAAGCTCGGGGTGAACGATGTGATCTCCACCCTCATGATGAACTACGTCATGGGCTATATCGTGGAGTGGCTGGTGCACGGGCCCTGGAAGGGGCCGACCATGCGGGGCTTTGCCTATACCGATGCTTTTCCGCTCTCCGCGCGCCTTTCGTACCTGCCGGGGACGAGAGTCCACTGGTTGACCTTGTTTTTGGGCGTGGTCTTGGCCGCGGCTGTGGCCTTCCTTTTGGCCCGGACCCGGCTCGGCTACGAGATCCGGGTGGTGGGACAGAATCCGGATGCCGGCCGTTATGCGGGGATCAATTTCGCGGTGGTCCTCTCCTTGGTGATGATCATCTCCGGGGGTTTGGCGGGGCTTGCGGGGGTGGGGGAGGTGGCCGGGATCCACTGGCGACTGCGTAGCCCGGCCCAAGTTTCCATGAACTACGGGTACACCGCGATAATTGTGGCTTGGCTTGCCCGGGGAAGCCCGGTTGCCTCGATCTTCACGGCCCTCCTTTTCGGCCTCATCTTCGCCGCCGGCGATTACATGAAGACCACCTTGGGCCTCCCCTTTCAGATCACCGGCGTTTTCAACGGGCTCATGCTCTTTTTCCTGATCGGGTTTGATATCCTCATGTTCTGGCGGGTGCGGATCGCCCAGAGGGAGAAGGTATGGACGTCGCAAATTGGCTCATAAGCACGGTGAGCCGGGCCTTGGCCTTCGGGGTGCCCCTCCTTTGGGGGACCCTGGGGGAAATATATGCGGAGCGGGCCGGCGTGGTGAATTTGGGGGTCGAGGGGATGATGATCCTTGGGGCCTTCCTGGCCTTTTCGGTCACCCAAAGCACCGGGCATCCCGGATTTGGCCTCCTCTGCGCCGCCTTGGTGGGCGGGATTGCCGCCCTATTCCATGCCTTCCTCACGGTCACTTTGCGCGCCAACCAGTACGTTTCGGGCTTGGCCCTCTCCATGTTCGGGCTCGGTCTGGCTGGCCTTTTGGGCCGCGGCTGGGAGGGGAAGCCCCTGGGGAACCCCCTTCCTTCCCTCTCCTTTCCTGGGCTTTCCCAGGTCCCGGTCCTGGGCCCCATGCTCTTTCAAGACCAGACCATCCTCACGTATCTGGGGATCGTTTTGGCTGTTTTGCTTTGGCTTTTGCTTTTCCGCACCCGCTGGGGGGTGGCCATCCGTTCCGTGGGGGAGAACCCCGCCACCGCCGATGCCTTGGGGATCAATGTGGCTTTGGTCCGGTATTTGTGCGTGATCTTCGGCGGGCTTTTGGCGGGGATAGGAGGGGGGTATCTCTCCGTGGCCTACCGGCCTTCTTGGACGGAGGGGATGACGGCGGGAATGGGCTGGATTGTCATCGCTCTTACCATCTTCGCCGCCTGGGATCCGCTTCAGGCCATCTGGGGCGCCTTCTTCTTCGGTGCCCTCTATCACCTTTCCTATCGTCTTCAGGCTTTCCTCGCTCCGGAGCTTCTTAAACTCATGCCTTACCTTTTTGCCATCGTGGTTTTGGCCATAAGCGGGCTTGGGGGCCGCCGCCGGCGCGGCCGCGCGCCCGGGGCCCTCGGGTTACCTTATGTGCGCGGGGAGCGCTGAAAGGGGGTGGGAGCCGAGAAAAAGTTTCCTTAGGAACGGGAAAAGGGCCGAAGGGAAAGAGCCAATAAAAGGAGGTGGAGGATGAAGCGCATTTTGGCGGTGGTGTTGGCAGTAGTGGCTTTGGGGGCTTTGGGCTTTGCCGCGGAGAAGATAAAAGC
>JAGDVW010000041.1:20604-26875 GCA_023255835.1 Candidatus Acetothermia bacterium
GACGAAAAGTACGACTGGCTGGAGACGGTTTACGTGGAATCCGTTCCCGAGGCGGAGGTGGAGACCTACATCGACCAGTTGGTGCGCCAGGGCTGCAACGTCATTTTCACCACGAGCTTCGGGTTCATGGATGGGACTCTGGCCGCGGCCCAGCGTTACCCGAACGTGATCTTCGCCCACTGCTCCGGGTTCAAGCGCTGGAACAACATGGCCACCTACATGGCCGACTTCTACCAGGTCTACTACCTGAACGGCCTCATGGCCGGGGCCCTCACCAAGACCGGGAAGATCGGGTACGTGGCGGCCTTCCCCATTCCGGAGGTGAAGCGGCACATCAGCGCCTTCACCATCGGCGCCAGGGAGGTGAACCCCAACGCTGAGGTGCACGTGCGCTGGATCTATGAATGGTTCAACCCCGCGGCCGCTAAGGAGGCGGCGGAGGCCCTCATCGCCGAGGGCTGCGATGTCTTTGCCTTCACCGAGGACTCGCCCACCGTGGTTCAGGTGGCCGCGGAGAAGGGCCTCCCCAGCTTCGGCCACTACTCCCCCATGTACGACTTCGCCCCCGATTACGTGGTTTCCGGCCAGATCGTGCACTGGGAGAAGATCTATGAGGACTTCCTCGTGAAGGTCCACGAGGGGATCTACACCACCAAGAACTTGGCCCACGTGGACTACTGGTGGCTCCTCTCCCAGGGCGCGGTGGAGGTGGGCGCCAAACCGGGGATGATCATCAACCCCAAATATGAAGCCGCCCTCAAGAATTACGTGATCAACCACCCGGCCTTCGGGAAGATCTCCGTGTACGACCTCGTGCATATTCGGCTCAACCAGATGGCCGATCCGGGCATCACCTTTGATCCCTTCCAGGGCCCGGTTTATGACCGCAAGGGCAACCTCCGCGTGCCCGAGGGGATGTGGATGAGCTATGATGCCCTCATCACCATGGAGTGGGCCGCGGCGGGCATCGTGGGCCCTTGGCCGGGCGAGCCGTGAGGGAAAGGGGAGGGGGCCTGCTTCTCGCAGGCCCCCTTTTTCTTGGGAGGTGAGAGTTGAGCACACTCCTCATCGAACACGCCTGCCTTGCCGACTTCTTCGGGACGTTCAAAGAGGATGGATACGTGGTGGTGGAGGATGGCCGGATCAGCCAGGTGGGCGAAGGACCGGCTCCGGAGATCCCCGGCGCCAGAAAAATCGAAGCCCAAGGGAAGATCCTCACCCCCGCTTTGGTCAACGCCCACGCCCACCTCTATTCCTCCTTGGCCCGCGGGATTTTCCTCAAAACCTTTGCCCCAAAGAGCTTCGGCCAGATCCTCGAGCAGCTTTGGTGGAAGCTCGATCGCGCTTTGGATTTGGAGGCCGTGCACCTTTCCGCCTTGGTGGGGGGGATGGCCCACCTCCGCCGGGGCGTTTCGGTGATCTTCGACCACCATGCCTCTCCCGCGGCCATCCTCGGTTCCCTTTCCCAGATCAAAAGGGCCCTTTCGGAGCTTGGGCTGCGCGGCGATCTTTGCTATGAGGTCACGGACCGCGGCGGTCCCAGGGAGCGGGACCAGGGGATCGAGGAGAACGTGCGGTTCGCCAAAGAGGAGCGGGTCCCGGGGAGATTCTCCGCCCATTTTGGCCTCCATGCCTCCTTCACCCTTTCCGACGAAACCTTGGAAAAATGCCGTGCGGCCGCGGAGCCCCTGGGGCTCGGCTACCACAGCCATCTAGCCGAGGGGAAAGAGGATCCCCTCGATTCCTTGCAGAAATACGGGGTGCGCACGGCCGAACGGTTGGACCAGTTCGGCATCGTTCGGGAGAACACGATCTTCGCCCACGGGATACAGCTTTCCCAGGCGGAACTCGAGCTTTTGGCGGAAAAGAAGCCCACGGTGGCCCATAACCCCCGCTCCAACATGAACAACGCGGTGGGCGCAGCCCAGGTGGGGAAGATGCTGGCCCGGGGGATCCCAGTGGCCTTGGGGACCGATGGCTTTGGCTGCGATATCCTGGGGGAGCTCCTTTCCGCCAGGCTCCTCGCCCATCACGCGGAGGGGAACCCCTTGGCCTTGGGCGATGAGGAAGCCAAGAAAATCCTCGCGCAAAACTATGCCCTGGCCGAAAAATCTTTCGGCCTTCCTTTTGGGAAGTTGGAAGTGGGTTATGCCGCGGATTTGGTCCTTTGGGATTACATCCCGCCCACACCCCTTTCCCCGGGGAACTTCCTTTCCCATTTCCTTTTCGCCAATATCAGCGAGGGATTGCACCCGCTTTTGGTGATCGTGGCCGGCGAAATCCGCCTTCAAGACGGGCATATTGAAGGGGTGGATCAAGGGGCGGTGCTGGCCCGCGCCCGCCAAAAGGCCCGGGAAATCTGGGCGAAAGTTTGAGGGGGTGAAAGATGCCCACAAAGCTCCGTCCCCTTTCCTTTCGGGAACTCTTGCGCTGGGCCCTTGCGGAGCTGAAGCATCGAGGGAGCATTTTTGCGATCCCCGCCGAGCTCTTTTATCGGCCACAAAAGGAACCTTTCGCCACAGAGATCTTCGGGGAGGAGTTGGCCACCCCCATCGGCCCCTCGGCCGGTCCCCATACCCAAATGAGCCAAAACATCGTCTCCGCTTGGCTTTGTGGCGGAAGGTTCATCGAACTTAAAACCGTGCAAATCCTCGATGACCTCGAGATCCCCAGACCCTGCATCGACGCCGCCGACGAGGGTTACAACGTGGAATGGTCCCAAGAATTGAAGGTGGAGGAAGCCGCCCGGGAATACATCCATGCCTGGGCCCTGCTCCACGTGCTAAGGCATGCCCTGGGCTGGGGAAAGGAGCCGCTTGGGACGGTGTTCAACATGAGCGTGGGCTATAACCTCGAGGGCATCAAAAGCCCCAAAATCCAAGGTTTTTTGGCCAAGCTCAGCGACGCCAGCGATATCCTCGCGGAAATCCGGGAAATCCTTAGGGAGGAAGCCCCGGAGTACGCGGAGATCGAAATCCCCTCTCGGATCTCCCGGAGTGTGACCCTCTCCACCATGCATGGGTGCCCCCCCAACGAGATCGAGGCCATCGCCGAGTTCCTCCTGGAGCGGGGCTTCCACACCTTCGTCAAGCTCAACCCCACCCTTTTGGGGAAGGACGAGGTTCTGCGCATCCTCCATGGGCACCTTGGGTTCAAAGAGATTACTATCCCCGACGAAGTTTTCGCGCATGACCTCCAATACGAGCAGGCCCTCCCCCTCCTCCGCCGGCTTCGGGCGAAGGCCAAGGCCCTGGGGCTCACCTTCGGGGTGAAGCTCACCAATACCCTGGCCATGGCCAACCACCGCGGGGTCCTTCCCGGAAAGGAAATTTACATGTCTGGCCGGGCCCTCTACCCCATCACCCTGAACCTCTTTTGGCGGCTTTTTCAAGACCTGGACGGCGAGATCCACGTTTCCTATTCGGGCGGCGCGGACGCCCTGAACCTGCCGGTCCTCATCTCCTGCGGAGCCCTTCCGGTGACGGCCTGTACCGATCTTTTGAAGCCCGGCGGGTATGGGCGCTTTTCCCAGTGGCTTTCGGAATTGCGGGCGGCCATGGCCAGGGCTGGTGCTAGCTCCCTTTTGGAATTCACAAGGGAAAGAGGGGAAAACCTCCGCCGCGCCGCGGCGGCAAGCCTCGCGGATCCGCGGTACAAGAAAAGCTTTTCCCTTGGGGAGCTCCCCAAAATCCGGGATGGGCTTTCCTTTTTCGATTGCATCGCTGCCCCATGTGTGGCGGCTTGCCCGGCTTTGCAGGATGTGCCCGAATACGTGGGCCAGATAGCCGTCGGCGATTTTAAAGCTGGCCTCCAAGCTATTTTGGCCCGCAATCCCCTTCCCACCGTTACGGGTTACGTTTGCCCGGCCTTCTGCGAACGGAGTTGTACCCGCTGGAACTACGAAAAACCCGTGCATATTAGGGCCCTCAAGCGCTTCGCCGCGGAGAGCGCGGAGTTAGAGCTGAAAGCTCAGCCCTCCACGGGCCGGAGGGTGGCGGTGGTGGGGGCTGGGCCAGCCGGCCTTTCTTGTGCTTTCTATTTGGCCCTGGCCGGGGTGGAGGTGAGCGTGTTCGAGGCCGGGCCGGAGCCGGGCGGGATGATCGCCCTCGCCCCAGGGTTTCGCCTCCCCCAGGCCGCCCTTTGGGCGGACGTGCGGCGCCTGGAGGGGCTCGGGGTGCGTTTCTTCTATAACCACCCCGTTTGCTCGGCCACAGAGCTTTTGGAGCAGGGGTTCGACGCGGTCTTCTTGGGGCCGGGCTTTCCAAAGGAGGCCAGGCTTGGGATCCCTGGGGAGGAGGGGCCGGGCGTATACGGCGCCCTCGCTTTCTTCCGCCTTTTGGCCCGGGGAGAGCGGCCGGATCTGGGGAGGAAGGCCGTGGTCGTGGGCGGAGGGAACACCGCCATGGACGCGGCCCGCGCCGCCTGGCGCCTCACCGGGAGCTCCGTCACCCTGGTCTACCGCCGCACCCGGGCGGAGATGCCCGCCCACCCCGAAGAGGTGGAGGAACTCCTCCGCGAGGGGAACGAGATTTTGGAGCTGGTGAGCCCGGTGGCCGTTCTGCGGGAAGGCCAGAAAGTGCGGGCCCTGCGCTGTGTGCGGAATCGCCTGGGCGAGCCGGAGCCCGATGGCCGGCGAAAGCCCGAACCCATCCCTGGCACGGAGTTCGCGATCCCCGCGGACAGCGTGATCGTGGCGGTGGGCCAGCGCCCAGCGGTGGAGTTCTTCGACGGAACCGGGCTAACTTTGCACCCGGATGGCCGCCTTCTGGTGGACCCGGAGACGGGGGAGACCAACGTGTACCGGGTTTACGGCGGCGGGGATGCCGTGCGTGGGCCGGCCACGGTGATCGAGGCCGTGGCCGATGGCCGCCGCGCCGCCTTGGCCATCTGCCGCAAATTGGGGATCCCCTTCCCCGAGATCCCCGTCCCCAAAGCCAAAACCCCTCTTGCCACATTGAAGGCCCGCAAGGCCCAAAAGATCATGCCCTTCGGGCCAAAACTCCTGCCCCTTGAGGAACGCCGAAATTTCGAGCCGGTGGAGCTCCCCCTTTCCCCAAAAGAGGCCCAAAGGGAGGCAGAGCGGTGTTTGCAGTGCCGCACCATCTGCGACAAATGCGTGGAGGTCTGTCCGAACCGGGCCAACGTGCCCTATCACCTGCGCCCCGGGACCTGGCGCGTCCCCGTGGTGGCCGTGCGCGATGGGACCTTGGCCATCGTGGCCGAGGAGGAGTTCCGGGTGGAGCAGGAGCGACAAATCCTGCACCTCGATGATCTTTGCAACGATTGCGGGAACTGCGCCACATTTTGTGTGCACCAAGGAAAACCATATCAAGACAAACCCCGCCTCTATTTCCGCGAGGAAACCTGGCAGGCCGAGGGCAAAAACGCCTTCCTTCTCAAGGACGGAGCCCTCATACGGCGGGAAGATGGGGAGGAGGCGCGGATTTCCTGGGACGGGGATGTCCTCCTTTTTGAGGACCGCTTCGTTCGCCTTAGGCTTGCGCTGGATCTCTCCGTGCGGGAGCTGGGGCTTAAGCGGGCGTTTTCCGGGGCGCGCTCCCTGCGGGCGGCCTGGGAGATGGCCCTGCTCCTTTTGGGGATCCGCCAAAGCCTTCCCCACCTTTGGGAGGTGAAGGGTGGCCGAGCCCAAGAGCTTTAGGTGTGTGACCTGCGGCTGGGAATTTGCGGCCTGGTCTGTGGACTACTTCTGCCCGCGCTGCGGGTTTCCCGCGGGGAACCTGGAGGTCCTCTACGATTACGCCCAAGTCTCGCGCTCTTTCCCAAAGCCTTCGGGTTTCTCCCTTTGGCGGTACGGGGGTCTTCTTCCGGTGGGGGAGGAACACGCGGTGCGGTTGCGGGCTGGGGGAACACCCCTTTATTCCTGGCCGGCCGCGGCAGAGGAACTGGGGCTGAGGGGGGTCTGGATCAAGGACGATAGCCTCCAGCCCACGGCCTCCTGCAAGGACCGGGGGACAGCGGTGGCGGTGGCCGTGGCCCGAAAACTTGGGCGCAAGGCCCTTTCTTGCGCTTCCACCGGGAATGCCGCCAGCTCCCTGGCGGGGTTTTGCGCGGCCGGAGGGATTCCCTGCTACATCTTCGTCCCCAAAAATGCGCCCGCCCCAAAGATCGCCCAGCTCCTGGCCTTCGGGGCCCATGTATTCCGCGTGGATGGCACCTATGACCAAGCTTTCGCCCTCGCTTTGGCCGCCTCCCAGGAGTTTGGGTGGTACAACCGCTCCGATGGCCTGAACCCCATGGTGGTGGAGGGCAA
>JAGDVW010000041.1:26975-32075 GCA_023255835.1 Candidatus Acetothermia bacterium
GTGCCGGAGGCGGTGGTGGTGGCCGTGGGCGATGGCGCCGTGGTAGCCGGGGTCTGTAAGGGTTTTTTGGAGCTCAAAGAAGCCGGGCTTTCCCCGCGGGTTCCCCGGGTTTTCGGGGTCCAGGCGGAGGGAGCGGCGGCCGTGGCCCACGCCTTCGACCGCTTTCGGCGGGGCGAGCCCATCCTCCCCGCGGAGGAGCCCGCGGAGACCTTGGCCGATTCCATCCGGGTTGGGAAACCGGCGGACGTGGTCAAGGCCGTGAAATACGTGGCAAAGACCGGCGGGGGCTTCGTGACCGTAAGCGATCCTGAGCTTCTTTCGGCTGCGTGGGAGCTCGCCAGAAAAACCGGGGTCTTTGCCGAGCCCTCCGGGGCCGCGCCCTACGCCGCCCTTCTCCGTCTGCGGAAAGAAGGCGTTTTTGGGGAAAAAGACCGGGTGGTGCTCATCGTTACCGGTTCCGGCCTCAAGGATCCCCAGGGGGTCACCCGCGCGCTCCCTGAACCCCCGGTGATTCGGCCGGACCTCCAATCGGTGCGGGAGGTGGTGGAGAAATGCTCCTGAGGTTTCGCTTGAACGGCCGGCCGGTGGAGGTGGAGGTCCCGCCCGGACGGCGGCTGTTGGACCTCCTGCGGGAAGATCTCGGTCTCATCGGAACAAAGGAGGGCTGTGGGGAAGGCGAATGCGGGGCTTGTACTGTCATTGTGGACGGAAAGCCCCGCCTCTCCTGCCTCACCTTGGCCATCCAGGTGGAGGGGAAGGACGTTTTCACCGTGGAGGGCCTGGCCCAGATTGGCAAACTCCATCCCCTGCAGGAGGCCTTTGTGGAAACCGCCGGCGTTCAATGTGGATTTTGTACGCCTGGCTTCCTCATGGCCGCCTACGCCCTCCTTTTGGAAAAACCGCGCCCCACCCGGGAGGAGGTGCGGGAGTGGCTTTGCGGGAACCTCTGCCGCTGCACCGGCTACGAACAAATTGTGGAGGCTGTTCTGCGGGGGGCGGAGAAACTCGGGGATGCCAGGGCATAGGGTTGCAGGGGTGGTGCTGGCGGCCGGGCCGGGGCGGAGGATGGGGCTCTCCGTCCCCAAACTTCTCCTCCCAGTTCGCGGGAAGCCTGTGCTCACCTGGGTTTTGGAACTCGTGGAGCGCCTCCCTCTTTCCGAGCGGGTCCTCGTTTTGGGGGCCCATGCCGAGGAGATCCTCGCCGCTTTATTTTCTTTCCCCGACCGAAATCCCCCGCCTCCCCTACGGGAAGAAATGGTGGGGGTGAGGGGGAACATGGTTTGGCGCATCCTTTGGAATCCGGATTGGCCCGAGGGCATGGCATCCTCCCTCAGGCGGGCGGTAAAGTTTGTCCCAACCGGGATGCTCGTCTTTTTGGGGGATATGCCCTTCGTTCCGGAGGAGGCAGCTTTGGCCGTGCTCGCGCGGGCCGGGGAAGAGCCCGTGGCCCCCTCCTTCCGGGGCCAGCGGGGCTTTCCCGTCTACCTTCCTCCCTCCCTCCGCCCGGCCCTTTTGAACCTGAAAGGGGACGTGGGCGCGCGGGACCTTCTTGGGCATTGTTTGCTTGTTCCCTGGGATGATCCGGGGGTGGTGCGGGATGTGGATCGGCCGGAAGATCTAGGGGGTGAGGTGTGGCGAGGTTGCGGCCCATTCCCACGGTGAAGCCCAAGGATCTTGCTGAGGCCTTGCGTTACTTGGCCGCGGGCGGGAGGCCCATGGCCGGCGGAACGGACCTCCTCGTCTCCATCCGTAAGGGCACGGAGAAGCCGGAGCTTTTGGTGTACGTGGGGGAGCTCCCCGAGCTCCGCTTCTTGCGGGAGGAGGAAGAGGGTTTGGAAGTGGGCGCAGCCCTCACCCATGCGGAGCTCCTCTCCCACCCGGCCACGGAGAGGCTTCCCATCCTGCGGGAAGTCCTCCGCACCATCGGCTCTCCGGCCATACGGGCCATGGGCACCCTCGGCGGTAACCTGGTCACCGCCTCCCCAGCGGGCGATGGCCTCCTCGCCCTCTATCTCCTCGAGGCTCGGGTGCGGCTGGTGGATGACGCAGGCGAGCGGGAACTGCCGATTCAGGAATTCGTCGTTGGTCCAAGGAGGACCGCCCTCAAACCGGGGGAGCTCGTGCGCTCCCTTTTCCTCCCCTATCCTGAGGGGAACCCGCGGAGCTTTTTCCGGAAGGTGGGGAGGAGGCGGGCCCTGGTGATCGCCGTGGCCTCCCTTGGGGCTTTGGTATGGGTGGAGGATCGCCGGGTAAAAAGGGCCCGGTTGGCCCTGGGCTCGGTGGCTCCCACCATCCTTCGGCCGCGGGAGGTGGAGGAGGCCCTGGTGGGCCGGCCCATCGCGCCTGAAGCCTGGGAGGACCTCGTCCCCAAACTCTCCGCGGCCACCCAGCCCATCTCCGATCTTCGGGCCTCCGCGGAGTACCGCCGGAAGGTGGCGGGCCGCCTGCTCCTCGCCCTGGCCGAGGCCCTCCGAACCGGGCTCTAGCATCCGAAGGCTCCCCAGGTTATCTTATTTCTCCCTTTTTCTTGGCCGAGGGGAAAACCGATGCGCGAGCATATTGAGAGGGTGCTTTTTTCCGCGGAGGAGATCCAAAAAAGGGTGCGGGAGCTCGGCGCCCAAATCTCCCAAGACTACCGCACCGGCGGAAAGCATGACCCCTTTGGCCGCCCCCTCCTTGTTGTCGGGCTCCTAAAGGGCGCCCTTCCCTTCATGGCTGACCTCATCCGGGCCATGGACATCCCCCTTCACTACGACTTCATGGCCGTCTCCAGCTACCGCAACGGCACGAGCCCCGGGGAAGTGCGGGTTCTCAAGGACCTGGATTGCGCCATCGGCCGAAGGGACGTGCTCATCGTGGAGGACATCGTGGACACTGGCCACACCCTCCGCCACATCCTCCGTAGCCTTCAGGCCCGGGAACCCGCTTCCCTCAAGGTCTGCACCCTCCTGGATAAACCCCATCGCCGGGAGGTGGAGGTCCCCGTGGACTACGTGGGCTTCGTTGTCCCGGAGAACGTCTTCGTGGTGGGCTATGGTTTGGATTACGCCGAGCTTTACCGGAATCTCCCCTTTATTGGGGTGTTGAAGCCCGAATACATCCGCGAGGCGTGATGCTCGTTCTGGGGATCGAGACCTCTTGTGACGAGACGGCGGTGGCTGTGCTGGAGGACGGCCGGAAGATTTTGGCCAACCTCGTCTATTCTCAGGCGGACTTGCATGCCCGCTACGGGGGCGTGGTGCCCGAGGCCGCCAGCCGCGACCACCTGCGAAAGCTCCCCGTGCTCGCCCAGGAAGCCTTGGGGAAGGCGGGCCTCACCTGGAAGGACATCGGGCTTGTGGGTGTGACCTGTGGGCCAGGTCTGATCGGCCCGCTTTTGGTGGGGGTTTCCTATGCCGCCGGGGTGGCATTGGCCTGCGGCGTTCCCCTCGTGGGGGTGAACCACCTTGCTGCCCACCTTTTCGCCCTGCGCCTTGTGGACCCGCCGGTAGAACCGCCCTTCTTGGGGTTGATCGCCTCCGGCGGCCACACCCTTTTGGTGGCCGTGCCCCGCTTCGGCGAATACCAAGTGGTGGGGAGCACCCGCGATGACGCCGCTGGCGAAGCTTTGGACAAATTCGGCCGCCTTTTGGGCCTTCCTTATCCCGCCGGGCCCCACATTGATGCTTTGGCCCAACGGGGCGATCCCACAAGGATCCCGTTCCCCAGGCCCATGCTGGAAAGCGGTTTGGACATGAGCTTTGCCGGCCTAAAAACCGCCGCGGTTTATTGGCTCAGGGAGCATCCCGGCGCTCCTTTACCTGATCTCTGTGCTTCTTTCCTCGAGGCGGTGGTGGAGGTCTTGGTGGAGAAGGCGTTGCGGGCAGCCCGGCGTTTTCAGTTCAAAAGGATTGCCGTGGCCGGCGGGGTGGCCGCCAACCGCCGCCTCCGCGAGCTCTTCCCCGAACGGGCCGCCAGCCGGGGAATGGAGGTGTTCTTTCCCCCTCCGGAGCTCTGCACCGACAATGCCGCCACCGTCGCGGCCTGCGCCTTCCACCGCTACCACGACCTTGGGATCTCCGATCCCCTCTCCCTCTCCCCAGACCCCAACCTCCCCCTTCACGGCTGGCGCTGAATTGGGTATACAATGGTGTCCAAGGAGAAAGCCATGTGGAAGAAAGTGTTAGCGTTGGCGGTCCTCCTTTCGGCCTTCGGCCTTGGCGGATGCTTTTGGGTCTCCTCCGTTCCGGACCTCAACCCTGTGGGACGGAAGATCCTTCTTCCGCTCTACATCTATCCCAGCTGGTGGGATTCCGCGGCGTACCTGTGGGACGACGTGGCCGCTGCGGCGGCCAAGGCGGAGATCTGGGCCATTGTGAACCAGGCAAGTGGACCAGGCGGCCCGCCCAACTCCGACTACGTGCGGGGCATGAACGACCTGCGGGCGGCGGGAATCACCATGCTGGGCTACGTTTGGACGAATTATGGCGGGAAAAGCATCGCTGATGTAAAAGCCGAGGTGGACACCTACGCGGAATACTGGAAGGATTGGGTTTCGGGCATTTTCTTCGATGGGGTTAACTCCTCCGCCTCTTGGCTCCCATACTATCGCGAACTGGATGCGTATGCGCGGGGAAAGGGCTTCCAGTGGGTGGTGCTCAACCCCGGCACGACCATTGCGGAAGAGTACCTGGAGGAAGGTGTCGGCGACGTGATCGTGATTTATGAGGACAACTACATGAACTTTTTGGCCCACACCTTCCCGGACTACGTAGGTCGCTATCCCAAGGAACGTTTTGCCATCCTGATTTGGGGAGTTCCCACCCTGGAAGAGGCCAAGGAAGTCCTGCGCCGCGCGACTGGGATCGCTTTCGTCCAATGTACCGATGACGTTCCGCCCAACGATTGGGACACGCTTCCCTCCTATTGGGCGGATTGGATCGAGCTTCTCCGCCAGCCCCTTTACTACGTGCCCTAGCGGGGGACTTTCTCCCAGTCGGCCAGAAACCGGGCGATCCCCTGGTCCGTGAGGGGATGGGAAAAGAGCTTCTTTAGCACAGAATAGGGCATGGTGGCAATGGGCGCACCCAAAGTGGCCGCGGCCACCACATGCCCCGGATG
>JAGDVW010000061.1 GCA_023255835.1 Candidatus Acetothermia bacterium
CTTCTCTCCCCGGAAGAAGTAAAAGCCGGGTACGTTCTGGCCTGCCAGGCCAAGGTCCAGGGAGACGTGGTGGTGGAGGTTCCCCGGGAATCCCTGCTTGAGCGGCCCACCCCGGACCTGGACGCGCGGGAATTTTTGGCCCCCGAGGCGCAAGCCCTGTTCTTCCGCCTAGACCCCCTGGTGCAAAAAATTTTTCTCCCCCTGCCTTTGCCCTCGTTGGAGGACAACCTGGGCGATCAGGAGCGGGTCTTTCGGGAGATCCGCAGGGTCATGGACGCCCCCATTCTCCAGGCTGGCCTCAAAGTCCTGCGGGCCCTTCCCGAAACCCTGCGGAGGGCGAACTTCCAGGTCACCGCCACCTTGGCCCGCCGCGGTGGAACGGTGGAGCTTCTCGAGGTGGAGGAAGGGAACAAAAGCCAAGAGGCCTACGGCGTGGCCGTGGATGTGGGCACCTCCACGGTGGTGGCCCACCTCCTGCACCTTCCGTCTGGCCGGGCCTTGGAAGCGGAGGCGAAGTACAACTCCCAGAGGGTTTTCGGGGCCGAGGTCACCCGCCGGATCATCGCCTCCGAACGGGAAGGCCCGGAAAAGCTGCAAGCCCTGGTGGTGGAGGACATAAACGATCTCATCTCCCTCATGGTGGAGCGAAGCGGGGTGAGGCTGGCGGATGTGGTGGCGGTGATGTGCGCGGGAAACACGGCCATGACCCATTTCCTTTTGGGGCTTCCGGCCGGGGCCCTCCGGAAAAACCCCTATGTGGCCGCGGCCCTCCGGCCGCCTCCGGTGCGCGCCGCGGAGGTGGGGATCCGCATCAACCCCCGGGGCCTTCTCTACACCATGCCCGGAATCGGGGGCTGGGTGGGCGGCGACATCACCGCGGGGATCCTGGCCTCCGGGATTCATCGGGCCCAGGAGCCCGTCCTCTTTGTGGACATCGGCACAAACGGGGAGATCGTTGTGGCCTGCCGGGATTGGATGGTGGCGGCCTCGGCCTCGGCGGGCCCGGCCTTCGAAGGGACGGGCGTGACCTGTGGGATGCGCGCAAGCCGCGGGGCGATCACCAAAGTCCGGTTCACCCCAAACGGCGTTTTTTACGAGACCGTGGGGAACGCCCCAGCAAAGGGGCTTTGCGGCTCAGGCCTCATCGATGCCCTCGCCGAAATGTTTCGCGCCGGCTATCTCGACCGGGCCGGCCGCCTGACCCGGGGCGTCGTGGATCACCAGGGAGAACCCGCGTTCCTCCTTCTGCCCAAGGGCCAGGCCGAGCGGGACATCCTCATCACCCAACGGGATATCGACAACCTCCTGCGGGCCAAGGCCGCCATCTTCGCCGGGATCTCCGTCCTTCTTCGGGAAACGGGGCTCACCGTGAAGGACCTCGCCCAGGTATACATCGCCGGGGCGTTCGGCAGCCACCTCGACCCGGGGAACGCCGTGGCGCTGGGACTTGTGCCCGATGTGGCCCTGGAGCGGATCCGATTCCTGGGGAACACCTCCCTGGCCGGCGCGAAGCTGGCCCTTCTTTCCCGCCGCGCCATGGAGGAGGCCCAAAGCATTGCGGAGCGCGTCACATACTACGATCTTGCCAGCTGTCCCTACTACTACCAAGAGTTCTTGGCCGCAAAATTCCTGCCCCATACCGACCTTTCCCGTTTCCCCCGGGTGGCCCAGCTTTGGAAAGGGCCGGGTGAGGGGTGATGAGGGAGGCCCCCTGGACTTTGGCCGTGGCCGGAAAGGGCGGGACGGGAAAGACCACCGTGGCCGCGCTCTTGGTGGAGGAATTGCGGGGGTGCGGGCCGGTTCTGGCTGTTGATGCTGACCCCAACTGCAATCTGGGCGAAGCCCTGGGAATACCGGTCCGGCGCACAATCGGACAGATGCGCGACGAAATCCTCGAAAAACTCGGGGATCTTCCGCCCGGGGTGAGCAAGGAGCAGCTTCTGGAGCTTGGGCTTCACGAGTGCCTGGTGGAGGATGAGGGCGTGGATCTTTTGGCCATGGGGCACGGTGAGGGGCCGCGCTGCTACTGCATGGTGAATCACGTGCTTCGCCGGTGCGTGGAGATTTTGCGCCGAAACTACCGGTATGTCGTTTTGGACAACGAGGCCGGCATGGAACATCTTTCCCGCCGCACCACGCAAGATGTGGATGTCCTCCTCATCGTTGCTGAACCCAACCCCGTTTCCTTGCGCTCGGCCAGGAGGATCAGCCAAATCGTTGAGGACCTAAAACTCCGGGTTTCCCGAACATTTTTGGTTTTGAACAAAGCCGGTGAGGATTTCTCGGGAGACGTGGGGATCCCTGTTTTGGGCAGGATCCCTTACGATCCGGAGGTGGAAAGGCTCTGGGCGGGTGGGCGGCCGCTGCGGGAGCTTTCCCCCTTTTCCCCGGCCCGCCTGGCGGTGAAAAAATTGCTGGAAAAACTTCAGCAAAGGAGGCATGATGCCTGTCCCTGAGGTAAGAGAAAGTTTCTCCCAGGCCATTTATACCGTGCGGCTCGGAGCGAGCTGGGAGGAAGGCGGAACCCGAACAAAAGTGGTCACTGTGGGCGGAGAACGGGCCCTTCCTTTTCACCACTTCGACGGAGAAATACCAAACCCCCCGGTGGTGGCCATGGAGGTCTGGGACATTCCTCCCGAGGACTGGCCTGATCCTGTACGCGCCCCCTTCCAGGGGGTTTTGGATTCCCCGGGGAAATGGGCCAGGAAATGCGTCGAGGAATACGGGGCTGATCTTATCTGTCTCCGTTTGGTGGGCACCGACCCCGCCGGAGAAAACCGAGCCCCCGCGGAGGCCGCCTCCGTGGTGAAGGAGGTCCTGGCCGCGGTGGGCGTTCCCCTCATCATCTGGGGCTGCGGAAACCCCGACAAGGACAACGAAGTTTTCCCCGTAGTGGGCGAGGCTGCGGCCGGCGAAAACTGTCTTTTGGGCACCATTACTCAGGACAACTACAAAACCCTGGTGGCCGTGGCCACCGCCTACAAACATAAACTCATCGCCGAGTCCCCCGTGGACATAAACATCGCTAAACAGGTGAACATTTTGGCCATGGACGCCGGTTTTCCCCTGGAGGACCTGGTGATCTACCCCTCCACCGGGGCCTTGGGCTACGGGATCGAGTATGTGTACTCCATCATGGAGCGGACGAGGCTCGCTGGGCTTGGGGGGGACAAATTCATGGCCCAGCCCATTCTCTGTGACATCGGAAAAGAGGCGTGGGCGGTGAAGGAAGCGCGGGCATCCAAGGAAGAGCAACCAAGCTGGGGCGACGAGCGGTTACGTGGCCCCCTTTGGGAGGCCACCACGGCCTATATGTATCTCCTGGCCGGGGCGGACATCCTCATCATGCGCCATCCCCAGGCGGTGCGGGCTGTAAAAGAAATGATCCAGATCCTCATGAGGGGGAGAGGATGATCCTCATTGGCGAGCGGATAAACGCCGGGTTCAAGGACATCGGCCGGGCCATTCGAGCCCATGATCCTGAGCCGATCCGGCGCTGGGCCCGGGAGCAGGCCGCCGCCGGCGCGGACTTCCTCGACCTCAACATCGGTGCGGTCTCCAAGAACCCTGCCGACATGGCCTGGTTGGTGGAGGTCGTCCAGGAAACTGTCCCCACGCCCATCTGTGTGGACAGTAACCACCCAGAGGTTCTGCGGGCTGGGCTCGAGGCCCTGGATGGAAGACCAGCTCTTTTGAACTCCACCACCGCGGAGGACGAGAAACTAGAAAAAATTGTGCCGTTGGCGGTGAAATACGGCGCGGGGCTCATCGGTGTGGCCCAGGACGAGCGGGGAAGCCCCCAAGATGTGGAGCGGCGCGTGGAGCTGGGAGCGAAAATCTTCATGGCCGCGACAGAAGCCGGCCTCCCTCCAGACAAGATCTTCCTGGACCCCGTCCTCATGCCCATCCGGTTCATGCAAGACCAGGCACTGAAGGTTTTGGAGGCCATCCGGGAATACCGCATCCTTTCAGATCCCCCACCCCACATCTCTGTGGGCCTTTCCAACATCTGTTCCCAGGCCAAGGAGAGGGGACTTATCACCCGAACTTTCGTGGTGATGGCCATGGCCGCCGGACTGGACGCGGCGATCTGCAACGTTTTGGACCCGGACCTTCGCGCGGCCATCGCCACCGCCGAGCTCATCCTCAACCGGGAGATTTATACGGATGATTACCTCAAGGTCTGGGCTCTTCGGCGGTCCAAAGGAGGTATGTGATGGAAAGGAGTGCAGATCGGGCAGCGCAAAAGATTTTGCGGCTGAGCCAGGAAATGGGCCGGGAGACGGCCTGGGATCGGTTTTTGGCCCAAAAACCTCAATGTCGATTCGGGGAAAAAGGGCTTTGCTGCCGAGTATGCGCGATGGGGCCATGTCGGATCGTGGAAGGGAAAGCCGCGCGCGGGGTGTGCGGGGCCACGGCGGACACCATCGCCGCTCGTAATTTGGCCCGCATGATCGCCGCCGGTGCTGCCGCCCACTCCGACCACGGCCGGGACGTGGCCAAGACCCTTCTTTTGGCCAGCCAGGACAGCGACTATCGCGTTAAGGACCCGGTGAAGCTGCGCCGGGTGGCCTACTCCTTGGGCGTGGATGCCGCGGGAAAGGACGATCTGGCCCTGGCCAAGGAGGTGGCGGAGCGCTGTCTTGGGGAGTTCGGCCGACAGGAAGGCGAGCTAAGGCTAGCCCTGCGAGCGCCGGAAGCCCGGGTGGAGCGCTGGCGCAAGCTGGGGATCATGCCGAGGGGCATCGACCGGGAGATCGTGGAGGTCCTGCACCGCACCAGCATCGGGGTCGATGCCGATTACAGAAACATCGTCCTCCAAGGAATGCGGTGCGCGTTGGCCGACGGCTGGGGCGGGTCCATGATCGCCACCGAGCTCCAGGACGTGCTGTTCGGCACGCCTTCCCCCTTGCGGGCCCGGGTGAACCTGGGCGTGCTCAATCCCAAGGCGGTGAACATCGTGGTCCACGGGCACGAGCCCACCCTCTCGGAAATGGTGGTCCTGGCGGCCCGCGACCCCGATCTTTTGCGCCAAGCTCGAGCAAAAGGCGCGGAAGGGATCAACATCGCCGGGATCTGCTGCACGGCCAACGAGATCCTCATGCGCCACGGCATCCCCATTGCCGGAAACTTCCTCCACCAGGAACTCGCGGTGATGACGGGCGCGGTGGATCTCATGGTGGTGGACGTGCAGTGCATCATGCCTGCTCTTTCCGATTTGGCAAGGCATTTCCACACCATCCTTGTCACCACCTCGCCCAAGGCCAAGATTCCCGGGGCGGAGCACATCGAATTCGAGGAGGAGCGGGCCCTTCAAGTGGCCAAGGAAATCGTGCGCATGGGGATTGAGAACTTCTCCCGCCGCAACGGCAAGATCTACATTCCCAACGAGGTCATGGACCTCATCGCTGGGTTCGCCGCGGAATCCGTGTTCTACTTCCTCGGCGGCCGCTATCGGGCCACCTACCGCCCCCTCAACGACGCCATCATCGACGGAAGGCTGCGGGGCATTGCGGGGATCGTGGGCTGCAACAACCCCAAGATCACCCAGGATTTTGCCCACGTGGAGATGGCCAAAGAGCTCATAAAAAACGATGTGCTGGTGGTGACCACGGGATGCGCGGCCATCGCCGACGCCAAGGCCGGCCTTCTCCGGCCGGAGGTCGCCTACGAACTGGCAGGAAAAGGCCTCCAGGAGATATGCGAGGCCGTAGGGATCCCTCCGGTCCTCCATCTTGGGTCCTGTGTGGACAATTCCCGCATCCTCATCGCCCTCACCAACATGGTCCACGAGGGCGGCCTTGGGGAGGATATCTCCGCCATCCCCGCGGCCGGGGCGGCGCCGGAGTGGATGTCGGAAAAGGCCGTGGCCATCGCCTTTTATTTCGTGGCCTCGGGCGTGTTCACCGTCCTTGGAAATCCCTTCCCCATCGAAGGCTCGGAGAACCTCACCCGCTTCCTCACCGAAGAGATCGAAAAGCTTGTGGGCGGCAAATTCGCATTTGAAACGGACCCCATCAGGGCCGCACACCTCATGCTGGAACACATTGAGCGCAAACGCCAGGCCCTTAAACTCCCTGCGCCCATGTACGCCTAAAAGGGGGGAGGATGTGCGCCATCGTGGTGAAACGCGGGGAGGA
>JAGDVW010000008.1:0-1315 GCA_023255835.1 Candidatus Acetothermia bacterium
GGTTGGGGGATGGGCTACGGGCCGGAAGGTTACGGTCCCCAGCCTTCCGCATCGGGGACGGCGGAGGACCTGCGGGAGCGCCTCGAGCGCCTGGAGCGGGAGCTCTCCGAGGTTCGGAGGAAGCTGGATGAACTGAAAGGAGGTGAGTGAGGATGCCTTGGGGCTGGTATGGACGTGGATGGGGCCGCGGCTGGGGCAACCCCTACCCATTTTGCCGCTGGTTCCCCTGGCTCCCTCGGGGTTGGTGGCGGTTCGGTCCCAATGTCCCTTACCCCGGCTGGGGGGGTTGGTGGCCCGCTTGGTACGGACCGTATACCTTTCCCTGGGTTTGGTGACCCACGGTGAGGGTCTGTGTTCCTAGCCACGGCGCCGGCGGCCTGGATGATCTGGTGGGGGAGCACTTCGGCCGCTCCCCCACTTACACCATCTACGACACCGCGACCGGGGAAGTCGAAGTTCTCCGCAACGAATCGGAGCACCTGGGCGGAAGCGGCCTTCCCGCGGAACACCTTGCCCGGGCCGGGGTGGACCTCGTGATCTGCGCGGGGATCGGTCCCCGGGCCATTGATCTCCTTTCCCGGTACGGGATCGCGGTGGTGACGGGGGCCTCCGGCACCGTTGGGGAGGCGATCCGCGCCTGGCAGGAGGGGCGTTTGGGCGGGGCCGCCCCTTGCGATCGCCACGGACACTGTGGCCACTAGGCCGGTAAAGATCGCCGTCGCCTCCGGCAAAGGGGGCACGGGAAAGACCACGGTGGCGGTGAGCCTCGCCCTCTCCGCCGATGGGCCCGTTCAGTTCCTCGACTGCGACGTAGAGGAACCCAACGCCCACATCTTCCTCTCCCCAGAGTTCGAGGAACGTTTTCCGGTGGAGATCCTCGTCCCCAAGCTCGACCTCGATCGCTGCATCCGCTGTGGGGCCTGCGCCAAGGCCTGCCGGTACGGGGCGTTGGCGGTGATCGGAAAACGGGTCCTTTTTCATCCGGAGCTCTGTCACGGCTGTGGCCTCTGCCGGCTGGTCTGCCCCGCGGGGGCGATCAGCGAGGTCCCGCGGACCATCGGCTGGGTAGAGCGCGGACATGCCGGACAAATCCGCTTCATGCGTGGCCTTTTGGAGATAGGGGAGCCCATGGCCACACCGATCATCCGGCGCCTCAAGCGGGATATGTCCCCAAATCTCCTCACCGTTTTGGATGCCCCTCCGGGGACAGCCTGCCCGGTGATCGAGACCCTGAAGGGGGCCGACTTCGCCCTTTTGGTGACCGAGCCCACCCCTTTTGGCCTTCACGACCTCCGCCTCGCCCTGCGGGTGGTTC
>JAGDVW010000008.1:1415-2698 GCA_023255835.1 Candidatus Acetothermia bacterium
GGGCTGAAGGGATCCCGCTCCTTCTTCGGATCCCCATGGATCGGCGGATCGCCGCGGCCTACGCGGAAGGGGTGCCCCTGGTGGAGGCTCTTCCAAAGTGGCGGGAGGAGTTCCGCGCCTTGGCGGAGAGGATTGCGGAAGCGGTGGAGGCGCGAGGATGACGGAGCTTGTGGTCATATCTGGGAAAGGCGGCACGGGAAAGACCACGGTGGCCGGGTCCCTGGTGGCCCTGGCCAAGGGGGCGGTGGCCGCCGATTGCGACGTGGACGCGGCCAACCTCCACCTCATCCTCCGCGGGGAGCCGCTCGAGCGCGTTCCTTACCGCGGCTCCGAGGAGGCGTTGATCGACCAGGAAAAGTGCGTCTCCTGCGGCGCCTGTCGCCGAGTATGCCGATTCGACGCCGTCCTGGTGGTGGGAAACCGCTACGAGATCGATCCCCTCTCGTGTGAGGGGTGTGGGGCGTGTGCCCACGTCTGCCCGGCGGGGGCGATCCGCATGGAGGAGCGACAATCGGGCTGGATCTACGTCTCCCGGACCCCTTACGGGATCCTGGTCCACGGGGAACTCCTCCCGGGGGAGGAGAACTCGGGAAAACTGGTCACCCAAGTGAAGATGCGGGCGCGGATGATTGCCGGCAAAGAAGGGGCCGCGCTTCTCATCGTGGATGGAAGCCCGGGAATTGGCTGCCCCGTGATCGCCTCCCTCTCCGGGGCGCATGCGGCGCTGATCGTGGCGGAGCCGAGCCGAGCAGCCCTGCACGACCTTCTTCGGGTGGCAGGAGTAGCCCGCCACTTTCGGGCCAAGCTCTTCCTCGTCCTCAACAAGGCCGACCTGAGCCCCAAGCTCGCCCGGGAGGTCGGGGAGGCCGCAGCTCAGGAGGGAATGGTCTGCCTCGGGGAGATCCCCTACGATGAGGGGGTGACCTGGGCCCAGCTCCGGGGGCTCCCGGTGGTGGAAACGCACGGCCCAGCCGCAACGGCAATCCGGGAGATCTGGGAAAAGCTTCGGAAGGGGCTTTATGGTGAAGGCCGCGGATGCGGTTGAGATTTTCGCCGCGGCGTTGATTCGGCTCGAAAAAAATGCTTGGGCACGAGGGGGACAAAGTGACTCGCTCACGCTGCCTCCTTGCTGAGGTAAACTTCCGGTAGCGGTGGAGTGGATTTCAAGAACAAGCAAAGATGTGGACAAAACCAAACACCTCTGCAGTCCAAGGTTTTGCTAGATGGCCCTCCAGCCTATTATTGGCATATGCACATTTCAAAGGGGAAACCGATGCCGTGGG
>JAGDVW010000008.1:2798-6242 GCA_023255835.1 Candidatus Acetothermia bacterium
GGGCCTTTGGTTCAAGGATGGGCCTTGCCTCAGTCCCAAAGGTAAATTTGGAGAAATACGTGGGCTGCGGAAAATGCGTTGAAGCCTGCCCGTTCGGAGCTATTACCGTAAAGGATGGCGAAGCCGTGGAGAACGCTTCTTTATGCCGGGGTTGTCGGGTTTGTGCCAGAACTTGCCCCACGGGGGCCATCTCCTAGCCCATGCGCATCGTGATCGTTTACGACAACGTGGCCCGCCGCGCCGTGGACCTCGGGGGCGCGCCCCTCAGCTTGATCCTGGGCGGCTTTCACCTCGAGGGGGCCTCGCCCCGCCGCCTTGGGAACATAGCAAAGCGCCTCCGCCCATTGGCGGAAACCTTGGCCCCAGGACACTGCACGGGAAAGGAAGCCCTGGAGTTCCTGCGCGCCTCCTTTCCCGTGGTCCCCCTGGAGGTGGGGAAGACTTTTTCTTGGGAGGAAGGATGAAAAAGGCGAGATACGTGCTCATGGTGCTTTCTGGGAAGGGCGGGGTGGGAAAGACCACCGTGGCGGTGAACCTCGCCTCCGCCCTCGCCCACGGACATCGCGTTGGGTTACTCGACGCCGATCTCCATGGGCCCAATGTCCCAAAGATGCTGGGCCTGGAGGGGACGACCCTTCGGGTGCACGGGGGAAAGATCGTCCCCGCGGTCACGCCGGACAACCTCCTTGTGGTCTCCTTGGAGTTCGCCTTGCCTTCCGCGGACGCGCCGGTGATCTGGCGCGGCCCTCTCAAGATGAAGGCCATCCAGCAGTTCGTGGAGGACGTGGATTGGGGCGATTTGGACCTCTTGGTGGTGGACCTCCCTCCGGGAACGGGCGATGAACCCCTTTCCGTGGCCCAGCTCCTTTCCCCCGTGGATGCGGCCCTCATCGTAACTACGCCGCAGGAGGTGGCCCTCCTCGACGCCAAAAAGGCCGCAAACTTTGCCCGGAAAGTGGGGGTACAAAGGGTCGGGGTCGTGGAAAATATGGCCGGGCTTCGCTGCCCCCATTGCGGGAAGGAAATAAAACTCTTTGGGGAAGGCGGGGCCGAAAGGATGGCCAAAGAGATGGGCCTGGAATTCCTCGGGCGATTGCCGTTTTTCCCGGAGGTGGTGGCTGCAGGGGACGGGGGGAAACCCTTGCACTTTTCCTCGGAAGCCCGCGCGGCTTTCTTGGCGCTGGCCGAAAAGGTTTGGGATTTTTTAGGGGGAAGCTGATGCGAACTTATCCGGAATGCATCCCCTGCATCCTTCAAGCATCCCTCAACGCCGGGCGCCTGGCCCAAGCCGAGGAGGGAAAGCTTTGGCAAGCCCTGAAGGAGGCTGCGGCGGTCTCCGCGAAATGGGAAAAGGAGGAGCCGCCGATCGCCCTTGGGGCCGCTGTGGCCAGGATTTTGCGGGAAAGGCTGGGGGAGGGGGATCCGTTTTCTCCGGCTAAGCGCGAAGGGAACATGAAGCTTTTGGCCCTTTACCCGGAACTTAAAGCCCGGGTGCATGCCGCCTCGGATCCCCTGGATGAGGCCCTGCACCTCGCCGCCGCGGCCAACGCCCTGGATCTTGGGGTCTATCGGGAGATCGACTTTGTAAAAACGCTCGAGCGGGCTTTATCCAGTCCCAAAGGGCGTTGGGACCTTCCGGAGCTGAAACAACGCCTGACCCAGGCCCGAAGGATCTTGTATCTTGCGGATAACGCCGGCGAGATCGTGGCCGATCGGATCCTGATCGAGGAGCTTTTGGAGCTGGGGAAGGAGGTGATCCTTGCGGTGCGCGCCGGGCCCATCCTGAACGATGTGACCCTCGCCGACCTTGCGGAGGTGGACCTGCCGAAGGAGGTAAAAGTCATCACCACCGGCTCCGACCTTCCCGGGGTCTTTTTGCCCCTTTGTTCCCCGGAGTTCCGGCAGGAATTCGCGGGGGCCGAGCTCGTGGTGAGCAAGGGCATGGGCAATTTCGAGGGCCTTTCCGCGGAGCGTGGCCCAATTTTCTTCCTCCTTCAGGCCAAGTGTTTCCCCGTGGCCAAGGAAGCCGGGGTCGAGGTGGGACAGCTCGTCCTCCTCGGTCCAAGAGAGGGGGCGAAAAAAGGGCATGGAAAACAAGGCTGATGCCTTCCAAATCTTCGTGGATTTCCTGCGCCGCGAGGGCCTCAACGTCACCCGCGGCCGTCTTGCCGTCCTCCGGGCCTTGGCCGACCTCCCCAGGCATTTCGAGGCCGCGGAGCTTTGGGAAGCTGTCCGGCCGCGGGTTTCCCCGGCCACGGTGTACCGAACTTTGGGCCTCTTGGAGAAGGCCGGGCTCGTGCGGAAGGTGGAATTCGGCGAGGCCCATGCCCACTATGAGCGCTCCTTCGGCCGGGAGGACCACGGCCATTTGATCTGTCGGGCCTGTGGGAAGGTTTGGGAATTCCCCATGGGAGAGGCCCGCAAAATCGTGGAGGAAGCGGCAAAGGAGAGGGGCTTCGCCCTGGAAGAGATCGTCCTCCAGGGATACGGAGTTTGCCCCGACTGTAAAGCCCGGCGAAAACCCCGGGTATAATTCCTTTGAGGCCGAGGTGGCGGAATAGGCAGACGCGCGGGACTCAAAATCCCGTGCCCCAAAAGGGCGTGTGGGTTCGACTCCCACCCTCGGCACAAATGGCTTTTTTCGACCTCCTGAGGATGATCGGCCATCTCCTTTGCGGCCACGTCCGGCTTTATCAGTGCTACACCGCGGTGAACTGGCGCACCTGTGAGGCCTGTCTTTCCTGGCATGGCCGGATCGTTGCGGATCCCAGGGACTTCCCGGCCCACGATGGCTGCGCCCACGAGGTCTTGGCTTTTCCCATCTGGCGGCTGGGCGAGCACCGAAGGAAAGGGGAGCGCATGAAGGCCAAGGCCGCGGAGGAGTTGAATCGTCGGGGAAAATGGCGCACCGCCACGGAGCTCCTCCAAAAGGATCCCGCCAGCGCCCTCTCCCTCTTCGAGGAAGCGGCCAAAACCGATGTCTACCTCGAGGAAGTGGAAAAACTGGCGGAGGAAAAGGCCGCTTGGTTAAGGGAGAACGCGGAGGTGCGGGCGGCGCTTAGGGAAATTTTTCTCCGCGGATGGCGGGGAAAGTTCACAAAAGAACGATATGAGCGCCAACCAGAGCTCGCCAGGACTGCCCAGGAGCAGTTTGGGCTTGCGCGGATCAGGGAGCTCTTCCCTTAAAACCCCGCCGCGGTTTTGGATGGCCTGCCTTTTGGTCCTGGCCGCCCTCATTTACTGCGGGGTCCTTTGGATCCCGCCCAAAAAGCCGGCCGTCCCGGAATTGAGAACGATGGAAATAAACGCCGCGATTTTGCCGGTGACCTTTGTGGAGGAAGGCCCGCTGGATCTCAATCGGGCCACGGCCGCGGAGCTGGAGAAATTGCCGGGGATCGGCCCGACTTTGGCCGCGCGGATCGTGGCCTGGCGCGAAACCCATGG
>JAGDVW010000008.1:6342-10226 GCA_023255835.1 Candidatus Acetothermia bacterium
GGGATCGGTCCCAAGACCCTGGAAAACCTGCGGGACAAGGTCACCGTGACGCCGCCATGAGGAGGGCCAGGTCGCCCGCGGCGCTCTCCACCTGATCCACCGTCCCGCCCAAAACCAAAACCATTTGTACCAGGTGATAGCGATCAAAAGGCGGGAGATCCTCGCGCTTATAGATCGTGGCCACGATCTCCCGCTCGAGGAGATCGGATTCATGTTCGATTCGGTTCACGAGGTCGATTTGGGCGGAGATATCTTGAGCTTTTTCCGCCAATCTCCCCGCGGAGTAAGCGGAATCGAAGGCGACAATCGCCTGAACATAGGTGTTTACGGCCTTGCTCAGGGCCTCGCCCAGGGCGCGAAAGGCGTCCTCGAGCTCCAACCCCAAACTGGGCCGGCGCAGGGCCATGAGGAGAGCGGCATCCTGGGAAAGATCGGCGATCTCATCCTGGTGCCAAAGGAGCTCCAAAACCCGGTCCTTGGGAAGGGGGATCTTCCGAACCCGCGCCAATTCCAGGCGGATCTCCCGCTTCACCAAGTCCGCCGCATGCTCCCGCTCGCTCACCGAATCGGCCTGCACCGCCTCCCCCCTCACCCAGGCCCGGAGCTGTTTCCCCAGCTCCTCCACCGTTTCCTCCACCTTTTTGGCGTGCTCCCCAAGGCGCAAAGGCCTTTTTGCCCGGAATTTCCCCGTCCACAGCACTTTCCCCACCTCCTAGAAGGAAAGGCTCGCGGCCACGGCCACCATGAGGAGGTCCCCCACATCCTCCATGGCGTTGGCGCAGGCTTCAAGATGGTTTAGGAAATCGCGGGCCTGGATCTTCTCGGCCAAGGGGATATCCAAGGCAAAAAGGCGGAGGATGAGGCGCCGATGAACCCCGTCGAGATAACTTTCCCGCTGATCCACCTCTTCACAAAGCCTCACCGTTTCCTCGGCGTTTGCGGACAAAAACGCATCCACCGCGGAGCGCAGGGTCCTCCACTCCTCGTGGAGGCCGGTGAGAAAATCCCGTATCAAGGGGTGCAGCATTTCTGGAACCCCAACGCGCTGATACACGAGGAAATCCACGGCGGCCTCGGCGCTGTTGGCCACAAGGTCGAGGACATCCAGAATGTTCAGGAGGTTTCGGCGGGTCCCCACGAGGAGGGCGCCCCGCACCAATGCCGTTTCGGCCGCGCGCCGGGCGTCGTCGGCCCGGCTCTCCCGGCGATGCACCTCCACCGCCCGCTCCTCCAGCCCTTCCCAGCCCTCTCCCCTAAGATACGCCTCCACCGTTTGGCTCATGGCCGTGATGGTTTCCTCCACCCAGTGAAGATGATCGCTCACGAGGTCCCGCACCTTTTGCACGGCCCGGCCACGCAATCCGAAGATCCCCACTTTGTCCCTCCTTCTGCTCTAGGATATACTGGCCCAAACGTCTACGGCAACTTCCGGGGTGATCTGGATGGGAAAACCTTACAGCGTTTGTTTTGTTGGCCACTCCGGCTCCGGCAAGACCGCCCTCGCTGAGGCCGCCCTCAAGGCGGCCAAGGCTCCGGAGGCCAGCTTCGATCGCAGCCCCGAGGAAAAAAACCGGGGGATCACCATCGACCTCGCCCTTGGGGTCTGCACGTGGAAGGAACGAAAGGCCACGCTCCTCGTGACCCCAGGGCTCGGGGAATTCGTGGAGGAAATCTATAAAGGCCTGGATGTAGCTGACCTGGCGGTGCTCGTGGTCAATGCAGAAAAGCCTGTGGAAGTGGTGACGGAACAAGCTTGGGAAATTGTGCGCAACATTTATCGGCGGCCGGCTTTGGTGTTCGTGAACATGGTGGATAAACCTTTGGCCGACCCCCTCAAGGCCCTGGAGGAAATCAGAGCCTCTTTGCCCGGAAAATTCGTGCCCCTTTATTTCCCGCTGCGGGAGGATGGAGCGTTTAAAGGGCTCGTGGATCTCCTCAGGGCCAAGGATTTGCCGGCTCCGGGGCAATCTTTGCGGGCTAGCCTCATCGAGGAGGTCGCCTCCTACGACGATGCCATTTTGGAAAAATTCCTGGCCGAGGAAGAGGTGGAGGGAGAGGAGATCGTCAAGGCCCTGAAAGCCGGGGTTTTGGCCGGCGATTTGGTGCCCGTCCTCTTTGGATCAGCTCTCACCGGCATTGGGGTAACGGAGCTCCTCGATTGGACAGGGGCTTTGGCCCCGGAACTCCCCTCCGACTCGGAGACGAAGCTCCGCTGCTTCAACCTCGCCCTGGACCCATATCTTGGCCGCTTGACCTACGTGCGGGTCCTCTCCGGGGAGATCAAGGAGGGCGACACCCTGTACGAGCTTTCCACGAAGAGCAAGGTCCAGCTCCGCGATATTTACGGATTTTCTGGGACGAAAATGGAGAAAGTGGGCAAGGCCAGCGCTGGGGAGATCGTGGCCCTGGGAAAAATCGAGGGGATCCCGCTTGGAGCCACCCTCAGCGCGAACCCCGAGGCCGAGCCCCTCCCGCCCATCCCCTTCCCCAAGCCCGTGTTCATCCGCGCCGTGGCCCCCAAATCCCAAGCGGATGAGGAGAAGATGAGCACTGTCCTGCGGGACCTCGTGAGTACCAAGGCCACCTTGACCTATACCCGCGATCCGGTGACCAAGGAGGGCTTGGTCTCGGGGATGGGCGACATCCACCTCGATGTCTTGGCCGAGCGGTTGCGCAACCGCTACGGGGTGGAGGTGACCTACCGGCTCCCCAAGGTCCCATATCGGGAGACCATCCGGAAGACGGCCATCGCCAGTTACCGCCACAAAAAGCAGACCGGCGGCCGCGGGCAATTTGGGGAAGTGCACCTCAGGATCGAGCCCCTGCCGCGGGGAGCGGGCTTTGCATTCGCCGACGAGACGAAGGGCGGGGTCATCCCGCAGGAGTTCATCCCCGGCGTGGAGAAAGGCGTTCGAGACGCCATGGAGGAGGGTTTCCTCGCGGGCTTCCCCATGGTGGACATAAAAGCGGTGGTGTTCTACGGGATGTACCACGAGGTCGACTCCTCCGAGCTTTCCTTCCGCATCGCCGCCCGCCAGGCCTTCAAACTCGCGGCGGAAAAGGCCGACCCTGTGCTCCTTGAGCCCATCATGCTCCTCACCGTGACCACCCCCGAGGCCTTTACGGGGGACATCATCTCCGACCTAAATGGCCGGCGCGGGCGGATCCTGGGGATGGAGTCCGAGGGCGGCCGCACCAAAATCCGCGCGGAAGTGCCGTTGGCGGAGATCCTCTCCTACGCTTTGGACCTGAAATCCATGACCCAGGGCCGCGCAACATTCCAAATGGAGTTTCTCCGCTACGATTACGTGCCCGGTCCTCTGCAGGAAAGGATTTTGGCGCAGCTTCGCGCCGCCAGTGATGGTGGTTAGGGAATGGATGAGCCCTGGAGCGCCGGCGGTGGTGGAATCCACCCCCGTTGGGGAAGCCCTAAAACGCGCGGAGGAGAAGGGGCTAGCGGTGCTTTTTGTGGTGGATGAGGCCCAAAGGCTCCGGGGTTTTCTCACCCGAAAAGCTCTCTCCTCCGCGCCCTCGGATCTCCCGGTGGAAAAGATCCTCACCCCGCCCCAGGATGTCCTGACCCCGGACGATCCTTTGGAGCGGGCGGCCGCCCTCCTTTCCCACTACCTCGTCCTGCCCGTGGTGGATGGGGAGCGCCACCTCATCGGCACCCTCTCCAAAGACGGCCTCCTCCGGGCCCTTTCCCACTTGGCCGCCCTGGGCCAAGGGGGGATACGCATAAGGCTCCGCCCCCAAAATCCGAAGGAGATCTATCAAGCCTTGGAAGTTTTGGCGGAAGAGGGCGTGACTTTGGTGGCCGTGCTCCGCGGCCAAGAAGGGGAAGTGATCTTTCATGTCCAAGGGGTCCGCGATCCAGGGGAGCT
>JAGDVW010000008.1:10326-28173 GCA_023255835.1 Candidatus Acetothermia bacterium
GGAGATCTTCGTCCAAACTAGGGCCACCGAGGAAGTCCAGGACATCACCGCCGCGGTGGATGCGGCCATCCGGGAGCTCGGCCTCGCCGATGGCCTGGTCCTCCTTTTTTGTCCGCACACCACCGCCGCCCTCACCGTGAACGAGAACGCTGATCCCGACGTGCGCGAGGATTTTCGGCGCGCTTTTGCCCAGATGATCCCCAAGATCTCCTTTTCCCACACTGAGGGCAATTCCCCGGCCCATGTGCGAGCCGCCCTTTTGGGGCCTTCCCTCCTGCTCCCGGTGGAAGGGGGAAGACTAGCCCTGGGGACCTGGCAGGGCGTTTATTTTTGTGAGTTCGACGGGCCGCGGCGCCGCCGGGTTTGGGTCTACGCCCTGGTTGAGGCAGATGCGACCAAAAGCTAGAATGAACGCGCTGGCCAGTGTAGCTCAAGGGGTAGAGCATCCGCCTTGTAAGCGGAAGGTTGCCCGTTCGAGTCGGGCCACTGGCTCATGTCACCCCAAAGGACCGCAGGGTCCTTTGGGACCCCAAGCCAAAAACCTTGGGGTCCCCAGCTGGCGAAAGCCAGCTGGGGTGTAGGGAGGGGTAGCGAAGCGGCCAAACGCACCAGGCTGTAAACCTGGCGGCCTTGGGCCTTCGGGGGTTCGAATCCCTCCCCCTCCACCACTTGCGTTGGCCCAAACTGGTCGGGTAGACTCAGAAGCTGGGCCCGTGTAGCTCAGTCGGTAGAGCGTCCCGCTGGTAATGGGAAGGTCGCCGGTTCGATTCCGGCCGCGGGCTCCCTAAGGTCCTAAATTCAAGGAGGTTGGGAATGGCCACGAAAGAGCAGTTTGTCCGAACTAAACCGCATATCAACGTGGGGACCATCGGTCACATCGACCATGGTAAGACCACCTTGACCTCGGCCATCACAAAAGTGCTGGCCTGGAAGGGCTTGGCCCGTTTCCGTTCTTATGAAGAAGTGGCTAAAGCCGACGCCAAGCTCTTCCGCCGCGACGAGACCAAAATCCTCACCGTGAACGTGGCCCACGTGGAGTACGAGACGGAGAAGCGCCACTATGCCCACATCGACTGCCCTGGCCACCACGACTACATCAAGAACATGATCATCGGCGCGGCCCAGATGGACGGGGCGATCTTGGTGGTCTCCGCCGTGGACGGGCCCATGCCGCAGACCCGCGAACACGTCCTTTTGGCCCGCCAGGTGAACGTCCCGGCCATCGTGGTCTTCCTCAACAAGGTGGACCTCGTGGACGATCCGGAGCTTTTGGACCTTGTGGAGATGGAGATCCGGGATCTCCTCACGAAGTACGAATTCCCCGGGGACGAGGTCCCGGTCATCCGCGGTTCGGCCCTGAAAGCTCTTCAGGCCAATTCCATCGACGATCCGGCGGTGAAGCCGATCCTCGAGCTCCTCGATGCCCTCGATAACTACATCCCGCTTCCCAAGCGCGAGGAGGATAAACCATTCCTCATGCCCATCGAGGACATCTTCTCCATCAAGGGACGGGGCACGGTGGTCACCGGCCGGGTGGAGCGCGGCAGGCTCCGGCCGGGCGATGAGGTGGAGATCGTGGGCCTCACCGATGAGATCAAGCGCACCGTGGCCACCTCCATCGAGATGTTCAACAAGGTCCTGGACGAGGCCGTGGCCGGGGACAACATCGGGGTGCTCCTCCGCGGCATCGAAAAGGACGAGGTGGAGCGCGGCCAGGTCCTCGCTGCTCCCGGCTCCATCACCCCCCACACGGAGTTCCTGGCCCAGGTCTACGTCCTCTCCAAGGAGGAGGGCGGCCGCCACACCCCCTTCTTCACCGGCTACAAACCCCAGTTCTACTTCCGCACCACCGACGTGACCGGCGAGATCGTCCTTCCCGAAGGGGTGGAGATGGTCATGCCTGGCGACAACGTGGATAACCTGCGCTGCAAGCTCATCAAACACGTGGCGTTGGAGGAGGGCCAGCGGTTCGCCATCCGCGAGGGCGGGAAGACCGTGGGCGCCGGAGTGGTCACGAAGATCCTCAAGTAAACATGGCCAAAAAAGAGAACGTCCTCATCGTGGCTTTGGCCTGTTCCCAGTGCGGGCGGTATAATTACTATACCCGCAAAAACCGGCAAAAGACCCGGCAAAAGTTGGCATTCCGCAAGTACTGCAAGTGGTGCCGGAAGCACACGGAGCACAAGGAGGTATGAGGCCCGAGGGCTTCCTCGGGTTGGGCACAGGCCCGTAGCTCAAGTGGCAGAGCGGCGGACTCCAAATCCGCAGGTTGGGGGTTCGAGTCCTCCCGGGCCTGCCAAGGAGGAAGGATGTCGGTTTGGAAAAGGGTGCAGGAGTATTTCAGGTCCGTGCGGGCCGAGGTGAGCCGGGTGAGCTGGCCCTCGCGCCGGGAAATCGTGACCTTCACCGCTCTTGTGATCATCCTCACCTTGGCCTTGGGGATTTACCTCGGCCTGGTGGACGTGGTGCTCCAGCACCTCCTCCGGCTCCTGGTCACCAAGTGATCCGGCGATGCAGCGCAAACGTTGGTACGCCATCCAAACCCATACTGGGTCCGAACTGCGCCTGAAGGAGGAATTGGAGGAGCGGGTGCGCCGGCTCGGCTGGGAAAAGTATTTCGAGCCCATCAGGGTCGGCGACCGCGAGGAGCTCTTCTTCGTCCCAGTGGAAGAAGTGGTCACCTCCCGCTCTGTGCGGGGCAGGACCACCGATTATCGTGTTCCCTACGAATACGATCTCCTTGTGGCCAACAACACCCGCATCCAGCGGGGCGAGCTCTTGGCCCGCAAGCCCCCGCGGCACCTCCCCGAGGCCGCCGAGGTTTTGTCCGTAGAACCTTATTGGCGGATCACCGTGGAAACTCCGAATCACACGGAGAAAGCTTATCTTGTGCCGCAGAGCAAAATTTTGCGCCGGGATGTGCGGGTGGGAAGCCGGGTGCGGCCCGGCCTCCCCATGACCGTCGACGCCGATGAGCGCTACTCCTTCGACCAGCAGGGCGAGATCGTGGCCCGGGAGAAGGTGAAGAAGGTGACCGTGCGCTACGAGTCCGGAAAAGAGGAGGAGCTGATCGTGCCCGAGGCCCTTCTCCCCCCGCGGGTGCGGGTGGGAGCAAAACTCCCTGCGGGAGCGGAAATCGAACAGGAACATAAAATCTACGCCGGGGCCTCCGGGCTCGTGAAGGTGCGGGAGTACAAGGATAAGCGCGTGGTCACGATCCAGCGGATCGAGAAGCGCCGGCTCATTCCGGGCTATGTCTTCGCCAAGATGGGATTGGATGAGGAGCAGATGCGGGAGCTCGTGCGGGGGCTGGAGCGGGCGGCCCGCTTCGTGGGAAGCCGTACCGCTCCCGTGCCCATCGATGGCCCGGAGGCCACGGTCCTCGGCCGCCTCACCGGCGGGGTAGCTGCGCCCACGCCCGAGGGCAAGCCCAAGGTGGAGGTGGGGTTCGAGGTGGGCGAGGTGGTACAGATCGTGGAGGGTCCGTTCGCTGATTTCACCGGCGAGATAAAGGAGATCGACAAGGAGGCCGAGGAGGCCGTGGTGATGGTGCGGATCTTCGGCCGGGAGACCCCGGTCCGCATAAGCCTCAGCGGGATCGAGAAGATCTAAGGAGGAAGGGATGCCCAAACAGGTGGTGGCCAAGATCAAGCTACAAATTCCTGCTGGGCAGGCCAACCCCGCCCCGCCGGTGGGACCGGCCCTGGGCGCCCACAAGGTCAACATCATGGAGTTCTGCAAGCGCTTCAATGAGGCCACGAAGAACGAGGAGCCCGGGACCCTGATCCCGGTGGAGATCACCGTCTACGACGATCGCTCCTTCGATTTCGTCCTCAAACAGCCGCCGGTTTCGGTGCTCCTAAAAAGGGCCGCGGGGATCGAGAAGGGCTCGGCCGAGCCCAACCGGATCAAGGTGGGCAAGGTCACCATGGAGCAGATCCGCCGCATCGCCGAAAAGAAGATGCCGGACCTCAACACCGATGATCTTGAGGCCGCGATCCGCATGGTCTTGGGGACGGCCCGCAACATGGGGATCGAGGTGGTGCCATGAAGCACAGCAAACGGTACCTTCAGACGGTGGCCCTGGTGGAGAGGGAGCGGGTCTATCCCGTGCGGGAGGCCATTTCCCTCCTCAAACGCACGGCCACCGCGAAGTTCCCGGAGACGGCGGAGGCCGCGTTCAAATTGGGGATAAACCCAAGCCAGCATCAGATCCGCGGGACCTGCGTCCTCCCCCACGGCACGGGGAAAACCGTGCGGGTTTTGGTTTTCGCCAAAGGGGAAAAGATCCGGGAGGCCGAGGCCGCGGGCGCCGATTACGTGGGCGGTGAGGATTTGGCCGAAAAAATCCTGAAGGAAGGGTGGCTGGAGTTCGATCGGGTGGTGGCCACGCCCGACATGATGCCCCTGGTGGGGAAACTCGGGAAGATCCTGGGGCCGCGGGGCCTCATGCCCTCCCCGAAAACGGGCACGGTGACCCAGGAGGTGGCCCAGGTGGTGAGGGAGCTAAAGGCGGGGATGATCGAGTTTCGGGCCGACCGCTACGGCATCGTCCACGCTGTTTTTGGAAAAACCACTTTCACCGAGGACCAGCTCTATGAGAACCTCTTGGCCCTGACCAAGGCCATCCTGGAGCGCAAACCCGAAGGGGTACGCGGTCGGTACGTGCAGCGGGTTTCCATCTCCGCCACCATGGGGCCGGGGATCCGTGTGGATGAGCGCGAGCTCCTCGCCGCGGCCGCGCAGATCCGCTGAGGAGGGGAAAATGCCCAAGCCCGAAAAAATCGCAACCGTGGAGGAATTGCAGGAGAAGTTTTCCCGGTCCCAAGCGTTGGTGGTCATGGGCTTCCAAGGGATCCCCGCGGCGGAGATGACCGCCTTGCGCCGGGAGGTGCGCAAGCGCGGCGTGGAAATAAAGGTGGTGAAGAACACCCTCGCTCGGCTGGCCGCGGAGAGGGCAGGGATCGCGGAACTCGGGGAGTTCCTGCGGGGACCGAATTTGGTCATCATCGGCCGGGACGATCCCACCGTTCCCTTCAAAGTGGCCCTGGAATTCGTCCAGAAATATCCCAACTTCTTCCGGGTCCGGGGCGGGGTGTTCTCCGGGGAGGTCGTCCCCGCGGAGCAGGTCCAGTGGTACGCCACCCTTCCCTCCCGGGAGGAGCTCCTGGGGAGGCTGGCCGGGGCCATGGTTGGGCCCGTGCGCGGCCTGGTGTTCGCCCTCTCTGGGATCCTCCGGAAGCTGGTGGTGGCCTTGAGCGAGGTGCAGAAAACAAAAGAGAGGGGTGAACAATGACGAAGGAAGAGATCATCCAGGCGATCGAGGGGATGACGGTTAAGGAGCTGGCGGAGCTGGTGAAGGCTCTGGAGGAGAGGTTTGGGGTTTCCGCTCAGGTGGCCGCTCCGGTGGCGGTGGCCGTGGCCCCGCAGCCCGGTGCCGCCGCGCCTGCAGCTGCTCCGGAGAAGACCACCTTCGACGTGGTCATCACCAACGCCGGCCAGCAAAAGATCCAGCTCATCAAGGTGGTGAAGGACATCACCGGAAAAGGCCTCAAGGAATGCAAGGATCTTGTGGATAACGTGCCGGCTGTGGTGAAATCCGGGGTCTCCAAAGAGGAGGCCGAGGAGATCAAGAAGAAGCTGGAGGCGGCCGGGGCGGAGGTTCAGCTCAAGTGATGGGGACGCGCCGCTTTTATAGCCGGGTTCGGCCCCGCCTGGAGCCGCCCGACTTCATTGTCCATCAACTGCAGTCCTACGAGCGGTTCCTGCGGGAGGGGATCCCCCAGGTTTTCGCGGAGGTGAGCCCCATCCGTGCTCCCGGCCGCGAGGATCTCTATTTGGAGCTGGTGGATCCCTATTTGGGCGAGCCCCGCTACGACGAGTGGGAGTGCCGGGATCGTGACCTGACCTACGCCGCTCCCCTCAAGGCCACCGGCCGCCTCTACGCCGAGGGGAAGCTCCGCCAGGAAGCCGAGCTGTATTTGGCGGACATCCCCCTCATGACCCCCAGGGGCACCTTCATCATCAACGGCACGGAAAACGTGATCGTGAGCGAGCTTGTGCGCTCGCCCGGCCTCTACATCACCCAAGATGAGCCCCATCTTTTCCGGGCCCATTTCCTCCCTGAACAAGGGGCGTGGCTGGAGATCGAGCTTGATGTGCGCAAGTGGACGCTTCGGGCCCGGTTGGATCGGCGGGCTACCGTTCCCGTCACCACTTATCTCCGCGCCCTGGGCCTGGATACGTCCGACATCGTCACCCGCTACTCCGTGGTGGTGCCCGTGGAATCTTTGGACGAGCTTTTTGAAAAATGGAAGGCCGTGATCCTTGCCGAGTCCATCCCCGCCGGGGATGAGGTGTGGTCGGTGGGCGAGGAGCTCACGCCTCAGCGCGTGAAAATTCTGAATCGGCTGGGGCGGGCTCAGGTGCGGGTGGCCCACCCGGCGATCGCCCGCTCCTTCCAGGAGGAGAAGGTGGCCTCCCGGGAGGAAGCAATTCGTCTCATCTACTCGAAATTCCGCTCCGGGGAGCGGGTGCCCCTTTCCCAGGCTGAGGAGTACATCCAGCGCTTCTATTTCCGGCCGGATACCTACCACCTCACCCCCGTGGGCCGGTTCAAGATCAACCGCAAGCTCGGTCTCAACCGGGAGGAGACCTTCCTCACCCCGGAGGACATCTTCGCCGCCCTTCACCTCCTTTTGCGGGCGCCTGAAGATCCTTCCCTCCTCGATGAGCCGGACCACTTGGCCAACAAACGCGTGCGGATGGCGGGCGAGCAGGCCCAGGCCGCCCTGCGGGAGGGCCTGGTGCGCATGGCCCGCGTGGCCGAGGACAAACTCATCCACATCGAGCTAGAGGAGAAGGACCTCATCCGCCGCATCGTCTCCACCCGCACCATCCAAGCCGCCCTAAACAGCCTCTTTTACACGGGGAGGCTCTCCCAATTCCTCGAGCAGACCAACCCCCTCTCTGAACTCACCCACAAACGCCGGCTTTCTGCCCTAGGGAACGTTGCTCCCGCCGCAAAAAGGGCCAAGGTGGAGATCCGCGACGTCCATCCCTCCCACTACGCCCGCATTTGCCCCATCGAGACGCCCGAGGGCCAAAATGTGGGCCTCATCACCTCCATGGCCGTTTACGCCCGGGTCAACGAGTACGGCTTTTTGGAGGCGCCCTACGCCGTGGTCAAAGACGGGCGCATCACCGGCGAGATCCGTTACCTCATGGCCGACGAGGAGGAGCGCTACAAGATCGCCCCGGCCACGGTGGAGGTGGACGAAGAGGGGCGGATCCTCGGGGAAAAGGTCCTTGTCCGCACGGGAAGCGAGGAATTCCGCTACGTTTCCCCCAAAGAGGTGGATTTCGTGGAGGTTTCCCCCAACATGATCCTCGGGGTCTCCGCAGCCCTCATCCCCTTCCTCGAGCACGATGACGCCAACCGGGCCCTGATGGGGGCGAACATGCAGCGCCAGGCCGTGGCTCTCCTCAGGCCCCAGGCCCCCATCGTGGGCACGGGACTTGAAGCCAAAGCGGCCCGCGATTCCGGGGCCGTGGTCGTCGCCGAAGAGGACGGAACCGTGGTCTACGTGGACGCCCAAAAGATCGTGGTCAAAGGGAAGAAGGGCCAGAAAACCTATCGGTTGAGGACTTTTGAGCGCTCAAACCAGGATACCGTGATCCACCAGCGGCCCCTTGTGCGCAAGGGCGATAAGGTCAAAAAGGGCGATGTCCTCGCGGACTCCCAATTCTCCGAGGGCGGGGAATTGGCCCTCGGCACAAACCTCCTCGTGGCTTTCCTCCCCTTCGAGGGCTTCAACTACGAGGATGCTATCGTGGTCTCCGAGCGCTTAGTGCGGGAAAACATCATGGACTCCATCCACATCCAGGAGTTTGAGGTGCGCGCCGAGGACACGAAGCTCGGCCCGGAGGAGATCACCGCGGACATCCCCAACCTTCCCCGCTCGGCCATGCGTAATTTGGATGAGCACGGGATTGTCCGTGTGGGAACGGAGGTGCGGACGGGCGACATTTTGGTAGGGAAGATCACGCCCAAAGGGGAAAGCGAGCCCACGCCGGAGGAGCGCATCTTCCTTTCGATCTTCGGGGAGCGCATGCGCAATTTCAAGAACACGTCCTTGCGCATGCCGCCCATCACCGGGTCGGCCACGGTGATCCGGGTGAAGAGGCTTTCCCGGGCCGCAGGCGACGAGCTCGAGGCCGGGGTGAACGAGCTTGTGAAGGTTTATGTGGCGCAAAGGCGCCGCATCGCCGTAGGCGATAAGCTCGCCGGCCGGCACGGAAACAAAGGGGTCATCTCCGCCATCCTCCCGGTGGAGGACATGCCCTTCCTCCCCGATGGAACCCCCATCGACGTGATCTTGAACCCCTTGGGGGTCCCCTCCCGGATGAACTTGGGGCAGATCTTCGAAACCAACCTCGGTTGGCTTGCGTATTTGCGCGGGGAGAAGGTGGCCTCGCCCCCGTTCGACGGGGCGAAGGAGGAGGAGATCCTAAAAGAGCTGACCGAGGAGCTCAAAAAGCGCGGGCTTTCCGACGGTTCCCGCGCGGACGGGAAGGTGATCCTCCGCGATGGCCGAACAGGGGAACCCTTCGAGTCGCCGGTGACCGTGGGGGTCATGTACCTCCTCAAGCTCGAGCACATCGCCGCCGACAAGATCCACGCCCGCTCCACCGGGCCTTACGCCCTCATCACCCAGCAGCCTTTGGGCGGCCGGGCCCACTTCGGCGGCCAGCGCCTGGGCGAAATGGAGGTCTGGGCCCTGGAGGCTTATGGCGCGGCCTCCCTCCTCCAGGAGATGCTCACCCTCAAAAGCGACGACGTGCGGGGCCGGGTGGCCTTGTACAAGGCCATCCTCCGGGGCGAGGACTTCCCCCGGCCGGGGATCCCCGAATCCTTCCGGGTGCTGTGGCAGGAACTCCGCTGCCTTGGCCTCTCCCTCAAGGCCTATGACAAAAGCGGCCGGGAATTGGATATCATTTAGTTCCCATGGAGGAGCGAGCCGCTGGCCTGATCCTATTTCGGGAAAACTCCGGGCGGCGCGAGTACCTTCTCATTAAAAACCGGCACGGCGGACACTGGGGATTCCCCAAGGGCCACCTGGAACCGGGGGAGGACGAGCTCCAGGCGGCCTTGCGGGAAACCGCCGAGGAAGTGCACGTGAATCAAGTCCAAGTCCTTCCAGGCTTCCGCACCGTCGTCCGCTACACCTTTCCCAGGCAGAACGAGCTCGTGGAAAAGGAGGTCGTCCTCTTTTTGGCGCGGACGGAGGAGAAGGGCAAGCCCTTTCGGAAGGAAGTGGACGAGATGGCTTGGCTTCCTTTTGCGGAGGCCTTGCAGCGCATAACTTTTCCCGAGCAGCGGGAGGCCCTGCGCCAAGCGGAGGAGTGGCTTGGCACGCATTGGGCTGCCCTCCAAAGTCATTGAATCTCGCCGGCACGTTCCAAGGCGAGTTTTGCCACGAAGGGACCGACAAGCTCGTGGATCACCGTAGCCCCAATGGCCACGTTCACCAAAATATCGGCAAAGGAGGCGAGCTCTGGGATTCCCCTCATGGAGAGGGCTAACCCAATGACAATTCCACCCTGAGGGATCAGGCCCAAACCAGTATAGCGGCGCACAGAAGGAGGGGCCCGCCCCAAAGTCGCCCCGAGATACGCTCCGCTTAGTTTCCCCCCAGTGCGCAGGGCTACGAAAAGCAAAACCAGCGGAAAATGCTTGATCAGCACAGCGAAATCCAAGTACAAACCGCTCAGGGTGAAGAAGAGGAGGAACACCAGGGGTTCCACGCTTCTTTCCAAAAGCTGGAAGATGCGGGGACGCAGGCGACGGGCGTTGACCAAGGTCATCCCGCTGGTCATGGTCACAAGAAGGGCATCCAGTTTCAGCAGCGTCCCCAGCCCAAAACCCAGAAGGAGAACAGCCACGATCAAGGCAATCTGAATCCCATCCTCACTCCTTCCCAAAAGTTTTGCCACCCCCTGGTAAATGAGACCGATCCCCACTCCCAGGGCCAGGGAGCTGAGTATCCCGATGAATGGCTGAAAGAAGGCGAAGAGGCTCGTGGCGGAGCGGGTCGCCAAAATTATGGCCACCGCTGTGGCCACGCTGAAATTGATGATCGCCAAAGCATCATCAAAGGCGGCTGCACCCATAATGCTGAAGGAGACCATCCCCCTTGCCCGGTACTGATGCATCACCGCCAAGGTCGCCGAAGGGTCGGTGGGGGTGGCCAGGGCCCCCATGAGCAGGGCCAAGGGCAGGGCCGCGGCAAAGCTATTTGCCCCTGGTACGCGCAAAAGGAAAGGCAAAACCAACAAACCTCCGGTTAGGACCGCCAAAGCTGCGATCTCCGCCTCGCCCAGGGCCAGGAAAACCATCGCTTTTCCTAATTCCTTCAAAGCCCGAAAAGATAGCGTCCCACCAACCTCGAAGGTGATGATCGCCAAGGCCGCGTTCACCACCACGTTGGTCCCCGAAAGGAAGGCCGCGGGGATGACCCCACTGATTTTTGGGCTCAGAACGATCCCAGCGACTAGATACCCCGCTACCCGGGGGAACCTGAACCGATGGGCGATTTCTCCGAGCAGAAGTCCCAAACCCAAAAGTAAACTTATCGCGAGTAGCTGGTCCATAGAAGATGGCTCGGAATTTGTGCCCAATGATAACCGGCCAGAAGATCCTCTCCAATGCGCTTGAACAAGTCGGCCCGAAAGGCCCTAAGCCCGGAAAATCGGCCCCTTTGAAATCACGGCTTTTTGAGGGGGTGGAAGACCTGGAATAAACTTGAGTTTGTTATGTCGACAACGGCGACCATTGCTTCCGGAGCAATTTTCGCCGCCACTTACGCCCTCATCTTCACAGAAAAAGTGCACCGCACCGTGGCTGCCCTGGCCGGCGCGGTGGGCATGATCATCGTGGGGCAGGCCTTGGGGTTTTTCTCTTGGGAGGAGGCGATCTCCGCCATCGACTTCAACACCATCGCCCTCCTTTTGGGGATGATGATCATCGTTGGCTTGGTTGGACAAACCGGCTTTTTTGAGTATCTCGCGATGTTAGCTGCGCGGACCACCCGCGGCCGGCCCTGGGCCCTTTTCGCTGCCCTCTCGGTCCTGGCAGGGTTGGTCTCCAGCATGCTGGATAACGTTACCACCATGGTGATGATCGCCCCCATCACCTTTTCCGTAGCCGAGATTCTGGAAATAGATCCAACCCCCACCATCCTCGGAGAGATCATCTTTTCGAACTTTGGGGGCACCGCCACCCTCATCGGTGACCCGCCAAACATCCTGATTGGTTCCGCCGCCGGTTTTTCTTTCATGGACTTTTTGGTCTATTTGGCCCCCATCGTCGTCGCCGTCTCTGGTCTTTGTTTATTTTTGCTGCGCTTTGTGTTCCGCCGGGAATTCGCGCATACCCCTAAAAACATAGAAGCCCTGGCCAACCTGGAACCAGGAAAAGCCATCACCGACCGCCGTCGCTTCAGGGCGATGCTGGGCGTTCTTTCATCTGTGGTGGTTCTTTATTTTGTTCACGATTATTTGGGGCTAAAGCCGGGGCTCGTGGCCCTGGTGGGCGCGACCTTGGCCCTTTTGGCCCTCCGCCCAAAGATGTCGGAGGCGCTGGCCGCGGTGGAGTGGGAGGTCCTCCTCTTCTTCGCCGGCCTTTTCATCGTGATTCGGGGGATCGAGGTCTCCGGATTGTTGGAATGGTTGATGACCCCGGTCAGAGGGGTGGTCTCAGGGGGCGAGTTTTTCGCCGCACTGGTGATGCTGTGGATCGGCGCCATCCTTTCCTCCTTCGGGGGAAGCGTGCCCGTGACCATGGCCCTCATCCCCATAGGGCAGGCCCTCATCAGGTTGGGAAATTTTGGGCCGAGCATTTGGTGGGGCCTGGCCCTGGGGGTGGGGCTTGGCGCCAACGGGACTCTGATCGGCGGCGCGGCCAATGTGGTCGGCGCCTCCTTGCTCGCCCGGAGCCACGGCTCCATAACATTTCGGGATTGGCTACGAAAATGCAGCCCTGTAGCGATCATTTCCTGGGTTTTGGCCTCCCTTTTCCTCTGGGTCTTCATGGCCATAGGATTGATCCGGTGAACCCATGCGGCCGATAGAGATTCATCCCAATGTTTTTCTCGTGGATATTGGGCATTTTGGCGAGCCCGGCCTGGGCGGGGCTTACATCCTCCTTGCGGAAGAGGTGGCCCTGGTGGATGCCGGCACCTCCCTGGCCAAAGATCGGGTGCTTGGGGGGCTCAGGGAGCTGGGGATCAGGAAAGACCAGGTCAAATGGATCTTTCTCACCCACATACATCTGGACCACGCCGGTGGGGCTGGAGCCCTGGTTTCGGAGCTGCCAAACGCCACGGTGGTGGTGCACCCACGAGGGCTCAAGCACCTTGTGGATCCAAGTAAACTCGTGGCCTCCACGAAGAGCGCCGTGGGCGAGCGCTTCCGGTTCTATGGCGAGGCCGTCCCCATACCTGAAGAGCGCCTCCATCCCGCAACCGATGGCGAGACTTTCACATTGGGCTCACTCCAACTTCAAGCCATCGATTCGCCGGGACACGCTCCCCACCATTTGTGTTTTTTCGCGCCCGAAGGGGGTTGGCTTTTCACCGGCGACGCCGTGGGCCTCTACATCAAAGGCCGCCTTCTTCCCACCACGGTCCCGCCCAGTTTCGACCTCGGGGCCTCTTTGGCCACCCTGAGCCGCTTGGAGTCCCTGGCCCCAAAACTCCTCCTTTTCACCCATTTCGGCCCCGGGGAACCGGGCCTGATCCAGGAATACCGAAAGCTCCTCCTCTCCTGGGTGGAGCGGGTAAGGAGATACAAGGATCTCCCCGAGGAAGAAGCTGTGGCCAGGATCATCGCCGAGCTTGAGGAGGAGGACTGGCCAGTGGGGCCGGGCGTCTCCGGCGATTGGGCCATGTCCGTGCGCGGCGTCCTCCAGTACCTGCACCGCGAGGAGGCCAGCGGTTGATCGCCCTCGTCCTCCTCCCCGTCCCCGGAACAACCGGCTTCGACTACCAGATTCCGGAGGGGATGGAGATAAAACCTGGGGAGTGGGTTGAGGTCCGCTTCGGCAAACGCCTGCTCCTTGGGGTTGTCCGGGAAATCCGGGAGAGGACGGAACATCCTGGCCCGCTTCAGAAGATCATCCGCTCGCTGGGCCCCGCCTTCCCTCCGCAGTTTTTCCCCTTCCTAAAGCTGCTGAGCGACGAGGCCTGCACCTCTTTGGGCATGACCATCGCCCATGTCATTCCCAAGCCAGTGGCATCGCGGCCCCGGGCTCCTCGCTTGCCCTTCACCTACGTCGAGCCCGAAAGACTGGTGGAATTGACTCCGGAGCAGCTGGCCGCGGTGAATTCGGCCACGGAATCCCTGGGAAAAGGTCAAAGATTTTTGCTCTTTGGCCCTCCAGCCTCGGGAAAGACCGAGGTGTACCTTTCGATAGCCCGCGCTGCCCTGGAAGCCGGCCGGGAAGCGATCCTTCTTGAGCCCGAGATCTCCCTCCTTCCTCAGCTTTGGGCCCGCGCAGGCCGCGCCCTCCCCTTTCCTCCCGCGGTCTATCACGGGGAGCTTCCCCCGGGCGAGCGCTTCTCCCTTTGGACCAAGGCCATGAAAGGGGAAATAAAATGCGCCCTGGGAACGCGTTCGGCCGTATTCCTCCCCTTCCCAAACCTCGGGGCGATCGTGGTGGACGAGGAGGGGGAGCCCGGGTACAAGGAGGAGCGCGCCCCCCACTACCATGCGCGAAGGCTGGCTGAAAGGCGGGCGGAGGAAGGCGCGGTGGTGATCCTCGGCTCCGCCTCCCCCGCAGTGGAGACTTTCTTTCGCGCGGAGCAAGGCAAAATTCAACTCCTTCGCCTTTCCCAACGCGTGGCCGGAGAGGCGCCGGAGGTCAGGGTGGCGCAAAAAGCACCGCAGGAGGTCATCGGTTCAGAACTGCGCGAGGCCATGGCCCGCCATCTGGAGGATGGAGGCCAAGTCCTCCTCTTTTTGAACCGCCTTGGTTACTTCACCGGCGCTTCCTGCCGCCGCTGCGGGGAAATCCTGCGCTGCCCGGATTGCGAGGTGGCCCTGGTCTTTCACCTTGCGGAGAAGAGCTTCCGTTGCCCGGCCTGCGGCCGAAGCTTTCCCGATCCAGCTTGCCGTCGCTGCGGTGGAACCAGATTCCACCTGTTTGGCGCGGGAACAGAACGAGTGGAACACGAGGCAAAAAAGCTCTTCCCCGAGGCCCGGGTGGCCCGCCTGGACGAGGAAACCGCCTGCGAACGGGATCGCATCCTCTCCGCCCTGGCTAAAAAGGAGCTGGACATCATCGTAGGGGCACAAATGATCGGAAAGGGTTTGGATTTTCCCGGAATAACGCTGGTGGGGGTGATCGACGCTGACCAGCTCCTGGCCATGCCCACTTTTTATGCGGCGGAAAGGACCTTTCAACTTGTGCTCGCCGCCATCGGCCGGGCTGGAAGGGGGGGAAAACCCGGGGAGGTCATCATCCAAACGAACATGGCCGATCACTACGCCATCTCCTCTGCTATCCGCCAGGATTATCAAAGCTTCTATCAAGAGGAGCTAAAATTCCGAAAAATTTTGCGCTACCCGCCTTTTTCCAGATTGGTACGCATCCTTTTGAGCGGGAAGCGCGCGGAAAAACAGGCGGAGAAAATGGCGGGGGTTTTGAAGGATTCAGGCCTGGAGGTCTTGGGGCCAGCCAAACTTCATCCCCTGCGGGGCGAGCCCCGTTCCCAGCTCCTTGTGCGCGGGGGAGAAGATGTGCCTCTATTGGTCAAAAAAGCCCTGGGGAAAATCCCCCAAAACGTCCGCGTCGAACCGGACCCCTTCTGGCTCGGCTAAATCAACCTTTGAGCTCTCTCTTCATAAGCGAGGGCGATGAGGAGCTCCTGCCTTCGCCCAAGGGGGATTTGGCAGCGAAGGTTTTCTCCCCGCACCTCCCCGCAGCCGAGCACCTCCCCTTCAAAACAAAGGGCCACATACCCCTGGGGAAGCCCGGGTTTTCTCAAAGTTCGCCCCAAAAGAAGTTCCTTCAACTCCTCTTTTGAGAGCTCCACCCGCCGCCTCCGTACCCGCGCCCCCAAAACCATGAGCCCAAAACTCGTGGGCTTTAAACCATGGGGTTGAACGCGAATCAATCTCACGCCCACCGCGTGAACGCGCACATTTTCGGGGATCTCCAAAGCGGTGGTAAGCCAAAAGGCCTCGTGCCGAAACACAAGGCGTCCAGGCAATTCCTCTACGCCAAATTCGCGCAAAAGTTTCTTCACCTCTTCAGAAAATTCGGCGGAGTACGGCAATGAACCCCCCTTCGGAGTCAAAGTGATGCGGGTAGATCCGCACAGCCCCCTGCATCTCCTGGCCATATTCAGCTTTTTCAAAGCGAACCAGCCCTCGAGCGTGGGGGACCGGCGGCTCCCAAGGGACTAGCTCCGCCAAGCCCAGCTCCAGAACATGCCTCACTACCCCCTCATTCTCCTCCGGGGCGATGGTGCAAGTGGAGTAAACCACAATCCCCCCAGGTTTTACGAGTTCCAAAGCCCGCACCAAAAGCCTCTTTTGGAGGGCGCTCAAACGTTGAATCGTCAAAAGGGAAGCCCCTTTTCTCAGGTGAGGAAAGCGCCGGGCCACACCTTCCCCCGAACAGGGCGCATCTACCAGCACCCGATCGAATTCCACAACTTTTGGGAATTCTTCTCCCGGGCACTCCGTGACCACAACACACTTGATCCCCAAACGATAGACGTTGGCCAAAAGGGCCTGGATCCTTTTGGCCGAGGAATCGTTGGCCACAAGGAGGCCCTGATCCTCCATGTATTGGGCGATCTGCGTGGTTTTCCCACCCGGCGCTGCACACAGGTCCAAAACGCGTTCCCCAGGCCTTGGACCCAAGGCCTTCGCGGGCAAAAGTTGCGTCGCTTCCTGAACGTAATAGTAGCCAAGCCAGTGTTCCAAAGTGTTGCCAATGGGAGCCTCCCCCTCCACCAAAAAGCATGTTTCATCCCACGAAAGCGGCCGCAAACGAAACCCTTTGGCCTCAAGCCGCCGTTTTAAGGTCGCGGGTTCGATCCGAAGGGTGTTCGTGCGGATCACCGTGGGAAGTGGCCGCACCAGGGCCGCCAAGAAGTCCTCCCATTCCGGGATGATCGTACGGTAGCGCTCCATCCAGATAAGCTTAGCCCGATCCCTGGCCAAACCAAGTTCTTAACCCAAATCTTGCCCCCCTAAGCTAGCGGAGTTAGACTTAGCGCCTCATGGCGCTTAAGAAAATCCCCAGGAACGTCTGGGCCGCAAGCCTCACGAGCTTCCTCATGGATATCTCCTCCGAAACGGTGCTCAACTTGATCCCCCTCTTTTTGGCCAACGTCCTCGGCGCAGGTGGGACGGTGATCGGCGCGGTGGAGGGCGTGGCCGAGTCCGTGGCCTCCCTTTTGCGGGTGGCCTCCGGTTATATCTCCGATCGCCTCCGCCATCGCAAGTGGCTTGCGGTTTTGGGCTACGGGATTTCTGCACTTTGCAAGCCCTTCTTTTATTTTGCCAGCAATTGGTGGCATGTGGCCTTGGCCCGCTGGGCCGATCGGGTGGGGAAAGGGATCCGCACCGCTCCCCGCGATGCCCTCGTGGCCGACTCCATCGACGCGGCCAACCGGGGCCTGGCCTTCGGCCTCCACCGGGCCGCGGATACCGCCGGCGCCTTCCTCGGGATCCTCGCCGCCCTTTTGGCCGTGTACTTCACCCAGGGCGCAAGCGTAAACCTCCGGGCTACAACCTTCCGCACCATCGTCCTAGTGAGCCTCGTCCCCGCCTTTTTGGCGGTGATCTCTTTAGCTTCTTTGGCCAAGGAGCCCAAAAGAGTTGAAAAACAAAGCCAAAGCCAACTCCGCCTCTCCGGGCTTGGCCGCTCTTTTCCCGTTTTCCTTTTCTTGGTCGGACTTTTTGAGCTCGGCAATTCCGCGGACGCTTTCCTAGTTTTGCGGGCACAGAACCTTGGGGCTAATGTCCTCGGCATCCTCGGGATGCTCGCCCTCTTCAACCTCGTTTATTCCCTTATTTCCACCCCAGCTGGCGCCCTCTCCGACCGGGTTCCCCGGAAAACCTTGATCCTCGGGGGCTGGCTCTTTTATGCCCTGGTTTATCTTGGGATCGGGCTCGCCAAGGCAAGCTGGGCCATGTGGGTGATCTACGCAGCCTATGGGGTTTATTACGGGGTGGCCTATGGGACGGCGCGGGCCCTCGTGGCCGATCTCGTTCCTCCGGAGCTTCGGGGCACGGCCTACGGCGCCTACGCCACGGTGGTGGGAGCCATGGCCTTCCCCGCCTCCCTCATCGCCGGCATCCTTTGGGATAAATGCGGCCCTTCCGCCCCTTTCTTCTTCGGTAGCTCCCTCGCTTTCCTTTCCGCTACAGGCTTGGCCCTTTGGCGCCCTAAAACCGGAGAGTAATAAGGATTACCGACTTCCGTCCGCTCCTCAATTAACCGGACGCTGATCCAGCCGGAACTCCTGGCCTCTTTCGCCGTTTCCCCTTTTGGTAGCGTGAGGGGGCCATGAGATGGAAAGGCTTTTTACCCCTTTTGGCCTTGGTTTCCTTTGCGGTCTGGGCCAATCATCCGCCGCGGGCCCAAAGCCAGGTTCTCTATACCCGCCCAAATGAGCCAGTTGAAGTAGTGCTCATCGCTGAGGACGCCGATGGAGAGCCTCTGGAATTCGAGATCCTGGGCGGGCCGGAGTGCGGGAAGCTTATGGGAAGCGGCTCCATCCTCACCTACATCCCAAAACCCGGTTTCGAAGGCCGCGATCGCTTTTCCTA
>JAGDVW010000008.1:28273-29872 GCA_023255835.1 Candidatus Acetothermia bacterium
ATTTCGGGCCTCAAAATCCATCCGAACCCTCCCGCGGGATTTTCTCCGCATGACCTCCTTGACCTCCTTCAACAGCACGGAGTTCAAACCTGGTATGTGGTGGAGCGAGCTGAGCCGAAGGCCGTGCCACAGGGGATGGCCCCCTTCGTGTTCGCCGGCCAAGCCGAGCCCAAATTCTTCCTCTTGGGCCCAAAGGATTCCCCGAAGATCACGCCCATCCCAGGCTCCTCCGGCTTGACTTTCCTGGACCTGGGATCCTTCTCGCCGGGCGAATACCTCCTCCTCGTCATTGCCGGACACACCGCTTACTCCCTTCCCATCGTGATCGGGCCTAAGGCTCCTGAACGCATGCTGGCCTACGGCGGCTGAAAAAGGAGGGCATTATGCGAAAACTCTTTTTCGTCCTCTCAATCGTGGGGTTGACCTATGCTTTGGGGATGGCTTTGGAATATTTTCCTCTGCAAATAGTGTTCGTTCGGCCGGAAACCCCCACCCCCGTTATCCTGGCCGTGGGCAGCCCTGAAGAGCTTGAAAAAATCACTTTTTCCATCATCGAGGCCCCAAAATACGGGACGCTTTTGGGCTTCCCGCCGGAGCTCGTGTACATCCCCAACCCTGGCTTTTCCGGAACGGATTGGATCACGTTCCTCATCCGTACTGCCGAAGATGTGCTTGTGGAGTATGGCACGGTGCAGCTAAGGGTCGTCGGGCCAATGGAGATGTTCACCCCGGGTTTCCGCAGCGAGGGTTCCTTGACTTTTTCCGGGCCATCTTTCGCCTTGGATAACTATCGCTTCGACTTCGGTCTTTACGCCCGCTTCACCTATTTGGATACCCAGGCCCACGCCACTTGGGATATGGCCACCGGCTTTTCCTCCTTCCGCACGGTGACCCGCATTGAGCTTGAGGGCGATTGGCCTGCGGCTTGGCGGCTTCCCATTACCTCCACTTTGTCATTCGATCCCTCCGCTTTGTCCCTGACCTCCTGGAACGTGGAAGCCCGCACTCTGCTCTCTGGATGGAACTTTGCCTACTATTTTTACTACTCCGGATCCGACCCCGAAACCAGTTCATATGCCACTTTCACCGTGCAAGGCGCGATTGACCGGTATTCTTTGACGAGCCGCACCAAATTCGCCACCCTCACCCCCACCTTTGCCGAGGAAGTTCTCACCCTGCGCGGCCCTTGGCCCTGCGGAGATTGCCCGGTCAAATGGGAATTGGAGTTCATGCAAACCAAACTCGGCTTCGATCACTTTTCCTTCACCATGAGGGACGTGCCCATTCCTTGCCCATGGTGCGACGTCCTCCGCACTTTTTTGGATGTGAAGGTGACCATTTCTCCGGAAGAAAAACGCGTCGAGCCCTCATTGCGCCTTTGGTCAGGGTTCCTTTGCATTAAGCCATTGGTGGGGCTACTTGGACCATCCGGAGGTTTTGGGATCTCGGGGTTCAGCATTTATGGCCTAGAGCTGCGATGCGATCTTCCTTCGGGGTATAAAGCCCGGTTCGCCACCTCCTTTGATCCAGACCGAGACTCCGCTGTCACTGGCTATAGCCAATTCTTCGAGGTCATGCAGTTTGAAGGGCCAGTGGTTC
>JAGDVW010000008.1:29972-31600 GCA_023255835.1 Candidatus Acetothermia bacterium
GTCACTGGCTATAGCCAATTCTTCGAGGTCATGCAGTTTGAAGGGCCAGTGGTTCCGTGCTGCGGAGCGCCGGGTTGGTGGCAACTTTCCCTATTTTTCAGCCGCACATCGGGAAACCTTTTTGGTCTGGCCATGGAAGACGTCAACCTCTATTTCCCCATCTCCCGCGAGGTCTTGGTGAATGTCCGACTCAAGGCCGGCCTTGTGGACCCAAGCGATCCAGGAAAGACCTGGATCCTCACCTTCGGCTGGAAGGGCCTTTTTTAGTCGCTTGTTCCCAAAAAAGAAAGGGCGGGGTGATCCCCGCCCTTTTTCTTATCTGCAGCGAACTTTCAGCGCACAATCAGGGTAAACACGACCACCCTGCTCTCGAAGGAGACCACCACGCGATAGGTTCCGGGCTCAAGGTTGCCCGTGTCCACCGTGACTGTGGCCCGTTTGGTGAGGGTGTCGTAGAGGACTGTGGCGCCTGCGGGCTCGGCAAGGACTGCTCCGGCACTGCCGGCCACGTCCCCGCGCAGAAGGACCAGCCTGGCCGCGGCCTCCGCAGTGGCCATGGTTCGCACCAGCTCCACCTTTTGGCCCTTCTCCACCACCAAGGTCTCCCCGCTTAGGGCCAGGACCTCCGGCTCGTTGATGGTACGGGCTGTTCCGCGCAGGGTCTTACCCTCCGCGTCCTTCCCGAACACCACCGCGCCCAGGTTCGTCCACCAGTTTTCCACCGTGTCCGGAAGCAATGGGTTCTTTCGCTCCATGGTGGCATGGGTCAGGCGATTGCCGGAGGCCCAGCCGTTTACGATCCTCGGATCAGCGTTGGCGGTGTCCACCACAAGGCCTTGGGGATCGAGGAGCTCGACCACATCTCCCTCAAGGGAGAGGAGAAGCGGGATCTCTTCTTGGCCAGCGCGCATGATCCTCGGCCAGATCTGGTCCGCTCGAATATCCTTGACCACCTCGTCGTGGCCGCGCTCAAGAAGGAAGAACCCTTGCGGCTCGATCGCGCCCCTGAGCTCGATCTCCCGCCAAATCAGGTCCGCGGGGTTCTTGGGCTCCTTCTTCCGCCAGCGCAGCCGCCAGCCACTGAGGTCCACAGGCTGATCGGTGACGTTCAGGAGTTCAATCCATTGATCCTCGGCGCTGGCTTCAGTTCCGGCCCAAGCGATCTCATGGATCACTACCGGACCGAGGACAAACCCCGCGGCTCCAGCAGGACCGAAGCCACAGCTTTCCACCGTTATGTTTACGGTGAACACGACAACCTCTCCGTGAGGATCAGCAACGCGGAGCCGGAAGCTATCGGTGCCGATGTAATTGGGATCGGGGGTGTAAACGAGCTCCAAGATCGCCCGGCCTTTTTCATAGCGGACGGCTCTGAAATCAGTGCCCACTGTTCCGTGCTCTGGGCCGGAGATCAGGGAGAAAGTGATGGGGTAGTCCGTGAACCCATCCCAAAGGATATCCGCATCCCTCACAACGACCTCAAACCTCGTGGCCGCATTGACGCATGTAGCTATGGACAGATCTTCTACTGCCATGGGGTCGTTGACGAAAGCAACGCTGATCGTCACCGTAGCGATGTTGGAGTAGAGCTCGCCGTCGAAGGCGCGATAGGTGAACGTATCGATCCC
>JAGDVW010000028.1:0-2597 GCA_023255835.1 Candidatus Acetothermia bacterium
ATCGGTGATGACGCAGTGGATTTGGGAAAGGTCGGCAATGCGGCCGTGGGTGACCACCCCGAGCTTGGTGTGGTCCACCACGATCACCACCCGGCGGGACCTCTGCACCACTTGCGCAGCCGTGTCCGCCTCCTCCAGCGAGGGGATCGTTGCCCCGCATTCCAGGGAAAGGCCGTTGGCCCCAAGGAAAGCGAGGTCGAAATAGATGCCCTCCAGGGCGCGGTTGGCCAAGGGCCCCACCATGGCATAGGAAACACCCCGCAGATAACCACCGATCACGTACACCTCAAACCGCGAGAGTTCGGCAAGTTCCATGGCATGGGTGAGGGCGTTGGTGAACACTTTTAGGCGGAAGGGCTGGCGTTCCTTGAGGGCCCGCACGATCTCCATGGTGGTGGTGCCGTTGCCGATGAACACGGCCATGTCCTCCTCGATGAGCTCCGCGGCCTTGCGACCAATCCGCCGCTTTTCCTCTAAATTGCGCGTGGCCTTCTCGTAGTAGGAGGGCTCCGCCGCGATGGGTTCCTTCAATACCGCTCCGCCATGCACTTTTTCCACCAGGCCCTTTTTGGCTAGGACAGCCAGATCGTTGCGGATGGTCATGGGGGAGACGGAAAAGAAACGAGCGAGCTCCACGGTGCGCACCGCGCCCCGCCGCCGCAGCTCCTCCAGAATCCGCCGCCGCCGGAGCTCACTTAGCTCTTTGTTGTCTTTGTTTTCCATTAGTTGCGATTGATTTTAGTCCTGGCGGCCGGGGGCGTCAAGGGGGCCTGGCCGGCCCAAGAAGGATCGGTTAGGCTGTTTTGCCCATGAACGCAGAACTTCTGGTGCGGGGAGGAAAAGTCCTGGACGTATTCTCCGGCTCCTTCTTTTCCAGCCCTTTGGCCATCGGTTCCGGAAAAATCTTGGGTTTTGGGGCCAAAGAGGCTGAAAAAATCGTGGATTTAGAGGAAGCCTATGTGATCCCTGGGCTCATCGATGCCCACGTCCACCTGGAGAGCTCCAAACTCGCGCCGTGGGAGTTCGCCCGGGCTGTTTTGCCCCACGGCACCACCGCCGTGATCGCCGATCCCCATGAAATCGCCAATGTTTTGGGACTCGCGGGGATCCGCTGGATGATCGAAGCCACTTGTAATCTTCCCTTACGCGTCTTTTTCATGGCCCCATCGTGTGTGCCCGCGAGCCCCTTGGAGACGCCCGGCGCGGTCTTGACCGCCCGGGAAATCCAGGAAATTTTGGGTTGGGAGCGGGTGATCGGCCTCGGGGAAGTCATGAACTTTCCCGGTGTTTTGGCGGGCGACCCCGATCTTTTGGCCAAGATCCAGGCGGCCCAGGGGAAGCCCATCGACGGCCATGCCCCCGGGCTTTCCGGACCAGCCCTTTGGCGCTACATCCAAGCCGGTCCGAGGACCGACCACGAGTGCACCTCCCTCGCCGAGGCCCAAGAAAAGCTGCGCGCGGGGATGCACATCCTCATCCGCGAGGGCACCACGGCCCGGAACCTCGCCGCGCTGATCCCCCTCCTCACGCCGTCCTCGGCTCCGTTCGTGCACTTTTGTACCGACGACCGCGAGCCCGAAACCCTCCTTGCGGAAGGGCACATGGATGACCTGATCCGCAAGGCTATTTCCCAGGGGGTCCCGCCCGAGGTCGCCATTTCTGCAGCCACGCTCCACACCGCCCGGGCCTACGGCCTTGTGGGCCTGGGCGCCCTGGCCCCGGGTTACGCCGCCGATTTCCTCGTGCTCTCCGATCTTCCAAACCTCCGGGTGGAACAGGTATACGTGGGCGGGAAACTCGTAGCGGAAAGGGGAAAATGTGTGGCCGAACTTCCGCCCCTTCCGACGCTTCCTGCTTCCTCCATCAGGGTAGACCTGGAGAAAATTTCTTTCCACATCCCCGCAGGAGATGGTCCGGCCCGGGTGATCCGGGTCGTCCCCAACGAAGTGGTCACCGAAGAGGCACGCCTTTCCCCAAAAATCGCGAACGGGGAAGTGGTGGCCGATCCCGCGCGGGACATCTTGAAGATCGCGGTGGTGGAACGACACCGGGGCACGGGAAACGTGGGTCTGGGCCTTGTCCAGGGATTCGGATTGAAAGAAGGGGCGATAGCCTCCAGCGTGGCCCACGACTCCCACCACATCGTGGTGGTGGGAACGAACGACGAGGATATGAGGGAAGCGGTGGACAAGCTTGTGCGCCTGGGCGGAGGACAGGTGGTGGTCAAAAACGGCCGCGTCCTCGCGGAGCTGCCCCTTCCCATCGCCGGCCTTATGTCGAATCGGCCCCTTTCCGAGGTGCAGCGTCTTTCCCAGGAGCTCCGGCGGGCGGCCAAGGCTCTCGGCTCCCCTCTTCCCGACCCGTTCATGACCCTCTCTTTCTTGGCCCTTCCCGTGATCCCCGCCCTCAAGATCACGGATCTTGGCCTTGTGGACGTGCGGCAGTTTAAAATCGTGCCCCTATTCGTCGAGGGATGATATGCTGCATTTGACCCGGGAGTTCCTCGCTAGGTCATTGGGAGGGAATCCTGTCTGGGCTTGGCTTTTGGCCGTGGGGATCCTTCTTGCCGTTCTTGGTGCTCTCCTCCTTGTCCGGGC
>JAGDVW010000028.1:2697-3906 GCA_023255835.1 Candidatus Acetothermia bacterium
GCTTGGATAAGCGGTTCCGGCGGCGCGGGACGGTTTGGGCCGGCCGCGGGGCCGAGCTCACCCGCCGCACCACCTTCCCCTTCCTCTTGGTGGTGGCCCTCCTCGCCGCCTCCCTTTCCCTGAAACTCCCCGAGGCCGCCAGCCGGGCCATCCGTTCCCTGGCCATCACCTTCTTCCTGATCCAGCTTGGGGTTTGGGGCAATGAGCTCATAAAGATCTGGCTTACGCGAGTCGCCGAAAAAAGGCGAAGCGAAGGGGATAACGCCGCTGTCACCACCTTCGCTTCCTTGGGTCTCCTCTTCCGGATCGTCCTCTGGACCGTGGTCGTCTTGCTGATCCTCCAGAACCTCGGGGTGAACGTGACCGCCATGTTGGCCGGGGTGGGGATCATCGGTCTGGCCGTGGGCTTTGCCGCCCAGAGCATTTTGGCTGACCTTTTCGCATTCCTCGCCATCGTGGTGGACAAACCCTTCCTCATCGGCGACTTCATCGCCAACCCGAGCTTTTCGGGAACAGTGGAAAGGATTGGATTGCGGACCACCAGGATCCGCAGCCTCTCCGGGGAGGAAATAGTGATAGCTAATTCCGAGCTTCTGCGCTCTTGGATCCGCGATTACGCGAGGATCAAAGAAAGGTGGGTCTCCTTCACGTTCGCCGTAAGTTATGAGACCCCGGCGGAGAAGCTGGCCGCGGTACCAGCGATCGTGAAAGAGGTGGTGGAAAGCGTGCCCAAGGCCCGCTTCGATCGGGCCCATTTCAAGGAATACGGGGAATTTGGGCTCATCTTCGAGGCCGCGTTTTTCGTGGAAAGCCCAAGCTTTCGGGAGTTCATGGATGCCCGGCACGCCGTGAACCTCGGGCTACGACAGCGCTTAGAGCAAGAGGGCATCCAGTTCGCCTTCCCGGTGCGGCGCGTTCTTTTGGAGCGAAGGGGGAACGATGGAGGTTGAAAAAATTGTAGCAAGCCACAAAGATGTTTGGCTCAACCCATCCAGACGGGATCTCATCGCTGAGGCCATCGCCCGGCGGGAAGCGCTGGTGAGCCGCTCCGGAGCCTTGGCCACCTGGACGCCCCCGGAGTCCACGGGGCGCAGACCCGAGGACACCTACATCGTGGATCGCCCCCAAATCCATGAAAAAATAGATTGGCACTCACCTTACTGCATCCCCATGTCTTCGGAAACCTTTGCCATGATTCTCGAGGACGCA
>JAGDVW010000028.1:4006-6054 GCA_023255835.1 Candidatus Acetothermia bacterium
ACCTTACTGCATCCCCATGTCTTCGGAAACCTTTGCCATGATTCTCGAGGACGCATTGGCGGCATTGGCGCAAAAACCCAGGCTCTACCTCGTCGAACGGGCGCTGGGAGCCCACAGCCGCTACGCCCTTCGGGTCCGGGTGATCACCGATCGCGCCCTCGTCGCCCTCTTTGCCGACAACATGTTCCGCCCTGTGCCGGAGGACCTTCAGCGCTCGGTTTTCGGGGAAAAACCCTTCACCCTTCTTGCCCTTCCCTACGACAAGCTTGATCCCAAGCGGTACGCAGGGCGCCTTCGGGTGGACCCGGCCAAGGGCCAAACCTCCGATATCGCCGTGGTCATGGACTTCGTGGAGCGGGTGGGGATAGTCTACGGCTCAGCCTACCTGGGCTCCGTGAAAAAGCTCATGTTCACGGTGATGAATTTCCTTTTGCCCGAGTTCGGGGTTTTACCCATCCACGGAGCGGCCAATGTCGGGCCGGACGGGGATTGCGCCCTCTTCCTCGGGCTTTCTGGAACGGGAAAGACCTCGCTTTCCACCGATCCGGAGCGGGTTCTCATCGGCGATGACGAACACGGCTGGTGCGCGGAAGGGATCTTCAACTTCGAGTGGGGCTGCTACGCCAAGATGATCGACATCGACCCCAAAAAGGAGCCGGACATTTACTGGGCGGTGATGCACGAGGCCGATCCCCTGGAGCACGGGGCGATTGTGGAAAATGCCATGATTTATCCGGACGGAACCTTTGATTTCCACGACCGCCGCCTCACCGAGAATTCCCGGGCTTCCTACCCCCTTTCGTTTTTGAAGAACGCCGATCCGCGGGGCCTGGCTGGACATCCTAGAGTTATGTTTTTCCTTGCCGCCGACGCCCACGGGGTGCTGCCGCCCATTGCCCGGCTTGAGCCCGAACAGGCGATGTTCTGGTTCCTCATGGGGTACACCTCGCGCTTGGCGGGCACAGAGATCGGAGCAGGGGAGCCCCGCTCCACCTTCTCCCGGTTCTTTGGGGCACCGTTCATGCCCAGGCTCCCCCAGGACTACACCGGGCTTTTGGAGGAGTTTTTGCGCCGCTACGGAACGCAGGTGTATTTGGTGAACACGGGGTGGACGGGCGGACCCTACGGGGTGGGAAAGAGGATCGATATCCGCCTCACCCGCCGGATGGTGCGGGCCGCCCTGTCCGGGGAACTGGAGAACGTGCCTTTTTGGGAGGACGAGCTCTTCCACTTCTGGGTTCCCGAGGAATGCCCCGGGGTTCCCAGAGAGATCCTCCGGCCAGAGGAGACCTGGCCGGACAAGAAAGCCTACCGGGAGCGGGCGGAAAAGCTGGCCCAGGATTTCCGGAGGGAGTTCGAGCGGGCATTCGGGGGCCTCGCCCTTTCCCCCAGGATCGCGGCCCAGTGTCCCGGCTGAAATAAAAAGCCGTCGGAAGAAAACCTCCGACGGCGCCAGAAAAACGCGGACCTCAGATCCTCCGCACCAGCTCAGAAAGAGGTTTGCGTTCCCGGGCGGGCGGCCGCTCCCCAGGGTATCCGATGACGATGAGCATCATGAGCTCCTCGTTTTCCTTGGCCCCAATGATTTTTTCCACCTGGGGATCGCGCAGCCGCCCAAGCCAACAGGCCCCAAGGCCCAGAGAATGGGCAGCGAGGAGGATGTTTTGGGCGCAGGCACCGATGGCTTGGGCGTCCTTGATCTCATCATATCCCGCGGTTTTGTCGCGCAAAACGGCGATGGTCACAGGCGCGGTGCGGACCATGTCCATCTGGGTCACCACCCGGCCCAGCTCCTCCCTCTTCTCCTTGGACTCCACCACCACCAAGCGCCAGGGTTGGGTATTCCGTCCGGAGGGAGCCCAGCGGGCCGCCTCCAGGATGGCCTCCAGCTTCTCCGGCTCAATGGGATCGGGACGAAAAACGCGGATCGAGCGACGTTCGCGAATGGCGCGCAGCACCTCGTTCATACGCCCTCCTTCCTTTATCATTATAGCCGAGATGTTCCCTCCCGAATTCTCTGGGTTCGGCAAAGCCTTGGTGATAATGGG
>JAGDVW010000074.1:0-1895 GCA_023255835.1 Candidatus Acetothermia bacterium
CTCTATGAGAAAATCCCGGGGCTTCGGGCCAAACTCTTCCTGAGCCTTGTGGACAAGGGTTTTTACCGGGCGAATCCCGAGGCGGTTCGCTCCTTTTGGCGGTCCTTGGCCATGGGGGTTGTGGTTTTGGGCTTGGTCCTCCTTTTCCTTTTCAAGAACGTTTATCTTGGCGCCGCGGTGATGGTTTCTGGGGGTATCGTCTTCCTTTTTGCGCCGTACATGCCCCGGAAAACCCCCAAGGGGATCGAGGCTCTGCGTTGGGTGCTTGGGCTTTCCGAATACATCCGGCGGGCGGAGGTGGATCGCCTGGAGTTCGCCGCCAGGGAAAAGCATTTTGAGGAGCTTTTGCCCTACGCTGTGGCCTTGGGGTTGAGCGATCTTTGGGTGGAGAAGTTCGCTCCGGTTTTGACCGCTCCCCCTCGCTGGTACGAGGGCCGTGGGCCTTGGGTTCCCGCGGTATTTCCCGCGCGCCTTCTCCTTTTGCACGAGCTGAGCCACGCCGCGGCCACCTCTGTTCCCCGGACGGCTGCCCGGGGAGGCCGAGGTTTTGGGGGCTGGACCGGGGGCTCGGGCTTCGGCGGCCGCGGCTTTTCCGGCGGCGGGCTGGGCGGAGGCGGCGGACGGGCATGGTAGGGACCATCCTGGCAGCCTTAGCTCTCCTCGCCGTGATTGGGCTTGCCTCCCTCGTTCGGGCCAGAAGGATCCTCGCCCGCCTAGACAGAGAAATCGCCAAATCTTGGCAGGAGCTCCTTTCCGCTTTGCACGAACGCCTCGAGGCTTTAGAGGAATTGTCTTTGGCTCTGCGAAGCGCCGGTTACGTTCCCGAGGGGATTGGCCGGTTGCGCGAGGCCCTGGACTGGCTGCGCAAAAGCACGGGGGATCCGCGGGCCTTGGCCGAGGCCGACGAGCGGGTGGAGGCGGTTTTGCGCGGGATTTATCGGGCCCTTCCCCGGGAGCGGGACGAGCGCGTGCGGCAAGCCCAAAACCGCCTGGCTGAGGCCGATGAGGAGCTCGATCTCAAAAAGCATCGGTATAACGAGCTCGTCCTAAATTGGTACGAATTGACCCGGGGCTTTGCCTACAAATTCTTTTTGCGCGGCCGCAAAGGGCCCGAGCCTTTCGCCGTCCCCGGCGAGGAGGAAGGGCTCGTCCGCCGCCACCTCCCCACCCTTTGACCTCGGGCCCAGAGGAAACTATAGTTGGGCTAACTTTTGCATGGGAGGTGGTTCCATGGCGCTAAGACGGGTGGCGATGGCCTTTCTGATCCTTGGGGTGGTCCTAAGCGGCGCGGCCGCGGAGAAGTTCATCGTCGGCACGGACGCCTCTTGGGCTCCGTTCGAATGGGTTTCCGCTAAAGGGCAAATGCTCGGGTTCGATCTGGATGTGATGAGGATGATCGCTGTTTTGGAGGGCTATGAGATCGAGATCCAAGATATTGCCTTTGACTCCATCATCCCCGCGGTGATCGCGGGCAAAGTGGATATCGGGGCCTCCGGGTTCACCATCACCGCCGCGCGGGCGGAGGTGGTGGACTTCTCCTCCCCCTATTGGAGCTCGGATCAGACGGTGCTTGTGCGGGCTGATTCCGGGCTGAACATCGTCACGGCCCTCATGCCCGGCCGAAAGGTGGCGGCCCAGCGCGGCACCACCGGTGCCTTCTGGGTGGAGGATAACCTCATCGCTAAAGGTGTGGCTGTGGAGCTTGTGCTCTACGAGACCTATCCCGAGGCCATCATGGATCTCCTCGCCGGCCGGGTAGATGCCGTGGTCCAAGACCAGGCCCCCTCCGAGCAGGCGGTGCGGCAGTACCCAGGGAAGCTCATCATCGTTGGGGTGATCAAGACCTACGAGGAGTTCGGTTTCCTCGTGGCCAAGGGGGATCCCAAGGGCATCCT
>JAGDVW010000074.1:1995-4313 GCA_023255835.1 Candidatus Acetothermia bacterium
GGTCATCGAGGCCGCGTGGGAGGCGTGCATAAGCATCCTGGAGGTCGGCAAAGATCCGGTGGCTTACGCGGCGTGCCTGGCCCAGAAGGTCAAGGAATTGAGCAAGTAAACGGCATGTGGGGGAGGCCCAATTGGGCCTCCCCCTTCCTCCCTTGACCTTGGAACACTGGCTTTCGGTTTGGTCCTATCTTCCCACGCTCCTCCAAGGGCTTTCCGTCAACTTGGCCCTTTTGGGTGGGCTTTTGGGGGTGGGTTTCGTCTTGGGGGTGATCGTGGCCCTTTTGGAGGTTTATGGGCCACGGGGGCTCAGGCTTTTTGCCGCTGGCTACGCCTGGGTTTTCCGCAGCATCCCTGAGATCCTCCTCCTTTTGCTCATGTGGTTTGGGCCAGCCCAATTCGGCTTGAGCATCTCCCCTTTCACCGCAGCAGTCTTAGCTTTGGGCTTGCGTTCTTCCGCCTATCAAGCTGAGATATTTCGGGGAGCTCTACAAGCCATCCCAACGGGGCAGACCCTGGCCGCGCGGGCCCTTGGATTTTCCCGCCTCCAGGCCATCCGCTATGTTCTTCTCCCCCAGGCCCTGCGCCTCTCCCTGGCCGGCTGGGGAAATGAGTTCGCCGTGGTCCTCAAGGACACCACCCTGGCCTACGCCATCGGGGTGGTGGAGGTGATGCGCCAGGCCCGCTACATCGGCAGCCGGGATTTTCCCCTTACCCTCCCCGCTTATATCCTTGTGGCCATGCTTTTCTTGGTTGTCACTTATTTTGGGCTTTTTCTCCTTGGAAACGTGGAAAAAAGGCTGCGCATCCCCGGGCTAGAGGCCCGAAGGTGACATGCTTTTGCGCGTAGAGGATTTACACAAGCGCTACGGGAAGGAGGAGGTCCTCAAAGGGGTTTCCTTCTCCTTGGAGAAGGGGGAGACGAAGGTCATCATCGGCCCTTCGGGAACGGGCAAATCCACGCTCCTTCGGTGTATAAACCGCTTGACCGAACCCGATCGCGGCCGTGTTTGGCTGGAAGACGTGGAGATCACCTCGCCCAAGGTGAACATCAACCGCATTCGGGCCCAAATCGGCTTCGTTTTTCAGGATTTCAACCTCTTCACCCACCTCACCGCTTTGGACAACGTCCGGCTCGGCCTGATACGGGTGAAAGGGATGAGCAAGAAGGAGGCCACGGCTCGGGCCATGGAGGAGCTGGCGCGCGTGGGTTTGGCCGACAAGGCCAATGCCTACCCCGCGGAGCTTTCCGGCGGCCAACAACAACGGGTTTCCATCGCCAGGGCCTTGGCCATGGATCCCAAACTTATCCTCTTCGATGAGCCCACGAGCGCCCTCGATCCCGAGCTCATCGGCGAAGTGCTTGCGGTTATGGAGGATTTGGCAAAAAGCGGGATGACCATGCTGGTGGTGACCCATGAGATGGGCTTTGCCCGCACTGTGGCCGACGAGATCATCTTTATGGAGAAGGGCGTCATCGTTGAACAGGGCCCACCAGAGCAGATTTTTAGCTCCCCAAAGCAACCGCGCACCGCGGAATTTCTGCGGCGCATCACCGACCTTTACGGAGGAGCGCGGTGAACCTCTTTTTCTCCTGGAGCTGGCTTCCCAAGCTTGCTCAAGGCCTTTTGCTCACATTGGAGCTCACCGGGTTGTCGATGGCCTTGGGAGCTGTTTTGGGTCTCATCTTGGCCATCCTTCGGATCTATGGGCGGGGGCCCCTTTATCCCGCTTATCTTTTGGCCTCCGGATACGTTCACCTTTTCCGCGGCACACCCCTTTTGGTCCAGCTCATGACCATCTACTACGCCCTTCCCACGGTGGGGGTACGGTTCTCTCCCTTTGTGGCGGGGATTTTGGCCCTGACCCTGAACACCGCCGCTTATCAGGCCGAATATTTTCGCGGGGCCATCCAATCCGTGCGGGCTGGCCAGATGCAGGCCGCCCTGGCCCTGGGACTCTCCCGACTCCAGGCCATCCGCCACGTGGTCCTTCCCCAGGCCCTGCGCCTGGTGATCCCGCCCTGGTCCAATGAGCTCATCTACATGGTGAAGGGCTCGGCTGTTGTTTACCTCATTGGCGTTTTGGAACTGATGGGGCAAGCCAAGAACATCGCGGCCCGCACGTTTCGAAATTTTGAAGTTTACATCGTGGTGGCCTTGTTTTACTTGGCCTTGATCTTTCTTTTAACCCTGATCCTGCGGTGGGTGGAGCGCCGCACGCGCATCCCCGGTTTGGGAACCGCTGGCCGCCTCTGAACTTAATCCCCACCAAGGCACTGCGGGGAGACGAACAAGTCCAAAAGATCGATTCCCCAGTTC
>JAGDVW010000074.1:4413-5963 GCA_023255835.1 Candidatus Acetothermia bacterium
GCCAAAAGCTCCGCGTCCGATTCAAGGGAAACGGTGTTGCGTAAACCAGGATTTTCAGTAACCTTAGGGCCCACAGTCGAGGGGTTTTTTATTTTTTGCCTTTCGCCTGGATGCCGGAGGAAAAAAATGGGACAAGGGTTGGCTATGCAAAAGATTCGGAACATTGGGATCGCCGCGCACATCGATGCCGGCAAGACCACCCTTTCTGAAGCCATGCTCTTTCTTTCTGGGAAGAAGCATCGCTTCGGGCGCGTGGACGAAGGCCAGGCCACCTTGGATTGGATGCCCCAGGAGCGGGAGCGGGGCATCACCATCACCGCGGCCGCCACCACCATCCCTTGGAAGGACCACAATATAAACCTCATCGATACCCCTGGGCATGTGGATTTCACCGCCGAGGTGGCGCGCGCCCTCCGGGTAGTGGATGGGATGGTGGCCGTTTTTTGTGGGGTGGGCGGGGTGGAGCCTCAATCGGAGGCGGTATGGCGCCAGGCCGACCGCTACAGGGTCCCCCGCATCGCCTTCGTGAACAAAATGGACCGGGTGGGCGCCGACTTCTTCAAGGTCTTGATGGAGATGCGCGAGAAACTCGGGGCTAACCCGGTCCCAACTGTGGTCCCCATCGGCCAAGGGGAATTCCCCGGGGTGATCGACCTCCTCTCCATGGAAGCGGTCTTTTTCCCCGAAGGGGAAGGCGGGTCCAGGCGGGCCCCGATCCCTTTGGAGCTCCGCGGCCAAGCCCAGCGCGAGCGGGAAAAACTCCTTGAGGCCGTGGCCGAGGCCGATCCCCGCTTTTTCGAGCTTTTCCTCGCCGAAAGGATAAGCCCAGAGGAGCTGCGGGCCGCCTTGCGGCGGGCCACCATCGCCGGGAAATTGGTCCCCGTATTTGCTGGCTCAGCAGCCAGGCTCAAAGGAGTAGACCTTCTTCTGGATGCAATCGTCGATTTCCTTCCCTCTCCCCTGGATTTGCCCCCCATTCGTGGGACCTGGGGAGGGCAAGAGGTCGAACGCGGGCCTTCCCCCAGCGAGCCCCTCTCAGCCTTGATCTTCAAGGTTCAGGCCGATCGGCACGTGGGGAAGGTGTATTTTGTGCGCGTTTATTCCGGGGTCATGCGCAGTGGGGAAGTTGTGTTCAACGCAAGCCAGGGGGACACCCAGCGGATCGGCCGGCTCTTCGCTGTCCACGCCAGCGAGCGCCTTCCGGTGGGGGAGCTGCGGGCTGGGGAAGTGGGCGCGTTGGTGGGATTAGAGGAGGCCCACACCGGCGACACCCTGTGTGACCCGGCGGCGCCGATCCTCCTTGAGGCCATGGATTTTCCCGCCCCTGTTTTGGATCTGGCCATCTCTCCGGCTCGCCGGGCCGATGCGGACAGGCTCTCGCGGGCAGTCCTTGCCCTCGTCGCCGAGGACCCCACCCTCTCCCTCCGCATGGACCCGGAAACCGGGGAGCTCGTGGTCTCCGGAATGGGGGAATTGCACCTGGAAATCGTGGTGGACCGGCTCAGGCGGGAGTTCGGCGTGGAGGTGGTGACGGGAGCCCCCCAGGTGGC
>JAGDVW010000010.1 GCA_023255835.1 Candidatus Acetothermia bacterium
TCGAACACGAAAAGCTGGGCCCGGGAAAGGAGGGCCGAACGCAACACAAAGGAGGGGTTCTCCGTGGTGGCCCCGATGAAATAAATCGAGCCCTCCTCCAAAAAGGGCAAAAGGACATCCTGCTGGGCCCGGTTCCAGCGGTGGATCTCGTCCAAAAAGAGGAGGTCTTTGGTGCCCGTGCGCTTCCAAAGCTCCCGGGAAGCCTCCAAAACTTCGCGCACCTCCGAGACGGTGGCCAGGGCCGCGGATTTCTGGATGAATTTGGCCCCGAATCTTTGGGCGATGATCCTTCCCACCGTGGTTTTCCCCGTGCCGGGCGGGCCCCAAAAGATGAGGGGGACGGTGAGGCCGCCCTCGATGAGGGCCCGGAGGGGGCCATGCTCGCCCAAAAGGTGTTCCTGTCCCACCACCTCGGGGAGATCCCGGGGCCGGAGACGCTCGGCAAGCGGGGCCTTCCCCTCCCACAGGCCGGCCATATCCCGTCATGCCATTCTACTCAAGCCTTGACAGGCTGCGAGGGCCACGGCTAACATTCTTTTGGGGCCGTTAGCTCAACAGGTAGAGCAGCGGACTCTTAATCCGCGGGCTGGGGGTTCGAGTCCTCCACGGCCCATTTCCTTTCTTTGGGTCGTTAGCTCAGTCGGTAGAGCACCGGCCTTTTAAGCCGGGGGCCGCAGGTTCGATTCCTGCACGACCCACAAGTCCCCGTCGTCTAGGCCGGCCCAGGACACCGGGCTTTCAATCCGGAAACGGGGGTTCGAATCCCCCCGGGGACAGAGGGCGAGTAGCTCAGGGGGAGAGCATCCGGCTTACATCCGGAAGGCCAGAGGTTCGAATCCTCTCTCGCCCAGAGCTTGGCCCGCGCCCAGGGCCGCGGGTAAAATCCAGCCCGCGGGGACGTGGTGTAGCCCGGACTAACACACCGGATTGTCACTCCGGAGATCGCGGGTTCAAATCCCGTCGTCCCCGCCAGGCGAGGTAGCTCAGGTGGTAGAGCACCCGGCTGAAAACCGGGGTGTCCCCAGTTCGACTCTGGGCCTCGCCACTGTTTTGTCATGGGGCAGCCCCTGGAAGAGCTGTGGGCGCGCGTGCGGGCGGATTTGGCCGAAGAAATCCCTCCCACAAGCTTTGCCGCCTGGTTTTCCGCAGCCCGCGCCCGCACCGACGGCGAGGAATTGGTCCTCGAGGTCCCCTCCACCTTCGCCAAAGCCGCGATCGAACAGAAATATCGTGACCTTTTGCATCGCCTCTTCACCGAGGCCCTGGGGAGGGAAGTGGCCTGGCGGATCGAGGTGGTCCCCTCCTCTGAGGCGCCCGGCCTTTCCTTGGAATTCCAACCACAGCGCTATTTGGGATCCCTTCCCCTCAACCCCGAGTACACCTTCGAGAGCTTCGTGCGGGGGAAGAACTCGGAACTCGCCTTCGCCGCGGCCCAGGCTGTGGCCCAATCCCCAGCCCGCGCCTATAACCCCCTCTTCATCTACGGCAAGGTGGGGCTGGGGAAAACCCACCTCCTCCAGGCCATCGGGAACCATGTGCTGAAAGCGCATAAAAACCTGACCGTGGCCTATACCACTTCGGAGCGGTTCACCATCGAGCTCATCCAGGCCATCGGCTCGAACACCACCGACCAATTTCGCTCCCGCTACCGCACCGTCGACATCCTCCTCATCGACGACGTGCACTTTTTGCGCAACAAAGAGGGGACCCAGGAGGAACTTTTCCACACCTTCAACGAGCTCTACGGGAACAGCAAACAAATTGTTCTTTCTTCGGATCGACCGCCGGAGGAGCTCCAGGGCCTGCAAGACCGCCTCATCTCCCGCTTCCGCTGGGGATTGGTGGTGGACATCCAACCGCCGGATTTGGAGACGAGGATGGCCATCCTTCGGGAGAAGGCCCGCCGCCGGGGGGTGACCGTCCCGGATTCCATCCTGGAGATGATCGCCTCCCGCATCACCACCAACGTCCGTGACCTCGAGGGCGCCCTGATCCGGGTCATCGCCTACCTCGAGCTCGGCCAGGGCCCTCTGACCCCCGGCGTTTTGGAATCCCTCCTTCCTAAAGAGGAACGCGTCCCCAAACTCACGATCCAGGCCATAAAGGAAGAGGTGGCCGCTTACTATCGCGTTTCCCTTGAGGAATTGGATGGCCCTTCCCGGAAAAAGGAGGTGGCCTTTGCCCGGCAGATCGCGATTTATTTGGCCCGGGAGCTCACGGATACCTCTTTCCCCGCATTGGGCCGGGCCTTCGGCGGCCGGGATCACACCACCGCCATGCACGCCTACCAAAAAGTGCAGGAACTGTTGCGGGATGCCCCCCTCCTCCGCTCCGAGGTGGATGAGCTTCGCAGCCGCATCCTTTCCAAATACTCCCGCTGAATTCACAGGCCCCTGGGGATAAACCTGTGGATAGTCCCCGCTCCCCCTGTGGACAAGTGCACCCCCCCTGTGGAAAACCTCGGTGGACAAGTGCCAGTCTCACTTGTCTCCACATTTTGTCCCCCGCCTTTCCCCAGGTTATCCACAGGCTTATCCACAGCCTCCCCGCCAGAAGGGATCGGGCCCCCAGGGGTTATCCACAGGGGCCCTGTAGCCCCTACAGCTACAACTACGGAAAATGAAAGGGATGAATAGCCCATTTTGGCTTGAGGCCCTGGCTAAAAGCTGGGGAAAAGGTTGGGAAGAACAGGAGGCGGTTTGGAGGTGGCGGGAGGTTGTGGGCGGGGGCCTAAGTAAGCTCGCCCGCCCCCTCTATGTGGAAAGGGGCGTCCTACACCTCGCTGTGCCAAGCCCAGTGGTGGCCAACGAGCTTCGCCTTTGGGAGAAGGAGATCATCTCCCGCCTTGCGAACATGGCCCCAAAAAGCGGGGTAAAAGAGCTCCGCTTCCGTATAGTCTCCGAGGCCAAACCCGCCCAAGAAATAAAGGCCGAGCCGGGCGCAAAGGAGGTAAGGCGCGCCGAAGCCTTGATCCCCGAGAATTTACCTAATCCTTTGCGGACGAAAATTTTGCGACTCCTTGCGCAAGTTCTGTCGCAAGAGGAGAGCATCCTCGCCCGCGGAGGCCGAAGGTGCCGCCGTTGTGGCGTGGCTTTCTTGGGGGACGGGGAAGAGTGCCCCCTTTGCCGCCTCCTTCCCTGATCTTGCCCCGCGCCCCTGGGCCGGGTATGTTCGTGTTCGTTTTCGGGGGTGCGCGATGGCCAAGGTGCTTCTCCCAAGCGGTGAGGTGCGGGAGGCTCAAGGTTTGAGTTTCCTTGAGCTTTTGGGGCCTGGGGCGGGATTGGCGGCCGCCGCCCTTGTGGATGGGAAAATTTATGACCTGCGGGAGACGGTGCCGCCCACAGGCGAGGCCCGCATCCTCACGATCAACGATCCCGCGGCCCTGGAGGTCCTGCGCCACACCGCCGCCCATGTTTTGGCCCACGCCGTGACCCGCCTCTTTCCCGGAACGAAATTGGCCATCGGCCCGGCCATCGCCGACGGGTTTTATTACGATTTCCACTTCGAAAAACCTATCTCCCACGAGGACCTCCCGCGCATCGAGGAGGAGATGCGCAGAATCGTGGCTGAGGATCTCCCCCTGGAGCGGGTCTGGATCCCGCGGGATGAGGCCGCACGGCTCCTTCGCGAACGAGGCGAGATCTACAAGCTTGAGCTTCTTGAGGAGATCCCCGGGGAAAAGATCTCCTTCTATCGGCAAGGGGAATTCCTGGATCTTTGCAGGGGACCACATCTTCCTTCCACCGGCCTTGTCCAGCATTTCAAGCTCCTGGATTTGGCCGGCGCCTATTGGCGGGGCGACCCCAACCGGGACATGCTCACCCGCATCTACGGCACGGCCTTCGCCACCGCCGAGGAGTTGGAGAAATTCCTGAGGTGGCGGGAGGAGGCGCGAAGGCGGGATCACCGGACCTTGGGGCCCCAACTCGATCTTTTCTCCATCCAAAACGAGATGGTGGGGGCGGGCCTCGTCCTTTGGCACCCCAAAGGGGCCCGCGTGCGCCGCGTAATTGAGGATTTTTGGGTGGCCGAGCACTACAAAGCCGGTTACCAGCTGGTCTACACCCCCCACATCGGCCGAAGCCGGCTCTGGCAGACCTCCGGTCACCTCGATTTTTACCGGGAAAGCATGTACGCGCCCATCGTCATCGAGGATCAGGAGTTCTTCCTAAAACCCATGAACTGCCCGTTCCACATCGCCATCTACAAGACCAAGACCCGCTCCTATCGGGAGCTTCCCCTCCGTTACTGTGAACTTGGCACGGTCTACCGCTTCGAGCGTTCCGGGGTCTTGCATGGGCTTTTGCGGGTGCGGGGGTTCACCCAAGATGATGCCCACATCATTTGCCGGCCTGACCAGGTGGAGGAGGAGATCCGCGCGGTCCTCCGGTTCGCCCTTTACATTTTGCGTTCCTTCGGGTTCACGGAGTTCACCGCTTATCTTTCCACCCGGCCGGAGAAGTTCATCGGAAATCCTGAAGACTGGGATCGCGCCACCGAGGCCCTCCGGAAGGCCGTGCAGGGCGAGGGTCTCTCCTATGAGGTGAAACATGGAGAGGGCGCGTTTTATGGGCCGAAGATCGATCTCGAGGTCCAGGACTCCCTCAAACGCCCTTGGCAGCTCACCACCATCCAGTTCGATTTCAACCTTCCGGAACGTTTCGATATGGCTTATGTTGGGCCGGATGGCCGTCCCCATCGCCCCTACATGATCCATCGGGCCCTTTTGGGCTCATTGGAGCGCTTCTTTGGGATCCTCATCGAGCATTACGGTGGGGCTTTCCCCGTGTGGCTTGCGCCCGTTCAAGCCGTGGTCCTTCCCGTAAGCGAAAAGGAGATCCCTTATGCGGAGGAGGTGGCGGCAAAACTTTCCGCTGAGGGGATAAGGGCTGAGGCCTGGACCAAAGAGGGGAAGACCCTCCGCTGGCTTGTGCGCGAGGCCCAGCTTCAGAAGATCCCGTACATTTTGATCTGTGGGGAGAGGGAGAGGCGGGAGGGCAAGGTGGCCCTCAGGCTGCGCACCGGGGAGGACCTCGGCCCTCAGCCCCTTTCCGCGGTCATCGCCCGGATCAAGGAGGCCGCTTCCACCCGGCTGGCCACTCTTTGATTTTATATAATTGGGTTAGCTATGAAAGAGGAGCGCTACATCAACACCTCTTTGGCCAAAGCCTTACGCGTTCTGGAATTCTTCAACGGCGTTGAGGATGGGCTGAGTCTTTCCGAGATAGCTCAAAGATTGGGGACCAAACCCGGTAGCGCCTATCCCATTGTCTATACCCTTCATAAATTCGGGTATTTGGAACGGGATCCGGAGACCAAGCGTTTTCGCCTGGGTTTACGGATTTTAGCTTTGGCAAACCAGATTTTGTCTTCCTTGGACATTCGAGAGAGGGCGAAGCCGGTGCTGAAGAGGCTGGCACGGGAGCTCGAGGTCAACGCTCATTTAGCCGTCCTTTACGAAGACGAGGTTTTGTATTTGGATCGAGAGGAAGCTGCGCCGAGCGTGGTGATCCCCTCGGTGATCGGCCGGCGGGTTCCTCCCCATTGTACGGCGCTGGGGAAGGTGCTTTTGGCCCATGATGAAGAAGCTCTGGCTCGGATTTTGGCCAGAGGGCCATTGCCCTCCCTCACGCCCAATACGATCACAAACCCTGAGGTACTGCGGCGGGAGTTGGAGCGGGTGCGGACCCAAGGCTACGCCGTGGATTGGGAGGAGTTTCACGAGGGGAACATTTGCGTTGCCGCGCCGGTGCGGAATTATCGTGGTCGTGTTGTGGCAGCAATTTCTGTGTCACTGGCTAAAGCGCGGCTGACCCACGATCCTTTGGACCGCTTTGTGCAAGCTATTACCGCCGGTGCCCG
>JAGDVW010000073.1:0-2625 GCA_023255835.1 Candidatus Acetothermia bacterium
TCCACAAGGCCGAGTTTAGTGATCTCGATGAAGTCCGCCGGGACCCGATCCTTTTTGAGCTCCTCCTTCAAGGTGGCGATGACCTTCTCCCGGTCCTTCTCGTTGGCCATGTCCACGAAGTCCACGATGATGATGCCCGAGATCTTCCGGAGCCGAAGGATGCGGGGGATGAGGCGGGCCGCCTCCACATTGGTATTGAGGATGGCCGCGGCCTGGTTTTTGTGCTTCACATCGGAGCCGGTGTTCACATCGATGGCGGTGAGGGCCTCGGTCTCGTCCACGGTGATGAACCCCCCGCCTTTGAGGGGGATCTTCCTCTGCATGGCCTTCGCCAGCTCCTCCTCCACCCCGTAGCGAGCGAAAAGGGGGATGGTTCCCCGATAAAGGCGCACCCGGCCCTTGAGCTTCCCCAAGTGAAGGTAGTCCAGGAAATCCAAAACCTCTTGATAAGTGGGCTCGTCGTCCACAATAACGGAATCCACATCCTCCAAAAATCGATCGCGGATGACGGAACGCACGAGATCGGGGGGCGTATAGAGGAGTTTGGGCGGGGAGCTTTCCTCGGCAAGCTCCTGGATCCCCTTCCATAAGCTCAAGAGGTATTTGAAATCACGCTCCAGATCTTCGGGGGAGGCGTGGAGGGCGGCGGTGCGGGCGATGAGCCCTGTGCCCGCGGGCTTGAGCTCGTGGGCGATCTGGCGGAGCCGCCGGCTCAGCGCCCGATCCTCGATGCGCCGGGAAATGCTTACCCGCTCCTCGGTGGGGAGGAAGACCCAATAACGGCCAGGGAGGCTGAGTTTTGTGGTGGCCTGGGGGTTTTTCTCCCCCACCCCCTCCCGCCGCACTTGGACGATTATGCTCTCCCCGGGTTTTAGGAGCTTTTGAATGGGGGGGATGCCCCGGCCGGGTTCGAATCCTTTGGCCTTGAAGATCCCCTCGTGGAGCTCATGGGCCGCGAGGAAAAGGGGTTTTTTCTCCCCCACCTGGACGAAGGCCGCGCCCATCCCCGGGAGAACCGTCTCCACCTTGCCCTTATAGATGTTCCCCACCAATGGCCGGCGGTCCGGAAGCTCAAAATGGACCTCTACAAGCTCGCCATCCTCGATGATGGCCACCCGCTTCCTCGGACCTTGGGGCGTGGTCTCCACCGTGATGAGGATGTGATTCCCCTTTATCGTGCCGACCTCCTTGCCGCTGGGCCTAAGTGGGCACCACGAGCCGGCTCAGGTCGGCCACCCGGAGGAAAAGGCGGGAAAGGGCGAGGAGGAAACCCAAGCGGTTCTCCCTCAATTTTTGGTCCTCACACATGACGAGGACATCGTCAAAATATCGATCGATCGGGCTTTTCAAACCAAGAAGAGCTTCCAGAGCCTGGGCGGGCTGATGCTGAGCCAAGGCCCTCTCCACCCGCTCCTTGGCCTCAAGGTAAGCCTGCCAAAGGGCGTTTTCCGCTTCCTCTTGAAAGAGGCCGGGATCGAAGCCTTGGATCTCGTGGCCGCGGGTGATGTTCCGCACGCGGCTGAAGGCCAAGGCCAAATCGGAAAGCTCTTTTCGCCCAACCAGGGCCTGCAGGGCTTGGGCTCGCTCCCAAACCCCAAGGAAATCCCCATCCATCTCAAAAAGCACGGCTTCCGCCACATCGTAAGAGATGCCCCTTTCCTCCAGGGCCGACCGCAGGCGTTCCCAAAGGAATTTCTTCACCGTTTCCGCCGGCTCAGTGCCCGGATATGCGGGCCGAACCTCCTCGATCACCCGGAAAAGTTGCAGCCGCAGGCCTTTTTCTAGGATAAGCCTGACTATGGCGCTCCCCCGCCGCCGCACCCCATAAGGATCCCGGGAGCCGGTGGGCACCTCGCCCACGCAGATCGGACCTATTACCCCGTCCAATTTGTCCGCGAGGCTGAGGGCGATCCCCAAAGGGGTCTGCGGGAGCTCATCCCCCTTCCCCCGCGGACGGACGTGCTCGGAAATGGCCGCGGCCACCTCCGGCCGCTCCCCATCCAAGCGGGCATAGATCCCGCCCATCACTCCCTCGAGCTCCGGGAACTCCCGCACCATCACGGTAAGAAGATCCGCTTTGCACAAAAAGGCGGCGCGGTCCAGGAGATCCTGAGGGAGGGAAAGCTCCCGGGCCAAGGCCCGGCAAAGGGCGCGGATGCGCTCCACCCGATCCCAAACGGTCCCCAGGCGTGCCTCGTACACAATCCCTTTCAGTTCAGGAACCCGACTCTCCAAGGTCCTTCGGCGGTCCTGGGCGAAGAAATCCATGGCGTCCCGGAGGCGGATCCCCACCACCCGTTCATAACCCCGGCGGATGACCTCAGGATTCCCCTCGCCCTCGGCGAAGCCGAGGAAAACCTCGGCGATCTCGCCCGCGCGGGTGAAGGGCACGAATTTCCCCTCCTCCCGCAAGGCGGCCACCACCACCGGCTCGGGAAGGCCCAGGAATTCCCGGGGGATCCGGCCCACCACGGGATTCGGCCACTCCGTCTGGCCGAGAATCATGGTCCAGAGGTCTTCGGAGAGGGCGGCTTTGGCCCCGTATTCCTCCTCCACGGCCCGAATGGCCTCCCTTAAGATCCCGGCGCGCTCCTCCGGATCGACAATAACGCGGACCTCCTTCAT
>JAGDVW010000073.1:2725-17258 GCA_023255835.1 Candidatus Acetothermia bacterium
CCCTTAAGATCCCGGCGCGCTCCTCCGGATCGACAATAACGCGGACCTCCTTCATTTTGGCCACGTATTCCTCGGGCTTGGCGAGGGCGAGGGAGCGCCCGAAGAACCGATGGCCAAAAGTTTTGCGACCCGCGGAAACCCCGGCAAGCTCGAGGGGGATAATTTTGTCCCCCAAAATGGCCACCACCCAGCGGATGGGGCGGAGGAAGGGCATCCCCCCATCCCAGCGCATGAACTTCGAGCAGGGGATGAGCCGCACCGCTTGGGGGATGATCTCCTTTAAAATTTCCTCCGCCGGGCGCCCCGGGCGCCTCAGCCTGAGGAAAAGATATTCTTTTTCTCCAACCCTTTTGCGCACAAGATCGGCTGGGCCAGCCCCGTAGCGGCGAAGGAAGCCTTCCGCGGCGGGCGTGGGGTTCCCTTGAGGATCCAAACCCACGGAAACCGCCGGGCCCCGGACCTCCTCCACCGCATCCTCTTGGCGCTCGGCTAAATCCTCCAAAAGGAGGGAAAAGCGCCGCAGAGTCCAAAAGAGGCGGGCTTTGCCGAAGGAAAGGCGGGCCTCCCTGAGCCCGGAGAGGAGATTCTCGCGGAAGCTTTGGGCGATGTCCGCCGCCTCCTCGGCGGGCAGGTCCTCGACCCCGATCTCAACCAAAAGCGCCGGCACGCACCACCTCCGCCAGGTAGACCTCGGCGCAGGCCCGGGCCAAGGCCCGCACCCGGGCTATGTAGCTTTCCCGCTCCGCGGTGGCCAAAGCCCCGCGGGCATCCAAAGTGTTGAAAAGGTGGGAACAACGGAGGGTGTGATCGTAAGCTGGGTACACCAGGCCCAAGGAAAGGCATTCCCTGGCCTCGGCCTCATGGAAATCGAACATCGTTCTCGCTCGCTCCACCGAGGCCTTCTCGAAGTGATACACGCTGAATTGGCGCTCGCGCTCGCGGAAGAGCTCCCCATAGGTGAGCCATCCCGCCCAGCGGAGATCGAAGGCGGAATCCACGCCCTGAAGGAACAGGGCGATCCGCTCAAGGCCGTAGGTGAGCTCCACGGAAACGGGATCCAAATCCACCCCGCCCATCTGTTGGAAATAGGTGAACTGGGTGATCTCCATCCCGTCGAGCCAAATTTGCCAACCCACGCCCCAGGCGCCGAGGGTGGGGGATTCCCAGTCATCGTGGGAAAACTTCACATCGTGCTCCCGGAGGTTGAGGCCGATGGCCTCCAGGGAGCGAAGGTACAGATCCTGGATGTCCGCGGGTGGAGGCTTCAGGATGACCTGGTACTGGTGGTGGAGGCCGAAGCGGATGGGGTTTTCGCCGTAGCGGCCGTCGGCGGGCCGGCGGGAGGGCTCCACATAGGCCACCCGCCAGGGCCGCGGGCCCAACACCCCAAAGAACGTGGCGGGGTTGAACGTGCCCGCGCCCTTCTCCAAATCGTAGGGCTCCACGATGGCACAGCCTTCCCTCCGCCAAAAGTCGTGCAAAGCGAGGATGAGGTCCTGGAAGGTCTTCATGCGCTTTTGGCCACCTCCACCACTTTGGAAAAAGCCGCGGGGTCGCGGATGGCGAGCTCCGCGAGGACCTTCCGGTTCAAGCCCACCCCGGCCTTGCGCAGGGCGCCCATGAAGCGGGAGTAGTTGAACCCATAGGGCCGAACCGCTGCCCCGATGCGGATGATCCAAAGGCGGCGCATATCCCGCTTGCGGAGCTTGCGGGAAACGTAGTGGTGGCGGAGGGCCTTGAGGAGCGATTGCTTGGCGATGCGGTAACAGTTCTTGCGCTTGCCCTTATAGCCTTTGGTCATGTCCAGGATCTTCCGGCGACGGCGGGCATGCTTAACCCCTCCGGGAACGCGCATTTTTCCCTCCTTCAGATCCCCAAAAGCCGGCGCATGAGCTTTTTGTTGGCGCCGGTGACCTCCACGGGCCGGCGGGCCGCCCGCTTGTACTGGGCCCGCTTCTTCGTGAGTTTGTGGACGTAGCCGGCCCGGCGGTGGAGGATCCGGCCCGTGGCCGTGACCTTGAACCTCTTTGCTGAGGCTTTGTGGGTCTTCCCTGGCTTCATTTGGAACCTCCTTTTCGGGGAAGGGGAGCAAGGAGGATCTCCAGGTTGCGGCCGCGCTCGGTCGGGTCCTGCTCGACCTTCGCCAGATCCTGGGTGAGCTCGGCCACCCGCGCCAAAAGCTCCTTCCCCTTCTCGATGTGGATGATCTGGCGACCTTTGAAGAACACCACCGCCCGCACCTTCATCCCCTCCTCCAAAAACTCCCGAATCCGCTGGACCTTGGTCCGGAAATCGTGTTCCCCGGTCTGGATGGTGAACTTGATCTCCTTAACTTTACCGGCCTTGGGCTGTTTTTTCTCCCTCTTTTGCAACTGGTACCGGTACTTCCCGAAGTCCACAATTTTACAGACCACGGGATTGGCCTCCGGGGCCACCTCCACCAGGTCCAGACCGCGCTCTTTTGCCATGCTCAACGCCTTTTCCAAGGGGACAACCCCCAGATTCCTCCCGTCGCTGTCGATGAGCAAAACCTCTTTGGCCTGTATTTGCTCGTTTACTCTGAACTCCCGCTTAATGTGCCGACCTCCTTCCCTCGCCTATTCTAGGGGCGAGGTCTTCCGGGCGCCATAAAGGCCGTGTTCGCGGATGAAGCGGTCCACGGCCGCGGGCACGAGCCCTTTCGTGGGCAGTCCCAACCGATAGCGCCTCCGCACCTCCGTGGAAGAGAGGGCGATGGGCTCCATCTCCAAAAAGTGAATCTCAGCGCGATCAAACGGAGGTTTCCGAAAAACCGCAAGATCCACACCCGGCCGGGGAGCAACGATGAAGGGACACAGGGTCAAAAGCCTCTGCCAATCGTGCCAAATTTCTATTTGGGAGAAAATATCGGCTCCTACGATGTAGGCCACCCCCTCAGGATGCTCTTGCTTTAGGAGGGCGATGGTATCCACGGTGTAAGCGGGGCCGGGCCGATCCAACTCCACCCTGGACACCGAAAGCCCGGGGTTCCCGGAAATCGCCAACTTCACCATTTCGTAGCGCAGCTCTCCGGGGACCCCATCGGCCACTTCCCGGTGCGGCGGTTGCCCCGTGGGGATGAAGAGGACCTCCCGCAAGGCGAATTGGCGCAAGGCTTCCTCCGCGACCCGCAGGTGCCCAATGTGGACGGGGTTGAACGTTCCGCCGAAAAGCCCAATCCTACCCGCTAAACTCAAGGGTTTTCCCTCCGATTTTCACCGGGGTCCCCGGTTGTAACCCCCGCCGCCGCAGCGCCCTCACCACCCCTAGCCGATCCAATTCGTCCCAAAGGTATTCCCGGGCATCGGGGGTGGAGAGATCCAGCCGGCCCACGAGGCCCTCCACCGCTGGGCCCCTCACCTCCCAACCCTCCTCCCCCTGGATCACCTCGTAGGGAGGTGGCCCGGGGGTGAGGTCCCAAACCTTTCTCCGCGGCCGCTCCTCCACCTCCTGGGGAAGGGCCGAAAGCCTTTCCCACAAAACCCCAACAAGCTCCTTTACCCCTTCCCCGGTGAGGGCGGAAACGGGATGCAAAACTATCCCCTCTTTGGCAAACCGCTCCTTTTCCTTCTCCACCTGGTCTTTGGTGAGGAGATCGATCTTGTTCCCCGCCACGATTTCCGGTTTTCGGCTGAGCTCCTCCCAGGCCGCGAGCTCCTTACGGATGGTGAAATAGTCGGAAAGGGGATCGCGGCCCTCCGTCCGGGCGAGGTCCACCATGTGCAAAAGGATTTTGGCCCGGGCCGCATGGCGCAGGAATTTATCCCCCAAACCCCTGCCCTCATGGGCCCCCTCGATGAGCCCGGGCAGATCGGCCATGACAAAGCTTTTCGTCTCGTCCACCCAGACCACCCCTAAATTGGGAACGAGGGTGGTGAAAGGATAAGCCGCCACCTTGGGCTTTTTGTCAGAAACCCGGGCCAGGAGGGAGGATTTCCCCACGTTGGGAAAGCCGATGATCCCCACATCGGCAAGGAGGCGCAATTCCAGGCGGAGCCAGCGTTCCTCCCCGCGTTCCCCGAATTCTCGAATGCGCGGGGCTTGTCGAACGGAGGTCACGAAAGACCGGTTGCCCCGGCCGCCCCGGCCGCCCTTGGCCACCACCACCTCCTGCCCCTCCTCCACGAGGTCAGCGAGGATCTCCCCGGTGTGCAAATCCCGGACCACCGTGCCCACCGGAACAAAAATGACCAGGTCCTCCCCGCGCTTCCCTTGGCGGTTATTGGGGCCACCGGGGCCGCCGTCCTCGGCCCGAAAATGTACCTGCTGATGAAAATGGGAGAAGGTGTTGACCGAGCGACTGGCCCGGAGGATCACGTCACCACCGTCTCCGCCGCAGCCGCCGTCCGGGGATCCTTTGGGGTTATAACGGGTGCGATGAAAGCTGATGATCCCATCCCCGCCTTTTCCCGCGGCTACATGGATGACCGCTTCGTCGAACTGCACGCGACGATCCTATTTCCCCTCCCCCAGAGGGATCACGTTCACGTAGATGCGTTTGTGGCCGGCGAATTCCACAAGGCCGGTGGTGGTGGCGTAGATGGTGAAGTCCCGGCCCATTTTCACCCCGCGGCCGGGGTAAAACTTGGTCCCCCGCTGGCGGACGATGATGCACCCGGGCCAGACCAGTTCCCCGCCGAACCGCTTCACCCCCAGCCGCTTCCCCGGGGAATCGTGGACGTTTTGGGTGGAACCGCCGCTCGCCTTGTGCGCCATATCCCGTCACCTCCTAGACGAGGACATCGAGCCCCACTTCCCGCACGGCTATCTTGCCGGGCCGATCCTGGGCCAGGGCCCGGAGGCCCAAAACCATGGTCTCCATGATCGCGTCGATCTCCCGATCCAAAAAGAGGTCGGACCGGTCCACCCGGAAGCGGAGGACCGAGCCCTCGCGGGAGACCTCGGGATCGAGGTGCAGGTAATGCTTCATCCCCAGGATGGGGGCCTCCACGAGCATGCTCGCGGCCAACCCCTCCGGGGAATCATCCCCATAGAGGGTGACCACCTGCACCCGCCCCTCGTCGTCCCGCTCGATCAAAACCTCAACCATCGCTCTCCCGCTCGATGGCCAAAATCCTCGTGCGCATGAAGGGCTGGCGATGCCCCTTCTTGCGCCGATAGCCCTTTTTGGGCATGAACTTGAAGATTATGACCTTGGGGAGTTTCCCCACCTCCAAAACCTCCCCCACCACGCGCACCCCCCGAAGGTAGGGCCGGCCCACCTCCACGCGCTCGCCGTTTCGGAAGAGCAAAACCCGATCAAAGGTGATCCGCTCGCCCGCTTGAACCCCGGGGATGAGCTCGTGGACCACCTCCAGGCCGGGCTCCACGAAATATTGCTTGCCACCTATCTCCACGACGCCGTACATTGGTCACCTCGCCAAAGTTTTCCGCGCTCAATCCTACCGAATCCGCGCGCCCGGTTCTACTTCCCGGTCCGGACCAATCAGGGCCAACGTCCCATCCGAGGCGGCGAGGATCATGCCTTCGGAGCGGATGCCGCGGATGGTGGCGGGTTTCAGGTTTGCCACCATGGCCACCAGCTTCCCCCGCAGCTCCTCGGGTTTGTAGTGTTTACGGATCCCCGCCACCACCTGGACCTGCCGATCCCCCAGGTCCAGGATGAGTTTTAGGAGCTTATCGGCGCCGGGCACCTCCTCGGCGTGCACGATCCGGGCCACCCGGAGATCGATCCTCCCGAACTCCTCGATCGACACCAAACCCTCTTCCTTCATCATCGCATACCTCCGCTTCAGATCATCAATATCCACGTGGGCCAAAAGCGGGCGAGGCTGAGCGGAAAGCCGGATCCCCGCGCATCCCTCTTCCACCTCGGAGAGCCTCGCCTCCTTTATTCCCAAAAGACCAAAGACCTCTTGAGAGAACATGGGGACGAAGGGCTCAAGGAGGATGGCCAGGGCTTTGACGATGTGGGCGGCGGAGGCCACGGCCTCCTCGTCCCCGGTGGCCCAGGGAGCACGGCTCTGGAAAAAGCCGTTTCCGAAATTGGCGAGCTTCGCCACCGCCCGTAGGGCCGGGGCCAGCTGCCCGCCGCCCACTGCTGCGCAAACCTCCCGCAGCGCTCCTTGGATCTCCTCCCGCACCGCGGAGAGGGTGGGCCGATCTGGGACAACCCCGTCGTGTTTGTTCCAGATGAAGGAGAGGACTCGGTGGATGAAGTTCGCGATGTTATCCACGAAGACGCCGTTGATCGCTTTGTCCAATTCCGCCCAAGAGAACTCCACGTCCTTCGTCTCCGGCCGGTTGTAAAAAAGGTAAAACCGCCAGTAGACAGGGGGCAAAAGCTTGAGGGCCTCGTCAGCGAAAACCCCGATCCGCCGGGTTTTGGAAAACTGCTCCCCCCCTTCCCAATTCAGGTACTCGGTGGCGGAGATCTGGTCGGGGAGATGGAAGGGCCTCCCCGTGGCCAAAAGGAGGGCGGGCAGGATCACCGTATGGAAGGGGATGTTGTCCTTCCCTTGGGTGTAGATCTGCCAAACCTCGTCTCCGTACCAGAAGTCCTTCCAGCGGTCCTCCTCGCCGCGGCGGCGGAAATATTCCACGGTGGCGGAGAGGTACCCGAGGACGGCCTCGGCCCAAACATAGATCACTTTTCCTTCGGCGCCGCGGAAGGGCGCGGGGATCCCCCAAGCGATGTCCCTGGTCACCGCCCGCGGCCGGAGCCCCTCCTCGATCATCCGCTCCGTGAAAAGCTTGACGTTCCCTTGAAAAGCGCGGCTGCGCACGTACTCCAAAAGTTTTGGCCGGAGCTTCTCCAAGTCCAAGTACCAGTGGCGCGTGGGCTTGCGCACGACCTCGGTGGACCCACAAAAGGCGCAGCGCGGGGAGATGAGCATCTCCGGCTCCAAAAGGGCCCCACAGGCATCGCACTGGTTCCCTTGGGCATAGGGATAGCCACACTTCGGACAAGTTCCGATGATGAACCGATCGGCCAAGAACCGCCCGCAAGAACGACAAAAAGCGCGCTCTTCCTCCTGGGAGAAGATGTAGCCATTTTCCTCCATCTCCCGAAAGAGCGTGGTCACCATCTCTTTGTGGACCGGGCTTTCGGTGGTGGTGTAGTTGTGGATATCCACAGCGAATTCCCGGAGGATGCGGACTATTTCCTCATGGACGCGGCTGGCGAGCTCGGCCGGGGTCAGGCCCTGGCGATGGGCCTCGTACTCGATCTTGGTCCCATGGGCATCGGTCCCAGAGACGTGGAGGACCTCATACCCCGCCAGGCGATAAAAGCGGGTGAAAGCGTCCCCGGAGAGGAGGCAGCCGATGAGGTTGCCCAAATGGGGCACGCCCGAGCCGTAGGGCCAGGCGCTGCACACCAAGATCCTTTTGGCATTGGGCAGCACTTCCTCCCTCCGATGGGGGCGATTATAGCCAACATGGGGGTGAGGGCTACGGTAAACTATGGGCCGTGCGGCCGCCAACCATTGGAAAAGAGTTAGTGGTGCGAACGGAAAACCGCGTCGGCCTTCTTGCGGATATCGCCAAGCTCCTTTCTACTCAGGGGATCAATATCCTTGCCGTCGCGGTTTTCGTCGTCGGAGAGGAGGCGGAACTGCACCTTGTGGTGGATGCCCACCATTACGCCTTAGAGAGCCTGCGGGATGCGGAATTCCCCACGGAGGAACGGGAGGTGGTTCTCGTCACCCTCCCCAACCGGCCGGGCTTCCTCCGCCGGGTCACCGAGGCCCTCGCTCGGCAGGGCTTGGACATCCGCTACTTATACGCCTCGGCCGCCGAGGATACCTCCCACACCCTCGTGGTCTTCTCCTGCACCCACAACGGGAAAGCCGTCCTCCTTTTGCGCGAGCGCTAAGCCAGCTGGGAAGTGCAGTTCGGACAACGCACCGCCCCAATGGGGATCTGGGTCTTGCAATAAGGGCACTCTTTCGTGGTAGGAGCCGTGGCCTCCTTGGGCTTCCGCATCCTAATCACCGCCCGAAGGAGGAGGAACATGACGAAGGCCACGATGAGGAAGTTGATGAGGTTATTGATGAAGCGGCCGTAGTAGATGGCGGGGGCCCCGGCTTGGCGGGCGGCCTCGGCCGAGGGGTACCTTTCCGGCCCCAAAACGAAAAAGAGGTTGGAAAAGTCCACGTTCCCCACGAGCTTTCCGATGGGCGGCATGACGATGTCGAAGATGAAGGAGTTCACCACCGCCCCGAACGCCGCGCCCATGACGAAGGCCACGGCGATCTCCACGAGATTTCCTTTAGCGATGAAATCGCGAAATTCCCTCCAAAAACCACGCATAACCCCCTCCTTTTTGCCATTGTAGATGGCCCTTGGACGGAAGGGCAAATTGTGCGCTACCATTCGCGGTATGCTTGGGACTTGGATCAACGTGGGGACCGTGTTCCTTGGGGGGAGCTTGGGCTGGGCCCTGGGCGAGCGCCTCCCAAGCCGGGTGCGGGAATCGGCCACCCTGGGAGTGGGCCTTGTCACCCTGGTGCTCGGGATGCAAATGGCTTTGAAGACGCAAAACATTTTGGTTCTCCTCCTTTCCGTGATCCTGGGCGGGGCTTTGGGTGGGGCTTTGGACATTTCGGGAGCTTTGGAGCGAGGAAGCAAAAAGGTGGAGGGCCTCTTTCGTGGCCGGCCGGTGGCCCAGGCCTTCCTCACCGCCAGCCTCCTTTTCTGTGTTGGGCCCATGACCCTGGTGGGGGCCATCCAGGACGGCCTTTTTGGCGATTGGACGCTCCTCGGAGCGAAAGCCATCTTGGACGGGGTTTCCGCCGCTGCTCTGGCCGCCACCCTCGGGCCGGGTGTTCTTCTCTCCCTTTTTGTGATCCTCCTCTACCAAGGGGGAGTGACCATTTTGGCCCGCCTTTTCGCCCAAAGCCTTGCCGGATTCGATCCCCAACATCCCGCGGTTTTGGAACTCACCGCCGCGGGCGGAGCCATAGTCTTGTCCATCGGTCTTGGCCTTCTGCGCCTCAAAGACACGCGGCCAGCGGACTTCCTCCCCGCCCTCCTTTTCGCCCCCCTCCTCGCCCTCCTCTTTCGGGCTTTGGGAAAATAATCCCATGCCTTCTAAAAAACCCAGCCTTTGGCCGCTGGTGGCCATGCAAATGATCACCGCCATGGGTTTTTCTTTGGCTTTGCCCTTCCTCTCCCTGTACCTCGTGCAAAGGCGCGGTATGGCCATGAGCCTTGTGGGCACGGTGATGCTGGGGGCGGCGTTCGCCAGCGCCGCCGGACAATTTTTGGGAGGAATGGGCGCGGATCGCCTTGGCCGCCGCCTCACCTTGGCCTCGGCTTTGGCCCTGCGCATCGCCGCTTTCTCGGCCCTAGGGATCCTCATGTACACCAACGGCCCAATTTATGCCATCGTCCTCCTTTTCCTCCTCGTGCGCGTGAGCGGCGGGCTGGCCATGCCCGCGGTCTCCGCCCTGGTCGCCGATTTGACCGAGAAAAACCGGATCGAAGGCTATGGACTTCTGCGGGTTGGCGGGAACATCGGCTGGGGCGCCGGACCCGCTTTAGGCGGATTCCTCGCCACTTTTCTTCCCTACTCCCACCTCTTCCTCCTCGCCGCCGGGGCCACGGTCCTGGCCCTCTTCCTCGCGGTGGGCCTGATCCAGGAGCCGGGAAAGATCAAAATTTCCTCTGAACGCGGCCTTTTTGCCGCTTTTCGCGACCCAGGCTTGCTCATCTTTTTGGCCCTGGCTTTCCCGGTTTTCCTTTTGGCCGGGCAGCTCGTTTCCACCCTTTCCATTTTCACCGTGGAAAAGCTGGGCCTTTCCACCGCGCAATTCGGGGGGCTTCTCACCTTGAACGGGTTTTTGGTGGCCGTGGCTCAATACCCTTTGGCACGTCTAAGCGAGCGCTGGCGGCGCTCCCGCGTCCTCGCGCTGGGGGCTTTCCTCTACGGCCTTGGGTATCTGAGCCTGGGCTGGGTGCGGGCTTATCCCCTCCTTTTGGGGAGCATGGTGGTGATAACTTCTGGGGAGATGCTTTTTGCGCCGGCCTCCTCGGCCACGGTGGCGGAGCTGGCCCCTTCCCATGCCCGGGGCCGCTATTTGGGGGCGCTTGGGCTCGGTGAAAGTTTCGGGGCCTCGGCCGGCCCGTTCTTGGGCGGTCTCCTTTTGGATTTCGTGCCCTCGGCCCCGCTCCTTTGGGGAGCCCTGGCCTCCTTGGGATTTTTAGCCACCGGGCTTTTCCTCGGGGGCGGAGAGGGCCTCTACGGCGCGCTCCAAAAAAAGGCCGCGCGAACCCTTGATGAGAAGGAGGGCCGGGCCTGAGCCCAGGGCCTTTCGCACCGCGGAAACCAAGCGGAAAAGATCCCCTTCCTCGGCCAACCCCGCCCCTCCCATGGCCGCCAGGGCCGCGCTCATCCGGGGACCGAAGGCGAAAATGGGCTCCACCCCAAGCCGGCGCGCGGCCTCCACCACCGCCCGATGAAAGAGGCCCTCCTCCGGGCCCAATTCCAACATGTCCCCAAGGAGGGCGGCGCGGATCTTCACGGGAAGCCGCAACCTCACGAGGGTGCGCAACGCCGCCTGCATGGAAACAGGATTGGCATTGAAACAATCGTCGAGGATCCAGCCGAAGGGCGCTTCGCGCAGCTCCAGCCGGTGGGGGAGGGGAGGGACCTCGGCCATGGCCTGGGCCGCGACCTTCCCGGGGACGCCCAGGCCCCAGGCCAGGGCCAAGGCGCCGCACGCCAAAACCGCCCGGTGGGCGCCGAGGAGGCGGAGCTTCATCGGCACCGCTCCCCCAGGCGTTTCCGCCACAAACCTGATCCCCTGCGGATCGTCATCCACGATCTCCCGGGGGAAGAAATCGGCTTCCTCGGTCTGGCCGAAGCGCAGGCAAAAGCCATCGCAGCGCTCCACCCTGGCCCGGAGCTCCGGGAAATCCCAGGTCAGGGCCAATACCCCCTCCTCGGGAAGGGCCTCGGCCAGGGTCCACACCGTATCCGCCGCCCTCTCCACCGTGCCCAAAAGGGCGAGGTGGGCGGGCCCCACGGCCGTGATCATCCCCGCCCAAGGCTGGAGGAGCTCGCACAGCCTGCGGAGCTCCTCGGGATCGGACTCGGCTAGCTCAAAAACCCCGATCTCCGCATCGGCCGGCAGGGAAAGGAGGCTCAGGGGAACGCCGATCTCCGTGTTGTAACTTTCGGGGGTGCGGAATACCCGATAGGTGGTGGACAGGGCAGCGGCCAAGAGTTCTTTTGCCGTGGTCTTTCCAAAGGATCCGGTGATGCCCACGGCCACGAAATCCAGGGATTCCCGGCGCCAGCGGGCCAAGTCCCACAGGGCTTTTTTCACGTCCGAAACGAGGATCAGGTTGTGGCCGACCCCGGGATCGCGGGAGGCCAGGGCGCCCACGGCCCCGCGAGCGAAAGCCTCGGCCAAAAAATCGTGCCCATCGCGTTTTTGCCCGGGCAGGGCCACGAAAAGCTCGCCCGGCTGGATCCGGCGGGAGTCGGCACAGGCCCCGCGCACTTCAAACGGGGCCCTGGGCCGGAGAAGTTCGGCCTCCAAGGCCTCCGCCGCCTCCCGCAGGTCCCACATGCTACCCCCCGATGGGCAAGATCAAGGAAACCTCCCCATAAACCACGGACCCCGGGAACCTCTGGGAAACCGAGTCCACACCGTATAGCCAGGCCTCGCCCATCAATTGGGAGATGGGATCGACCGCGAAAAGCTCGACAGTCAAGGTGTCGTAGGTGGGGATCCCCTCGATGTAGTCGAGGAGATCCTCGAGGCCCTTCAAAGTTGGGGCTGGTTCGCCCTTCTCCCGCAATCGCGGCCCGCCATAGGCCCTAAGCTCCACATAAGGGGTGTCCAAATCGCGGGGCACGCGGATTGCGCCCTCCAAAGTCCTGGTCTCCCCCCGCCAAGTCCGCACCTCCACCGTGAATTGGATCGCCTCGCCCGGCTGGTAAGAGGAGCGATCGGTGCGAAGATCCAGGATCTCCACCGCGGAAAAACCCTTGCTCACCTCGGCCTCCAGTTCCACCGCGGTGAGCAAGGGGTCGCGGAACTCGTTGTAAGCGAGGACATCAAGGACGAGGGCGGCCTCCCAGGGGATGTAGACCGCCAAATCCGAGGTGGAGAGGACCACGTTCTCCCGGGTGAACGGGCGGGGAAGGCCGCGGCCGTTGATGGTGTACTTCACCCGCGCCGTTCCCGGGCCGATGCGGTTGAGGGTGGCGTCCACGGCCTCCACCCCCGCCACGTAGAAAAGGAGCGGGGAAAGCCGGGGCTCGTCCACAAGCTGCACCTGGAACTTCCCCGTGGCCTCCCCAGCCACCGTGAACCTCGCCTCGATGGGGAGGGGGCGGCGGTCCGTGCGGCCGGCGATCCCCGGCCAGCGGTCCACGAACACCCCGCCCCGCAGCTCCGTGAGCGTCCCGAATTTGTAGGAGACGTCCATGGCCGCCACCGTATCCAAGATGGCCGCCCCGGTGAGGAAATAACGACAAGGCCCGCTGAAAAGGAAGGGGTGGCCGAAGGCCAGGATTTTCTCATCCTCCACCAAGGTGACCGTGCCCAAGGCCCCTATGGTGAAATCGCCGAGGCTCAGGGCCACCCCCACCGGGGCGCCCGGCTGAAATCCCAAGGATTCCCGGCCCTGCCCCGCCGGGGCCGAAAGGATTTTGGTGAACCCAAGCTCGGAAAACCCGGGAAGCCTCCGGTGCCAAGGGGGGAGGAGCCCCAAAATGGGGTGATCAAGACGCCCTAAATCCACCCCTTCCTCCAAGAGACGCAAGGCCCGGGAGGAAAGGCCGCTGGCCACAAGCGGGACGGAGATGGGCCAAGCCACCAGGGCCCCGCTGGGCACCTCCTTGGGAGGAGCACCGGCCAAAATGACCCGCTCGATCCCCAAAGCCCGGAGGTTTTGGTCCTCCGGAACGGGGATTTCCTCTTCCCCTAGCTCCGGAAGGAGCTGGAGCATGGACTCGATGGGGGTGACCAAGCCCAAAGGCTTTTCCCGGTCCAAGGCCCAGGTGGCGGCGCGGGAGAGGGCCCCGGCGAGCTTGTCCTCAAAATAAACAGGGCTCCCGGACATCCCCTGGGCGATGCCCCCGGAGCGCTGGATGGCCTCCCCAAAAACCCGGACCACAATGAAATCGTTGCGCTCACCGGGCTCATCCAAAACGTCCACCACCTCCACCTCGAACCGGGAGATCTCCAGCCCCTGGACCACGGTGAGGCCGAATCCCTTCATCCCCGGCTTTATTTCCTTCAAAGAGATGGTCTCAGTGGCCAGCGCTCCGAACGCGATAAAGGCCAAAATAAAAGCTATCAGCTTTCGCATTTCCCCTCCTTGGCCAAGGCCACGGCCCTGGCCGCGCCCTCCTCCATGGTCCGCACCGGCACAAACCCGGCGGCGGCCAAAATCCTCCGGCCTTCCTCCTCGTTCGTCCCCACAAGGCGGATGACCACGGGGATTTCCTTTCCCCGCAAAGCCTCCACCACGCCCCGTGCCACCTCGTCGCAACGGGTTATCCCCCCAAAAACGTTCACAAAAAGGACCTTCGCCCGGCCATCCTTGAGGATCAGGTCGATCCCGGCTTTCACCCGCTCGGCCCGGGCTCCCCCACCGATATCCAAAAAGTTCGCCGGGCGCCCCCCATTTTTCGCCACCAAATCCAACGTGGCCATGACCAGCCCGGCACCGTTCCCGAGTATCCCGATGTCCCCATCGAGGCGCACATAGCTCATCCCCGCCTTTTTGGCCTCGGCCTCCAGGGGATCCACCACCTCCTCCGCCAAACCGGCGAACTGAGGCCCTGGCGAGTGGTCATCGTCGATGATTATTTTCGCATCCAAGGCCAAAAGTTTCCCATCGTATTCGGCCAAAGGGTTTATCTCCACGAGGTTCGCCTCGTAGTGGAGGAATACGGACCAAAGCTTTTTGGCCACGTCGATCAAGGGGGGAAGGAGGTCCTTTGGGGCCAGGGAGAAGAGCCGGCGCAGGCGGAAGGTGGCCGGCCCTTCCAGAGGCGGGATGTGCGCTTTGCTCACAAGCGCGGGGTTTTCTCTGGCCACCTCCTCGATATCCACCCCGCCGCGGGGCGAGTAAAGAAAAAGCGGCATGCGTGCGGAGCGATCGATGATGATCCCCAAATAGTGTTCAGCCTGGGCCTTCACCGCCTCCACCACGAGGAGCTTTCGGACTGGGATCCCTTTTATGCTGCTTCCCAGAAGGCTTTGGGCTATTTCCTCGGCCTCCTTGGGGGTTTGCGCCAGGCGTATCCCACCGGCCTTCCCGCGGCCGCCCACGGGAACCTGGGCCTTGAGGACCACCGGCCGGCCCAGCTCCTCCGCCACCCGCCCAGCTTCCTTTGGGCTTTCCACCACCTCCCCTTCGGGAACGCTTATCCCCTCCCGCGCCAGGACCTCCCGACCTTGCCACTCCAAAAGCCGCAACCTTCCCCCTTTCTCAGCGGAAGGTTAACCTCGTAACCTTCGGCGGACCAGGGACGCGGGGAATGCCCTTGGGGGACAAATTTCGATGCCTTGCCGATTTTCTCCTTTTG
>JAGDVW010000073.1:17358-22627 GCA_023255835.1 Candidatus Acetothermia bacterium
ATGAACGAGATCAGAACCCACGACTACGACGTGGACAAGATCAAAGTCCTAGCGGATATGGAGGCCGTGCGCCAAAGGCCGGGAATGTACATCGGCTCCACCGGCCCCGATGGCCTCCTTCAGATGATCTACGAGGTGGTGGACAACGCCGTAGATGAGGCCCTCGCTGGCTTCTGCACGGAAATCGACGTCGTCATCCACGAGGACAAGCGGGTCACGGTGCGTGATAACGGCCGCGGGATCCCGGTGGGGATCCATCCCGAGGCGGGGATCAACACAGTGGAGCTCGTCCTCACCACCCTGCATGCCGGCGGGAAATTCGGGGAGGGTGGGTACAAGGTCTCCGGCGGCCTCCACGGTGTGGGCGTCTCCGCGGTGAACGCCCTCTCCGAACACCTGGTGGTGGAGGTGCGCTGGAAGGACGGAAAGATCTACCGCCAAGAATTTTCCCGGGGCAAAAAACTCACGGAACTCACGGTGGTGGGGGAGACCAAGGAGACGGGGACCACCGTGACCTTCCTCCCCGACCGCGAGATCTTCGGGGACATCACCTACAACTTCTCCAAATTGGCCCACAGGCTCCAGGAGCTCGCCTATCTTGTGGCCGGGCTCACCATCCGCTTGGACAACCGCCTAACCGGGGTGAAACGCACCTTCCGGGCCGAAGGGGGGATTTCTGCTTTCGTCAAGGAGCTCGCGGTGGGGAAGGAGCCCCTCCATCCTGAGCCCATTTATCTTGCGGAGGATCGGGGGGATATGGCCGTGGAGATCGCCATGCTCTTCACCGACGCCGTGGAGGAAGAGGTTTTCACCTTCGCCAACTGCATTAATACCCGGGAAGGCGGTACCCACCTCACCGGCTTCCGCTCGGCCCTGACCAAGGTGGTGAACGATTACGCCCGGGAAAAGCGCCTCCTCCGCCAGGATGAGGAGGCCATCCCCGGAGAGGCCATCCGGGAGGGATTGGTGGCCATCGTGGCGGTGAAGCTCACCCGGCCGGAGTTCGAGGGCCAAACGAAGGCCAAGCTCGGGAACCCCGAGGTCCGCACCTTCGTGGAAGAGGTGGTGCGGGACCAGCTTGCCGCCTATTTCGCGAAGAACCCAAACGTGGCCAGGGCCATCATCGAAAACGCCCTTACGGCGCATCGGGCGAGGCTGGCGGCGGCCCGGGCCAGGAAGCTGGTGCGCCGAAAGGGCGCCCTTTTTGCCGGCGGTCTTCCCGGAAAGCTCGCGGACTGCACCAGTGAAGACCCCACCAAGGCCGAGCTTTTCATCGTGGAAGGCGACTCCGCCGGCGGCTCGGCCAAACAGGGCCGGGACCGCACCTTCCAAGCCATCCTCCCCCTCCGGGGAAAGGTCCTGAACGTGGAGAAAGCCCATCTGCGAAAACTTCTGGAGAATCAGGAACTCCGGGCCATCATCACCGCCTTGGGCACGGGAATCCGCGAGGAATTCGATATCTCTAAACTCCGCTACCACAAAATCATCATCATGGCCGATGCCGATGTGGACGGGGCCCACATCCGCACCCTGCTTCTCACCTTCTTCTTCCGGAATTTGCGGCCCCTCATCGAAAACGGCCACCTCTACATCGCCAAGGCCCCGCTTTACCTCGTGCAGAAGGGAACGACCCGGAAATACATTTATTCCGAGGAGGAGCTTCAACAATTCCTCGCTCAAGCCGATGGGCAGTGGGTGGTGCGGCGGTTCAAGGGTCTGGGCGAGATGAACCCCGAGGAGCTTTGGGAGACCACGATGAACCCGGAGACCCGGATCCTCCGCAAGGTGACGATCCGCGACGCCCTCGAGGCCGACGAGATCTTCACCACCCTCATGGGCCATGATGTAGCTCGCCGGCGCGATTTCATCCGGGAAAACGCCCACCGCGTCTTCTCCTTGGACATCTAGCGCCCACCTTTCCAAACCAAAGGGCGGGAAGTTGCGCTGGGGGCCGTTCCCCCGGAAAATACTTTTGCCCTTGGGGGCGTAGCTCAGCTGGGAGAGCGCTGGCATGGCATGCCAGAGGTCACGGGTTCAAGTCCCGTCGCCTCCACCAGCCTCACGGAGAAGGCCCGACGATCCTTATCGGGGTGGAGACGAAAAGCTTTCCGAGGGCCGTGACGAATTCTAGCTCCAAGAAAACCCCGATGAAATTTTCCCGGGGCGTGAGGAACACAGTCCAAACCGGGCCTGTTTCCCAAAGTTCTTGGCCCTCCCAGCGGCTTTGGCGCAGATCGGGTGCTGGGGAAGAGGCCTGCCAGAGCCTCGCTGTCGCCGGCTGATCCGCCTGGACCGAAAGGACAGCCCTCTTTCCCTCCCAGCCCCACTCCGCCCGCACTCCGGGAAGTTCAAATCCTTGGGCCGCGGCCCGAGCGAACGTGGCCACACTCGGCAGCACCCGTGGGATATCGAGCACATTGTGGCCAGCGTTGGGAACGACCAAAAGGAGTTTGGGTTCGGGAAGCCCAGACCAGTAAAGGCTTGTGGCGTCTGAGGCCCAATAGGGGTCGTTGGACCCAATGATCACCAGCTTGGGCATGGTGTAAGCATAGCGGTAGGAATAGGGATCCACCATCCAGGCCAGGCGAGCCCCTTTTGCCCCCGCTTCGAAAAGCGCGGTGAGACCGCGGGCCGCGTAATCCCGGAGCATGGTCGACGGACCCCCGAAAAGCTCTCTTTGTCGCGCAATTTGGTTGGGAAAATCCAGGAAATCGAAGACGATGGGGATGATCCCCAAAACGCGTTCCGGTGTGGCTGCGGCGACAAGATACGTGGTCCAACCCCGCTTGGAGGCCCCGGCCACCACAAACCCGCGGACCCTCGTTCCCTGCCCCTCAAGGACCGCGGAGATCGCATCCATGGCGGAGAGGACACTTCTGGCCATGGGAAAAAGAAGGGGCCAGTCCGACTCGCCGGTTTTTAGGTACTGCTCGAAGGTATAGGCGATCAAGGCGTCCTCGCGCAACCCAAAGAGGGGCTGATTGGGAACGGAATTCAAAACTGCAACTCGCAATCCAGAAAGTCCAGCCATGGTGAGCCCCAAAAGGGGGTCGCCGGGATTCGGATCCCCGGTGACATAAAGGAGGACCACGTCTGCTATAACCAAGCTCTGGGGCTCGATGAGGAGGACCCGATGCTCCCAGGGGAAGCCCCGCCAAATTTGCGAGCGAAGGCGAAGCTCCAAAATTTTCCCCGGTTCCCCTGTTTGGGCGCGCACCTCTTCCCAGCGGGCTTGGCCGGCGGAGGCCTCAAGATAGGCGAAAAACTCCTGTGGCGGCTGGCCCAGCCCCAAGACCGAAAACAAAAGTAAAAGGAAAAGTCCCCGCATAGCTCCCCCTTCCCTCGGGAGGGTAAAACCAGCGCCGCCCTTCCCGATATCATGGGCCGGGAGTATCATAACTTGTGAGGGGGTTATGAGAGGCTTTTTAGCTGTTCTTTTAGTTTCAGTGGGCGTTTCCGCGCTAGCCATGGATTTGAATGGAAGCTGGAGTTCTTCTTTGACCTTTGGTCAGGCGGTCCTCCCGGCAAACACCTTCACCCTCCGGCTCAGTGCCAACCCCTGGGAGATCCAGGGTGTTTGGAGCTTCCAGGGCCTGGCCCTGATTGGCCAAAGCTTTACTTTCCATAGTGAGCTTGGGCCCCTCCGCTTGGGGGTGGGAGCGAACTTTAAACCGGCTGTGGGGATGAACTTCGGGCAAGTCCTGAGCCAAAACATGAGTTGGTCCGGGGGGTTCGCCTCCTTTGAGCTCAGGTTGGGGAATCTCATCCTTAGCCTCACCTTGGCTTTCGGGCCCGCGGAGCGGTGAGCGCGTTTCGACGCTGGCGCCGCTCCCGTCTTGCCCGTCGCCCGTTTCCCCCGTCCTGGGAACCTCTCCTTTTGCGCGTGCCCATATACCCCTGGCTTCCTCCCCAGGACCAAGTGGAACTTCGTCAGCACATAAAAATCTTCCTCGCGGAGAAAAAATTCGAGGCTGCGGCCGGGTTCGAGGTGGACGAAGGAGTCCAGGTGGTGGTCGCTGCTAACGCTTGCCTTCTCCTCCTCCACCGGGAAACCGATTATTTCCCGTTTTTGCGCACGGTGGTGGTTTATCCCACGCTCTATGTGGCCCGTTATACGCGGCCTGGGCCGGCGGGCGTGGTGGAGGAAGGGATGGAGGTGCGGGCTGGCGAATCCTGGCCTTTGGGGACGGTGGTCCTCGCCTGGGATGCGGTTTTGGGGGCGGGATTCGGCCCGGGCGCGCGGAACGTGGTGGTCCACGAGTTCGCCCACCAGCTCGACCTCGAGGATGGCGCCATGCAGGGCTCGCCCGTCCTGCCCCCAGAACTCCTAAAACCTTGGCAAGAGATCTTCTTTGCGGAATACGAACGCCTCCGGGCCTCCCCCTGGCCCACCCCCCTTGCCTTGGGCTTGGCAAACCCCGCGGAATTTTTTGCGCTTTCTGTGGAGCTCTTCTTCTCGGACCCACAGAGCCTTAAGCAGCATCATCCCGCGCTTTACCAGCTCCTCTCCCGCTACTTCCACCAGGACTCCCTGGCCCTACTCCGCCGGGCCTAGTTCTTCCTCGGCAAAGGCGGCCTCTTCCGTCCGGCCCACGAGGGCCTTGCGGGCGGAGACGAGGTAGCCGGTGAAGCCCACCATCCGCTCAAGAGGCCGCACACCCTCCCTTTCCCGGACGAGCATTTTTCTCTCCCAAAGCTCCACGGCCTCGATCCACACGAACCCATTTTCCGCCAAGGCCTTCACCGCCTGCTTCAATTGCTCCGCGGTGGGGACGATGAGGGCCAAGGGCCTTCCCGGGGCCAAGGCCTCCCGGGCCGGGGGGATCGCCTCCCAGGGCGTGGGCAAATCCAAAAAAACCGCGTCTACATCGGAAACGGGGAAGGGCTGGCCGGCCTCGAGGATCTGGGCCTCCACCCGCTCGGCGTACCCCAGCTTTTGGATGTTCTGCATGGCGTTATAGAGGAAATCGGGCCGGCGATCGAAGGTGTAGACTTTTCCTTGGGGCCCCACGAGCTGAGCCAAAAGGATGGTGAAGGCCCCTGAACCCGTTCCCATCTCGATGACCCGCGCGCCCGGAAAAAGATCCAAGGCCAAAACGAGCCAGCCCGCGTCCTTGGGGTAAACGATCTGGGTTTGGCGGTGGACCTTCATCATCCGGTCGGCGATGCGCGGCCGAAAGGCCACAAAAGGGTGTCCAGTGGAGGAGAAGACCTGGCTTCCCTCGGGTTTCCCGGCCACCTCGTCGTGGCGGATGACCCCGCGGTGGGA
>JAGDVW010000073.1:22727-24841 GCA_023255835.1 Candidatus Acetothermia bacterium
CCGGTCTCCCAGAGGATCACCGGTTCCCCGTACTCAAGCGGGCGCACGTTGGGCCATCCTCTCCTTTATTCGGCAAAACCGGCAGGGCCCTTCCGCGGCCGTGGGCATCCCGCAGACGGGGCAATCCCGAAGCTCCACTTCCTCCGGAGCGGGAAGCAAGGGGTGCACCCTGAGGAAAGATTTCAGGAAGGTGATCTTCGTGGATGGATATTGGTCCTCGAGCCGGTTCAGGATGTCCTTGAGGAAGAGGGAGCGGGCGCCGACGCTGTGGGGGCATTCCTCGTAGATGTAGCGGATCCCGCGGATGAGGCAATAGGCCACCATCTCCCGTTCGGAAACGTAGATGAGGGGCTTCACCTTGCGCACGAGCTTCCGGCCCGCGGGAAGGACAGGGTATTGGCGGCCGAGGTACTCCAAATCCCAACGGAGGGCGTTGCCAAGGAGGGTGGCGGCCTCGTCGTCCAGGTTGTGGCCCGTGGCCAAAGCGTCGTACCCGCCAGCGAGGGCCGCGCGGTTCATGAGGTACCGCTTGATCGCGCCGCAGTGGGAACAGGGCTCCCCACGGAGAACCCGGGCGATCTCGTCCAACCCCGCCCCCACTTCCTCCTCCACCCGCAGCACGTGGAGGGTGAGCCCCCGTTCCCGGGCGAATTCCTCGCAGAACTCCCGGGAGCGCACCGAATACCCAGCGATCCCGAGGTCCATATATAACCCGTCCGCCCGGTAGCCAAGGTTGGTGAGGATCTGCCAAAGGCCGAGGGAATCCTTCCCGCCGGAGACGGCGACGAGGATTTTTTCCTGCGGGGTGAACATGCGGAACTCCCGGATGGCCCTCTGGGCTTCCTTTTCCACCCGGGCCACGAGGTGTTCGGGGCAGAGGCGCAAATTGGCGTGCCTCAGGCGCAGAACCGCTCGGTTTTCGCAAAAAGTGCAGCGCAACTTAACCTCCGGAGATGACCTCGATGAGCTCGAACTCCTCCCCGTCCTGGGGCCGATAGTCCAGGGGCACGATCTTCCCCTCCCGCACCACCAACACCGTATCCGGCAGGATCCCGGCCTCTCTCAGGATCCCCTCCAAGTTTTTCCCCGCAGGCACAGCCAAGATCTGCTCCCGCCGCCGCAGGACAACCATGGCCTCCGAGTATACCCAATCCCCGCTTCCACAGATCTTCCACCGTTCCTGCACAACTTTTTCATCTGGCGGAAGCGAAAATTTTTGTTGGAGGTGGTGGAAAAGATGATGCGGACACTGGTCCTTGGCCTTGCCGCGGCCTCGTTTTTGAGCATGGGCGCCCTGGGCCAAACTGTGGGCCCCAAGCTCGCTGGCTACATCGGCCGGGAAAACCTCGCCCTGATCTGGATCAATTATTTGGAGCTCTCCCCTGAGCAGATGAAATCCCTCCTCTCCCTGGTGGAGGAGCTCCTTCCCCTCCGCGACGAGATCGTGGCTATGCCTGAAAAGCTCCACGAGGACTTGCTGAAGTTCCGGGGCGAGGGAGCGGATCTTAAGGAGCTTTTGAGCTCTTACCAAAAGGACCTACGGGAAAAGCTCGATACCCTGGAAAAGAAGTTCATAAACGGGCTCAAGGGGATCCTCACCGTGAGGCAATGGGAAGCGTTGCTAAGAGGGCTAGCCCCGGAGGGGAGGCGACCCTTCTTCTCCCGCCAGCGCGGGGCCTTCCCCAGGCATGAACCCCCGTTCAGAATGGACTTCCTCCGGGGAATGACCCTTGTGCGTTTCCTCCCCGACCTCAAGGAGGCCCTGGAGGCCAAGTTGAAAACGCTGGTTGAATAGTTTCCAAGCCTAGCCGGCATGCAGGGGCGGGGCCATTCCCGCCCTTTTTTATTGCACGATGAGGTGCGGGGAATTCCTGTCCGTATCAGCGAGGAGGAATTCCGGGGTGATGGAGAGGGCGTTGACCGGGCAGGCGTCCACACATTGGGCGCAGAAAGTGCAACGAGCCACGTGGATCCTGATCTTCTTTGTCTCCGCAAGGAACTCGATGACCTTGGCCGGGCAGACCCGTATGCAGAGTTGGCAACCGATGCATTTCTCCCGGTCGTAACCGAGTTTCCCCCGGAACTTCGGGGGCACCGGCACCGGCGGGTGGATC
>JAGDVW010000073.1:24941-26588 GCA_023255835.1 Candidatus Acetothermia bacterium
GATCATCCCATCACCACCTTGTCCAAAACGAGGAGGAGGAGGCCGCCCAAAGCCACGGCCGTGCCCCAAAGCCAGAATCCTTGGGCGATCTGATCCACCTTAAGGCGGGCCATCCCCACCCGGACGGTGGTCACCGCCGCCGCCATCACGAAGAAAACTTTGAAAAGCCAAAAGAAGAAATCCACGGCGGCCGCGGCCGCGCCGGAAAGCCCCAACGCCCCGGCGATCCCGTAAGGGACAAAAATGGCCACCACAAGCCCAGCCATGACCAATGTGCGCACCGCATCCGCCAAATAAAAGAGGGCAAGATAAGTCCCGGAATACTCCGCAAAAAGGCCGCCGGCGATCTCCGTCTCCGCCTCCGGGATATCGAACGGGATCTTCGCCAGCTCCGCGGGGGTCACCACAAGGAGGACCACAAAGAGCACCGCAAGCCCGATCACCCCCAAAGGCCCAAGGGAAGCCCAAAGGGGATGAGCGGCCATCGTCCCCAGAGAAAAGGCCGGGGCGAGGCCGAAGGTGGAAAGGCGCCAAGCCACGGCCACGAGGACCACGGCCAACGGGAACTCATAAGACATGAGCATGACAAGCTCCCGCTGGGCTCCCACCACCCCCAAAGGGGAACCGGAGGCGAACCCGCCCAGGGCCATGGCCAAGGCAGGAACGGCAAGAAGATAGAGGACGAGGATGGCGTCCCCATGCCCCTCGAGGACCGGACCAAATGGGCCCAAGGGGAGATAAAGGAGAGCGGTGAAAGACGCGAGCAAAGCCAGGAACGGTGCGGCGGAAAAGAGCCAAGCCACCGCAGTCTTCGGGATCACCGTCTCCTTAACCAAAAGCTTTCCCAAATCCAGGAAGGGCTGACGCAGGGGCGGGCCAACCCGGGCTTGCATGCGCGCCGCGATCTTGCGGTCCAGACCGCGGTAAAAGAGGCCCACCACGCCCCCCAAAAAAACCACCAGCACCGCCTGCCCGAACACGCCTAAGCCCTCCATCGCCGCATCCTCCGCGTTTTCTCCCAAGAGAGCCGAAGGAGCTCCTCCTTCGTCCAGGTCTCCTCCCTACCGTTCCGCACGAGATAAACCCGGTCCATGCAACAAATGCAAGGGTCAATGCAGGCCGCGATGATGGGGATATCCGCCACCTCCTGGTCCTCGAACATGGGATACCAGCTCAGGAGGTTGGAATAAGTCGGGGCCTTCACCTTCCAAACCAGGGGCGATTCCTCCCCGGAGACGAGGCGCACATAGTGGATGACCTCGCCCCGAGGGGCCTCGTGCCAACCCAAGCCCTCCCCTTCGGCCTTCTTCAGGTGGGCGAGGAGTGCCGGGATCTTCGGGAAGGAGGTGATTTCCCCTTCCGGCATGTTTTCCAAGGCCTTCTCGATGATCTCCAGGGATTGCCCCACCTCGAGGAGCCGCACCACGATCTTGTCGAAAACGTCGCCCATGGGGGTGAGGCCGTAGTCCTCCGGGGTGATGGCCTTGACCTCGAAATCGGGGTAGGCGAGATAGGGGCGATCCTGACGCACGTCCTTTTTGAGGCCGGAGGCTCGGGCCGTGGGGCCCACCGCGCACAGCTCCTCCGCCTCCTTGGGCTCCAAAATACCCACCCCGCGGGTGCGGGCCTCCACGGTGGGATCGCGCA
>JAGDVW010000073.1:26688-30453 GCA_023255835.1 Candidatus Acetothermia bacterium
TTGGGCTCCAAAATACCCACCCCGCGGGTGCGGGCCTCCACGGTGGGATCGCGCAGAAACGCGTCCAAAAGCTGCTCCAAAAGCCCGCGATAGTAGCGGATCATCTCCCAAACCTTCGGGTACTGCTCAGGGGTGATGTCCCTTCGCACCCCGCCGAAGATGGGGATGGCGTAGTTGATGCGGTTCCCCGTGAGCTCCTCCAGGATATCCAGCACCTTTTCCCGCACCCGCCAGGTGAGGTGGAGGAGGGTATCGAACCCAAGTTCGTGGGCGGCCACGCCGGCCCAAAGAAGATGGGAATGGATCCGCTCGAGTTCGGAGATGATCACCCGGATGTACTGGGCCCGCGGGGGGACCTCGATCCCGGCGGCCCGCTCCACCGCCTGGGTGAAGGCGATGGGGTGGGAAATGGAGCAGATCCCGCAGATCCGCTCCGCCAAGTACAAGACTTGGATGAGGTTCCGGCCCTGGCGCATCCCCATGAACTCGATCCCCCGGTGGGCGAAGCCCGTGCGGATCTCCACGCCCACGATGCGCTCCCCCCGCACGTGGAAGGTGAGGCGGATGGGCTCCTTCAGGGCCGGATGGATCGGCCCAATGGGCACCGCGAAGACCTCGCCCAAGCCTCCGTATTGCCGGTCCTTTTCAGGATTTTTGGGGTCCATCGTCCTTCTCCCACTCCACCATGCGGTGCAGGAATTTCTGGAGCTCCGGCTCGTCCCGCCGCCAAGGATGCACGGGGAGATCGTCGGGGAGGAAAACGTGGTCCCGCCTGGGGATGCCCGGGAAATCCACGCCCAAAAACTCGATCTTCTCCCGCTCCGTGGTCTCCGCCCCAGGGAGGATCCCCGAGATCGAGGGCACAGTGGGATCACCTTTGGGGAGAAAAGTGCGGAGGGTGACCATGACCTCCCCGCCCTCGGTCCCGAACCCCACGGCGAGATGATAAAGGAGCTCGATCGTTTCACCGGCGTCGTGGCCGGAAATGATGGAGATGTGCAAAGGCCCTAAATTCCTCAGGGCGGCCACGGCCTGGGGGATGGCCTCCCTGGGGACCTCCGCCCAGATCTCCTCCACCCTCCATTTTTTGCGCACGCCCGTCTCCCTTGGCCGGAGCTCAGGGCTTTTGAGCTTCTCCCCCAACGCGGCGGTGAGGGCCTCCAAAACTTGTGCGGCCTTCATACCTTCGCCCCCAGTTTCTCCAATTTGGCCACGGCCTTCACCACCCCATCGATGATGGCCTCCGGCCGGGGCGGGCAGCCCGGGACGTACACGTCCACGGGGATGATGCGGTCCACCGGCCCCACCACGTTGTAGCTCTCGTAAAAGACCCCGGAGGTGGAGCCACAGCCGCCCACCACCACCACCGCCTTGGGATCCGGCGTTTGCTCGTAGATCCGCCGGAGCCTTTCGGCCATCATCCTGGTCACCGGGCCGGTGACGAGGAGCACATCGGCATGCCTGGGCGTTCCCACAAGCCTGATCCCGAAGCGCTCCACGTCGTAGCGCGGGGTGAGGGCCGCCAAGATCTCGATATCGCAGCCGTTGCAAGACCCCGTGGCCACATGGAAAACCCAAAGCGCCCGCTTAAACGCGGAAAGCCCCATCCTCCCCTCCTAAAGCACGAGCAAAAGCACCACCACGAGGATCACCACAAACCAGCCGACGTAATCGGTGATTACCCCGGAATGCCAATCTCTAAGGCCATTCAAAAAAGGTTTCAATGCTTCCACAAAGCCCCAATAGAGGTGGGAAGCGCCCACCCGTGGATCCTCCGCCCTCTCCCCGGAAAGGAAGGGGAGTTCCTGCTCTGTCCCCCGCTTGTATTCCCGCCGGCCCCGGGACCAAAGGAAAAAGGCGAGGAGCAAAATGCCGAGGGCCGCGGCCAGCCAGAGGAGGGGGCTCCAAAAGCCCTGGCCCGTGATGATCTTGAGGGTTTCCTCCATGGCCTAGCCTCCCAAAACGGCGGCGAGGTACAGAGCCCGTCCGTGCCAGAGGGCTTTGGCCGCCGGCGCCACCAGCTCCTCCACGAAGAACCCCGGCACAAGCCCCAATACCAAAATCCCCACGGCAAGCGCGCCCATCGACAAAAGGAAGACCCAGGGAAGCCCCTCCTTCACCTCCGCCCGCGGCCCCAGGAATGCCCCGTGGAAGGCCCGGGCGAACACGGCCAGAAGGAGGATGGAGGCCAAAACCGCCACGGCCGCGAGGATCGGGGAAAGGCGGAAGCTCCCCTCATAGATGAGGATTTTCGAGGCGAACCCGTTGAGCGGGGGGATGCCGGCAAGGGCAAGCGAGGCGAGGAGGAAACAGAGGGCCACCCCGGGGAGCCCATGGCCCAGACCCCCAAGCTCCCGGAGATCCCGCGTGCCTTTTGTCCACTCCACCGCGCCCACACACAGGAAAAGGAGGCCCACGGTGAGGGCATCATTGAGCATATGGAAGATCCCGCCTTTCATGGCCACAAAGCCGTAATCCGGCCGGCCGGCAAGGGTCACAAGCCCCACCCCAACGCCGAGCATCATATAGCCGATCTGGGAAACCGCGCCATAGGCCACAAGCCTCCCCAAATCCACCTGGACCAAGGCCATGAAGGCGGCCACCACCATGGTGAGGAGGCCCAAACTCGTCACGAGCCAGCCCACCCCCGCGCTCAAAGCCCCGCCATACAGGGTGAAGAGGACCCGCCAAAGCCCATAGAGGGAAACCTGCGTATTCACCACCAAAAGGAGGGTTTTGGCCGCGGGCGCCTCCCCGTAGGCATCGGGAGCCCAAAAATGCACGGGCGCCGCCGCAACCTTCATGATGAGCCCGGCCAAAAACAGGGCCAAGGCCAGCTTGTCCACCAGGGTGCCCTTTATCTGGGCCGAAAGGTACGCCAAGTTCAACGCCCCGTATTCCCCATAGAGGAAGGCCGAGGCCAAAAGGAAGAAAAGACCGCTCAAGCTGAAGAGGACCATGGTCTTGAACGCGGCCTCCGGAGCACGGCTGATCCAGGTCCGGAACCCAATGATCCCGCAGGCGGCGATGCTTGTGACCTCCAGGAACACAAAGAAGTTGAAAAGGTCCCCGGTGTAGGCCAGGCCCAAGATCCCGGCCAGAAGAAGAAGGCTCAAGGTCAGGGCGAGGGTCTTCCCTTCCTCCTCGGGGATGTATTTGAGGGCGAAGGGGAAGGCCACCAGGGCGAGGAACCCGGCGATGAGGCCCATGAAGGCGCTCATCGCATCCACGGTGAGCATGATGCGAATGGGAAAACCTCCGGGAGCCAGGGTCTCCTGAGGGTTCCTGGCGCCCAGGACGTAGACCCAGATCCCGGAGCTCAAAATGTGGGCAGCCACGTAGCCCACGCAGGCCCCGCTGAAAAAGACGACAAGGAGGACCCAAAGATCGCGAACTTTTCTGTGGATGCGGGCCAAAAGGGGCGCGGCGAAACCCCCGAGGAGGGGTACAGCAATGGCCAAGATGGGCGCGTGCACGCTCATCCCTACCCCCTGAGATCCCGGATCTTCCGGACGTCCAAAGTCCCTTTGTGTCGATAGATGACCACCACGAAAGCCAGCATTAAGGCGGTGGTGGCCACGCCGATCACGATGCTGGTGAGGGTCAGGGCTTGGGGCGTGGGGAGGACCATGGGCGCGGCCGCGGGCGCATAGGTGTAAATTGGGGGGATTCCCCCACGAACGTAGCCCAAGGAGACCAGGAACAGATTCACTCCGGAAGTAACGAGGCTCATCCCGATCACGAGCTTCACCAAATTCCGCTTGG
>JAGDVW010000046.1 GCA_023255835.1 Candidatus Acetothermia bacterium
GCCTCGATCTCCACGTCGATGAGGTTCTTTTTCCCCTTGGGAAAGAGGTAGAGGTGGTCGGTGGAGAGGGTGCAGCCGGAGAGGAGCAATTCCATGAGGCCCACTACGGTGGAGACGTACACAGCTTCTTCGTCGATCCCCCGCCAGCGTTCGTAAAGGAAGACGAGCCAATCGAAGAGCTTCTTATCTTGGGCGCCGGGGACGGCCCGAAAGAGGGTCTGGTAGAGGTGGTGGTGGGTATTGACCATGCCGGGGAGCATCACCTTATCCCGGCCATCGATGACTTCGTCGAAGGGGCCGGCAGGCGGCTCGCCCTCCCCCAAGGCGGCGATGCGGTTCCCCTCCACCAAAAGCCAGGCTCTCCTGAGCTCCCGGCCTTCCCGGTCGAAGGTGGCGATCACCTCCACATCCCGGAAAAGGATGCGCTTCATCTCCACCCCCTCGGAAAGGAAGAGCTAAAGACGGAGGTCCACCTCGTGGCAGCGCTCGAGGAAGGCGGTGAGAAGTTGTATTGCCGCTTCGATATCTTTTTTGTGGGCGGCCTCCACTACGGTGTGGACGTAGCGGGTGGGAACGGAGATGGTGACCACGGCCGCGCCCTCCCGGGCAAGTTGGATGGCCCCGGCATCGGTGCCGCCGCGGGGAAGGATCTCCATCTGGTACGGGATCTTCCTCTCCTCCGCGAGCTTCACCAAAAATCGCACCAGCCCTGGATGGGAAATGGAAGCGGAGTCCTTGATCTTGATGGCCACGCCTTTCCCGAGTTTTGTGACCTGCTCGTGGGGCTGGACCCCGGGCATGTCGCAGGCCAGGGTCACGTCCAAGGCCACCCCGATCTCCGGGGCGATCCCGAAGGCGCTCGCCCGTGCGCCCCGCAGCCCCACCTCCTCTTGGACCGTGGCCACAAAGTAGATGTCGGCCCTGTGCTCGCCAAGGCGGCGGAGGGCCTCAATCCCCACATACACCCCAACCCGGTCGTCCAAAGCTTTGCCCGAGACGAGCTCGCCCACCTCGGCGAAGGTCTGGTAAAGGGTCACCGGATCGCCCACCCGCACTTTCTCTTTGACCTCCTTTCCAGGGAGGCCGAGATCCACGAAAAGATCCTGGATGCGGATCTCCTTTTTCTTCTCCTCCTCGGTGAGGATGTGGATGGGCTTTATCCCGATGAGGCCAAGGAGGGGGCCGCTTTCGCTGTGGACCACCACTCGGGAGGCGATGAGGGTGCGGGCATCGAACCCGCCCACCGGCTCCAGGCGCAGGTACCCGCTCTCCTCATCGATGTGGGACACGAAAAACCCGATCTCGTCCATGTGGGCGGCCACCACCACTTTCGGGCCGCTTCCCTTTTTGTGAGCGATGAGGTTGCCGAGGAGGTCCACCTCGATTTCGTCCACATAACCCGCCAAAGCCTCGCGCACCAAGGACCGCACCACTTCCTCCCGGCCGGGAACACCCGGCGCCTCCGATAAGCGCCTAAGAAGCTCCACCTTTCCCCCTTTCCAGGCAGAGCCTATCCGAGCCCGTGGCCCTCCACAACTTCACAGATTGAGCGCGTTTAGCTACAATAACGTTCGATGTTTCCCCTCCGGGATTATCGGATCAGCGGAAAACGCCCATGGGGCACGTACATTTTGATCGCCCTGAACGCCATCGTTTTCTTTTATACCCTGACCATCCCCGACACCGGTTATGTCCTCCTCGATGGTTGCCTTTGGCGTGATACTTTTGGACAGCCCCCACCGGGGTTCGATAGCCTCGCCTATCGCCGCTATGGCCGCGGCTGCCTTTATCCCGTGACCCCGCGGGACCGCTTTTACATCCAATATGGCCTCATCCCCGCGGAGTTCCTCTCGGGGAGGGATCTTCCGCCCACCGTTCCTTTCCCCATTTGGCTCACTCTTTTTACCGCCATGTTCCTCCATGCCGGCTGGCTCCACATCATCGGGAACATGTGGTACCTCTGGATCTTTGGGGACAACGTGGAAGCTTCGATGGGGACGGTTCGGTACCTCCTTTTTTATCTTTTGTCTGGAATTGGGGCAGCGGGATTGCAGTTGGCTATAAGTGGGAAAACCACTGTTCCCATGGTGGGAGCCTCGGGGGCGATCTCCGGGGTGATGGGGGCCTATTTCGTCCTCTTTCCCTGGTCTCGCATCCTAACCCTCGTTCCCATTTGGTTTTTCCTCCAGCTCGTGGAGGTCCCGGCCGTGATCTTCTTGGGGCTTTGGTTCCTCCTCCAGTTCCTCTCGGGGATCGTGGATCTCCAGAGCCTTGGGGGAACGGCGTGGTGGGCGCACATCGGGGGCTTCCTCACCGGAGCCCTTTTGGTGTTCCTTTTCCGCCGGCGGGAAGTGGTGCCGGGGGTTGTGCGCTGGTGGGAGCGCCGCCGGTTTCGCCGCTATTGGTGAGCCTTGGGGATCGTCTTGGGCCTGGATGAAGCCGGCCGCGGGGCTGTTCTCGGCCCCTTGATTGTCGCCGCCGTGGCCATCCCCGCGGAAAAGGAGGGGCTCCTTCAAGAAGTGGGGGCGCGGGACTCCAAAACCATCTCCCGTCGAAACCGCCGAAGGATCCTGCGGGCCCTTTGGGCAGAAGGGGCGCGGGGCCGAGTGGCCGTGATCCCCCCGGAGAGGATCGACGAGGAAAGCCTCACGGTCCTGGAGCTCAGGGCCATGGCTTGGCTCATCCGCCGAAGCCAACCAGGGAGAGTTGTTCTCGATCCGCCGGTGGGGCCCAGGGCCATCCCCCAGTTCCTTTCGGCTTTGTCCGCGGAGGCCGGCTTCCCCAGGGAGCGGCTCGAGGCCTTTCCCCAGGCGGACAAAAAAAGCCCGGTCGTTTCAGCGGCCTCCATCCTGGCCAAGGTCGTGCGCGATGGCTATATCCAGGTCCTCCGCCGCAGCTTTGGGGACATCGGCTGGGGTTATCCCGGGGAGGAAAAGGTGCAAAAATTCTTGCGCCACTGGGTCGAGGAACACCAAGACCTTCCCCCCATCTGTCGGAGGCGCTGGCGCTCGGTCCAAAGTTTTTGTTTTCCGAAGTTGCAGGACGATATTTAGTCTGGGAAAATTGCGCCTGGAATCAAGGGGGAAGGCATGCCAAAACGCACATACCAGCCGCACAACCGAAGGAAGCACAGAGTCCACGGATTTTTGGCGCGGATGAGGACGCCCGGTGGGCGCGCCGTGCTTGCCCGGCGCCGCAAAAAAGGCCGCAAACGCCTGACCCCGGTGTAGGGGAGGAGCGATTTGCCCCGCAAACGCGTATACGAGCTGGCTCGGGAGCTGGGCATGTCCACGAGGGACCTGATCTTGTCCCTGGAGAAGCTGGGCATGCCCGGCATGAGCGCCTTTCACATGGTCTCCGAGGAGGAGGCCGAGGTCATCCGCGGCCTTTTGGGGGAACGAACGGAGGGGCAGGGCGAGGCTGGGGCGCCGGCAGCGGTGGCGGAAAAGGCCCCGCCCGCGCCGCCCAAGGGCCAACCGCGCCCGCCGGTGGTGGCCATCCTCGGCCACATCGATCACGGGAAGACCACCCTCCTTGATCGGATCCGTCGCACCCGCGTGGCCGCCGAGGAGCCCGGTGGGATCACCCAATCCATCGGCGCCTATCAAGCTCAGGTGGACGGAAAACTCATCACCTTCATCGATACCCCTGGGCATCGGGCGTTCACGGCCATGCGGGCCCGGGGCGCCAAGGTCACGGACATCGCCGTCCTGGTGGTGGCTGCCGACGACGGGGTCATGGCCCAAACCCTCGAAGCTTTGGACCACATCAAGGCCGCCGGGGTCCCCATGATCGTGGCCATCAACAAGATCGATAAACCCGAGGCCAAGCCCGAGGTGGTGAAGCGCCAGCTCGCTGAGCTGGGTTATGTCCCCGAGGATTGGGGTGGGAACACCATCATGGTCCCCATCTCCGCCCTCACCGGCCAAGGGGTGGACGAGCTTTTGGAGATGATCCTCCTTTTGGCCGAGCTCGAGGGGATTTCCGGTGACCCCGGGGGCGAGCTTGAGGCCATCATCATCGAGAGCCACCTGGATCCGGCCAAGGGCCCGGTGGCCACGGCCATCGTGAAGAACGGGACTCTTCGGGAGAGGGACGTGGTGGTGGCTGGCACGGCGTGGGGAAGGATCCGGGCCCTTTTGGACCATCAGGGGAAGCGCATCCAAGCGGCTGGGCCGGGCACCCCTGTCCAGATCCTCGGGCTATCGGAGGTTCCGCCGGCGGGCGAGAGGCTTGAACGCGTGCAAAGTCCCAAGGAAGCCGAGGAATTGGTGGAAAAAAGACGCGAAGAGGAGCGGGAAAAGAGGCTTTCCCGGGCCCGACCGAGCTTGGAAGAGCTCCTTTCTGCGGCCCAGACGAAGAAATTGGCCTTGGTGATCAAGGCCCAAACCATGGGCGCCCTGGAGGCCGTGAAGCTCGAGCTCAGCGCGATTCAGGCCGAAGGTGTGGAGCTGGAGGTGCTCCATGCGGGGGTCGGGCAGATCACCGAATCCGACGTGCTTTTGGCTGCAGCAGAAACCCAAGGCCAGCCCCTCATCCTCGGCTTTGGAGTCAAAGTCGATCCCAAAGCGCAAAGGCTCGCGGAGCAAAAAGGGATTCCAATCCGCACCTACGAGATCATCTATGACCTCACCCTCGACGTGGAACGGGCCCTCAGGCGCCTCCTTGGCCCGGAGGTCCGGGAGGTGAAGGTTGGGGAGGCCGAGGTCCTCAAGGTTTTCAACATCGCGGGGGTGGGGAAGGTGGCGGGGTGCGCGGTGCGCGTGGGCCGGGTGGTGCGGGGCGGCAAGGCCCGGGTCCTGCGCCGCGGCCAGGAGGTGTTCGTGGGCGAGATCTCCTCCCTGAAGCGCTTTGCCGAGGATGTGAAAGAGGTGCGGGAGGGCTACGAGTGCGGCCTGCGCATCCGCGACTTCGATGACGTGCGGGAAGGGGACGTCATCGAGGTCTACATTTTGGAAGAGGTTCCCCTCTAAAAGCCATGCCGGTGGGGATATTGCGGGTGCATTTGCGTTTGTACGGGGTCCATACCCTGAAGGAGAAAAGATCGATCCTGGAGGGCCTTTTGGTGCGGCTCCGCCGGGAATTCAATGTTTCCGCTGCGGAGCTCGGGGGGCTGGACGATCCAGAGCAGGCGATCTTGGGCTTTGCCCATCTTTCCAATAACGGTGCATATTCCGATGGGGTTTTGCAGAAGATCCTCGAGCGCTTGGAAAAAAGCCGCGAATTCTTCGTGGAGGCCCACGAAATGGAGGTGGTCTGATGCGGCCGCGGGCCCGCGCTAGGCTCGCCGAGACCATCGCCCGGGAGATCGCGGATATTTTGGAGTTCGAGGCCAAGGATCCTATCCTGCGCGAGGCCCTGCCCACGGTCCTTGGGGTCGAGCTCTCCCCTGATGGGCAGGAGGCCAAGGTTTTGGTGTACGTGTCGGGAACGGAGGAGGAGCGGGCCCGGGTGATGGCGGCTTTTGCCAAGGATACGGGATTCCTTCGCTCGGCTTTGGCTAAAAGGCTGGAAATTCGCCGCGTCCCCCGCCTCTCCTTTTCCCTCGATACCTCCCCAGATCGCTGGGCTACCTCCTGATGCCCGTTCTTCCTGTTCTTCCCCTTTCCTCGCTTTTGCGTGGCCACGCCACAGCGATCCTGGAGGACGTAATCGCGCGGTTTCGTCGCAGGGGTGTGGAA
>JAGDVW010000076.1 GCA_023255835.1 Candidatus Acetothermia bacterium
GAAGTGGACCTTGTATTTCGGTGACGGAGCCTTCACCGGAGAGGAGGGCTTGAACACCACTTCCCTGGACATCCCCGGGATCACCCACACCTACACGGTAACGCAAACCCAATCTTATACGGCGAGCCTCAGGGTTTGGGATGATCTCAACAGATCCGATACGGCTGAAATCACCATAGAAGTGGTGGCGCCTGGACCTTAGTCTCGATTGGCGGCCGACCTCCGGAGATGGGGCCTTGCCCGCCAGGGCAAGGCCCTTTTTACAAGGGAGAAAACTAAAAGTCCGCTAGCAAAAAGAAGCGCGGGATAATCGCCCGCCCAAACGAAAGGCGTGGTCCCTTGGAGCCTCTCCACCCTCATCGTGTACACCCCGGCCTCTATGGGAAAACGCACCAGTTCCAAACCCTTGGGATCCCAAGCGCCGGTGATCCCTGTCTGCCCGACTTGTATACAGACCCGCCCCGTTTCCGCGGCCCGAAGGGACCCCATGGCATAGTGCTCCCATAGGATCCGGGTCCGGCCAAACCAGGCGTCGTTGGTGGAGACAAGCAAAAGCTCCGCCCCCTTTCGGGCAAGGACCCGGGTTGGCCCGGGAAAAGAGGATTCAAAACAGATCACCACCCCGTAAATCCCCACCGGCTCCAACCGCTCGCCCGGGGTTTGATCGTAGGGAAGGAATTGGTCAATTAGGGAGGCGAGCCCCAAACGCTCCCAAAGCTTTCGCCCAGGGACATATTCCCCAAAGGGCACGAGGTGCATCTTGGCGTAGACCACGGACTCCCGGCCGTCCGGGGTGAGGAGGAGCATGGTGTTTCGGATCTTCCCGCCCTCGATATCCGCGGTCCCCACCATGAGAGGAACGCCCTTCGCCTCCGCAGCGCGGAGGAAAGGCTCGAGGTATTCCCGCTCGATCCGGAGGAAAGCGGGGGTGGCATTCTCCGGGATCACGATGAGATCCACGTTTTCTGGGACCTCCCCAAGGAGAAGCTCGTAGCGGGCGAGGATCTCCGGAAGCTTTGTGCGATCGAGCCTTTCGGCCTGGCTGATATCCGGCTGGACGAGGGCGAGCCGTGTTTCTCCCACGGCCTTCGGTTCAGGCAAAGCTTCACCGATCCCCCAAAGGAGGAGGGGAGGGAGGAGGGCCAAGGGGAGGATTTTGGGTTTTCGTAGGCCTTGGGCGAGGAGGGCGGCGGTGAGGGCGACCGCCAGGGACAAAAGCCAAGGGCCGGCGAGGCCCGAGGCCGCGACGAATGGGCTTCCCGCCAAGGCCACGGGAACGGAGCCGAAGGTGAACCCCAAGGGCCCTGCTCCCCGGGCGGCCTCAATGAGCGCCCAGGCCGAGGCCAGAATAAGCGGAGAGCTTCGCCAGCCAGCCAGGGTCCCAAAGGCCGCGAGGAAAATCCCGCCATAGAGGGAAAGGAGGAAGATCACCCCATAGGCCATGGGCCCAATGAAGGGCCGAAGGCTCAAAAGGGAGGAGAACTCCAGGAGGAAAAAAGCGAACCCAAAGAGGAACCCCCAAAAAGCCCCGCGCTTTGGGCCGAGATCCTGGAGCGCCAAAAAGAAGGGGGCGAGGGCGATCCACACCAGGGCCCCAAGCCCTGGGAAAAAGGAAGCCCAAAGGAGGAGGGCTCCGACCAGCGCCAGTCCCGCTCGCCAAAACCCGCGCAAGCTCCATCCATTATAATGGCCGGGGATGCATCCGGTCCTCGTGAAGATCGGACCTTTGGAGATTCGCTTTTACGGCCTCATGTACGTGATCTCCTTCGTCCTCGGTTATTTTGTGGTGCGGGCGGTGGGCCGGCGCAGAGGCCTCGCCCTAAAAAGCGAGGACATCCTCGACATTTTCCTCGTCACCATCCCCTTGGGGATCATCTTCGCCCGCCTCTATTACGTGGCGTTCAATTGGGATTTTTACCGGCTGAAACCTTCTGAAATCCCGGCGGTTTGGCACGGGGGTTTGGCCATCCACGGGGGCCTCTTGGGCGGGGTCCTTGGGACCCTCATCTCCTCGCGTTGGAAGAAGGTCCCGTTTTGGGCCCTTGCGGACGCGGTCGTGCCCGCCGTGGCCTTGGGCCAAGTTTTCGGCCGGATTGGGAATTTTTTGAACGGCGATGCCTTTGGAACTCCCACAACCCTCCCTTGGGGGATGGTCTTTCCTTTGGGTTCGCCGGCGGGCATGGCCTATCCCGGCCAGCCCCTCCACCCGGCCATGCTCTATGAGGCCGTGGGGAACCTCCTCATCTTTTTGGCCCTTTGGCGCCTTTCCCGTAGACCGGCTCGCCCCGGTTTCCTCTCCGCCCTCTATTTCGTCCTTTACGGTCTTGTCCGCTTCCCCTGCGAATTCGTGCGGGGGGATGCCCTTTGGTTGAACCTCCCCTTTGGCCAGTTCCGCGCGGCCCAGGTGGCAAGCATCCTCCTTATTTTGGGCTTCGGAAGCTGGCTCCTTTTGGGGAAACTTTGGCGGGTCGAACCCAAGCCCACTAGAATTGCGGGTCATGAAAAGCGCGGAGCTTAGACGGAGCTTCCTCGAATACTTCCGGGAGAACGGGCACGCGGTGCTTCCCTCCTCCAGCCTCGTTCCCAACGATCCCACCCTCCTTTTCACCTCCGCCGGCATGGTCCAATTCAAGGACATCTTCTGGGGGAAACTCCCGCCCCGCTATCCCCGGGTGACCACCTGCCAAAAATGCTTCCGCACTACGGACCTGGAAAGGGTTGGCACGACCCCCTATCACCACACCTTTTTCGAGATGCTCGGGAATTTTTCATTCGGCGACTACTTCAAAGAGGGCGCCATCACCTTCGCCTGGAAATTCCTTACCGGGGTCCTTGGCCTTCCCAAGGAAAGGCTTTGGGTCTCGGTGTACGAGGAGGACGAGGAGGCTTACGCCATCTGGCGCGACCTCATCGGGATTCCGCCTGAGCGGATCGTGCGGTTGGGGAAGGACCAAAACTGGTGGGGGCCGGTGGGGAATTCCGGGCCCTGCGGGCCGGATACGGAGATCTACTGGGACTGGGGCGATCCTCCCTGCGGCCCTGATTGCAAACCCTCCTGCGATTGCGGGAAATTCTCGGAGATTTGGAATTTGGTGTTCATGCAGTACGACGCCCAGCCAGATGGCACCCTGCGCGAACTTTCCCGGAAAAACATCGACACCGGGATGGGTTTGGAGCGGATGAGCGCCGTGCTGCAAAACGTGCGCTCGAATTTCGCGACCGACCTTTTCCTTCCCATCATCGAGGTGATTCAGGAGCTTGCGCAGACTTCAAGCGGCGATCCCACCCCCCAAAACGTCGTGGCCGACCACATTCGGGCCGTGGTCTTCCTCATCGCGGACGGGGTCTTGCCCGATAGCGAGGAAAGCCGGGGCTCAGTCCTGCGCAAAGTTTTCATGCGCATGTTCCGCCACGCTGAGCGCCTGGGGATTCCTGGGGCCGAGCTTGTGCAGCTGGTGGAGCCGGTGGTGGCCACCTTGGGCTCCGTTTACCCGGAGATCGTGGAGCGGCGGGCCCTGGTGGAGCGGGTGATCGCAAGCGAGGCGGAGGTCTTCCGCCGCCGAAAAGAGGCTTTGGAGCGGCTCATGGCCAAGCTCCCCGAGGGGATCACGACGATCCCCGGAGAAATGGCCTTCACCTGGTACGACACCCACGGGATCCCCCGGGACTTCATCGAGGCCGAGGCTAAAGAGCACGGCCTTTCCGTGGATTGGGAGGGCTTCGAGCGGGAATTGGCCGCCCAGCGGGCCCGCTCCCGTATTTCCGTCTCCTACGATACCGTGGGCGTGACCGGCGAAGAGGCCGCTGGCACCCGGACCACGAAGTTCCTGGGCTACACACAGCTTTCCGCCGAGGCCACCCTTGAGGCCGTTTTTTCCCCGAAGCTCGAACCCTTGTCGGGGCTAGCCAAAGGTGCTGAGGGACATCTCGTCTTTCCGGAAACGCCGTTTTATGCGGAGGCCGGCGGTCAGATCGCCGACACCGGCTGGATTGAAAACCTCTCCCGGCCCGGCCGGGCCGAGGTCCTCGATGTGCAAAAAAGCCCGCACGGGACGCTCCATAAGGTGCGGGTGGCCGAGGGCGAATTCCGGCCGGGCGATCGCTGCCATCTTCGGGTGGACGAGGAGCGCCGTCGCCAAATCCAGCGGGCCCACACCGCCACCCACCTTCTTCACGCCGCCTTGCGCAAAGTCCTGGGCGAACACGTGATCCAGGCCGGCTCCTGGGTGGGGCCAGAGGAGCTGCGCTTCGACTTCACCCATTTTTCCGCCCTCACCCCCAAGGAGATCACGGAGGTGGAAAGGCTTGCCTTCGCCGCCGTCCTGCGGGATATCGCCCTCGTGGTGGAGGAAATGCCCTTGGAAGAGGCGAAAAGGAAAGGGGCCATCGCCCACTTCGAGGAGGAATACCGGGGAAAGGAAAAAGTGCGGGTGGTGCAGGTCCCGAGCGTCTCCATGGAGCTTTGTGGAGGAACCCACGTTTCCCGCACAGGGGAAATCGGGCCGATCCTGATCCTTTCCGAAGAGAGCGTGGCCGCGGGGACGCGGAGGATCAGGGCTTTGGTGGGCGAGAAGGCCCGGCAACGCCTCGCCGAGCTCCGCGCCGAACGGCAAAAGCTCGCTGAGCTCCTGGAGGCCCCTGAGGGGGAGCTCCTACAAAAGGCGGAAAAGGTCTTGGCTGAGCTCTCCGAGCTCCGGCGGGAAAATGAGAGGCTGCGGGAGGAACTCGCTTTGCTTCGGGCCAAGGAGCTCGCTTCCCAGGCGGAAGAGGTGGAGGGCACGAAGCTCCTTGGGGCGGTGGTGGAGGGCGGTCCGGAGGCGGTGAAGGTTTTGGCCGACCGCCTTTCCGAACTTTTGGGGAGGAGCGTGGTGGTCCTGGGCACGGCCCATTCCAGCCGGGGTTTCCTCGTGGCCAAGGTTTTGGGGGTGGAGGGGGTTTCCGCGGGCGAATTGGTGAAGGCCGGGGCGGAGGTCCTGGGTGGAAGCGGCGGCGGCCGGCCCACCTTCGCCCAAGGCGGCGGCCCCCGGGCCGAGAACCTTCCCCAAGCCGTGGCCAAGGCCCTGGAACGCGCCCGAAAGGCCCTCCGAAAAGAGGGCTAATCCCAATGTTGCTCACGGGCGATGAAGCCCGCCTCTTCTACCCCCAACTGATGGGCGTTGGAGGTGGCAGTTTGATTTTCCTCACCACCAAGGAAGCCATCCGGCGCGGGATCGCGCAAAGCGAGCTCCGCCTAAACCTTTTGCGAATCTGCGCCCGTGAGCCCCATACCATCCATGATCTCATCCATGCCCCGGAATATCCGGGGATCAAAATCTCCCTTTTTTCGATCCAGGCGGAGATAAACGTGTCCGTGGAGCTTGGGGAGCTCAAGAGCCGGATGCTCCTCGTGCGGGTGGGAAGGGTTCCGGATCCCGTGGTTCCCCAGGGGACCACGGAGCTTTTGCGCACCTCCCTTCTGGCTTTCCTCCTTTCACCCGAGCTTTGCTGGGCCGAGCCCGCGGCCTATGAGCTTTATCTTCGCTCTTGGCTTTCCCAAAACGGGTT
>JAGDVW010000071.1:0-2390 GCA_023255835.1 Candidatus Acetothermia bacterium
AAGCCCACAATCAGAATAAGCATCCATTGTGTAGCTGTAACGACGCTAGGGGAGATCACTTCAGCCACTACGTACTCCCACGCTTTGGTGCCAGCCACCATCACCAATCGGCTAAGTTGCCCCGGGGCCTGAGTCGGTTTTCCCATTCAATACCCGAGCATCTTCGTTTCCCCCGATTGCTTAGTTAATTTGCTTTTGTTCTGCAAAAGAATACATACGGAAGGAACGGAAAACTTAGGGTTGGAGCCCCTCTTTCCCCGCACAAGGTCATCGGTGTGGACAAAATGGTCTTCGTCTCCCAACGTGGAGAACCATCCCGTTTACGCCCCGCTTTTGGAGCCCATCTTTTTGGCTTTGGGAGGAAGGGGAGGTCTGGGGGGTGCCCTCGGTGATCACCCTCCTTGCGATCCTGGTCCGGCCCAAAAGGGAGGGAACCCCCCTGGTCCCGGTTGACCTCGCGGTGGCAAAATTGGCCACGCGCCTGAGAGCGAAATATGGCCCGCGCACCCCAGACGCCTTGCAAGTGGCTTCCGCTATCCATGCGGGGGCCACCCGCTTTCTTGCTGACGATGCCCAGCTCAAACAAACGAAGGAGCCGGAAGTCCTCCTTAGCCTTACGGAAAAGTATTAAGTGGCTTTTGCTATTGCACCGCCTTGTAAGCGTTGACCCGGGGGATGGTTGTGGTAAAGCCGGTTGTGGGATCACCACTAGAAATCAGTTTATTCGCGATTTCGGCGTTTGTAAGGCTTGGGTTTTGGGCCTTGATGAGCGCGGCCACCCCGGCCACATGCGGCGCGGCCATGGAGGTCCCGCTTAGATAGCCATAATTTCGAGTGCGGAGCCGATTATTGTGGTTGGGGAGAGTGGAGTAAATATCCACCCCTGGGGCAGCGATGTCCACCCAATCCCCGTAATTGGAGAAGCTGGCTTTGGCGTCGTTTTGGTCGGTGGCAGCCACAGCGATGCACTCCGGGTAATAGGCCGGATAGCTAGGGGCATCGGTATTGCTGTTCCCGGCGGCGGCCACGAGCACCAAGCCCTTTCCATAGGCGTACTTCACCGCCGACTCCAGGGTGCTGGAGGTGGAGCTCCCGCCCAGGCTCATGTTGATCACCTGGGCCCCGTGGTCGGCAGCCCAGATGATGCCGTTGGCGATCCAGCTATATTGGCCGCTTCCGTTGTCGCCGAGGACTTTCACGTTCATGAGGGAGCAGGAAAAGCTCACGCCGGCGACACCCTTGGCATTATTGGTGATGGCAGCAGCGATGCCCGCCACATGGGTTCCGTGGCCGTAACGGTCATCCACTGTCCGGCTCGTGGTGAAGTTCACGTTGGCCACGATCTTTGTGGCCAGATCCTCGTGGTCTTGGTCGATCCCAGTGTCCAAGATGGCGATGGGGATATCCGGGGAGCCTTTGGTGATGTCCCAGGCCTTGGGAGCCTGGATCTTCGGCAGGGCCCATTGGTTGACGTAGCCCGGATCGTTTGGGACAACATCGAAGGCCACGGCCACGTAATCCGGCTCAGCGAATTCCACGAGCTTCTCCAGGGAATAAGCTCGGACCATCTCTGGGACGCGCCCCAAGGGGACCCGCACCACTTGGACATCGATCCCCGGGATGACTTGGAGCACTTGGCCGCCCAGGCGGCGGTGTACTTCCGCCACAGCCTCTGGGGTCGCGCCCGGCTTGAATTTCACGAGGATCTGGTCGGGAGCGTACGAAGCGGCCTGCTCCGGAACGCGCGGCGACGGGGCGGATGGCGCGAGGCTGCTTGAGGGGTTTTCAGGGGCGAAGAGCCGAGCACACCCGGCGAGGATGGCGCTCAAAACTACGATCCCTAACACCACCCATAAACTCCTCTTCATCGAGAACCTCCTCCGACTCCAAAACACATTGTAATGCATCCTATCATAGCTAGGGTCCCTGTGCGCGGCAAAATCTTGGAGGGGACGGGCGGGATGCCCTCGGGGTAATGGGCCAGAAGCCCGCTCCTACAGAAGTGAGATCCGTCGGCCGTTCATCTTCCTGATCCCCTATAGGATGGGGAAGCCTTTTCCCTCAGGAACGAAACCCTTACTTCTACGCTCTCAGCCACACGAGAAACTGCTCGAAGCCCTGAAGATCCAGTTCTCCTGGATAAGAAAATTCGCGCCTCGTTCGAGGAAATCCTTGGAGGAAAATCATGTTGCATGACGGGCAGCTTTGCTGAGCACAAGGCGGAGTTTTTCCAGGAGTTCGGCGGCGCCGGCTTTATCCATGGGTTCGTTTTCGTTCCCGCAGCGCGGGGAAAGGACACAAGAGGGGCAGCCGTCCTCGCAAGGGCAAGTACGGACGAGGTCCGCCGCGGCCCCAATCCAATCAGGAAGGATGGCGAAGAGTTTCCGGGC
>JAGDVW010000071.1:2490-5443 GCA_023255835.1 Candidatus Acetothermia bacterium
GCCCCCGAAGTCCCAGCGGTCGGCCAGAGCGTAAAGGGGAGCCATGGCCACAAGGGCGTGCTCCGCCCCATGAAGGGCTCCGCCGAGCCTGGGGCCAAACTCCTTGGCAAGCCCAGCAGGAACGGCGATCCACACCCCTTCCGTGTCGAACTCCAGCCTGGGTAGGGAGAGCTCCTCCACCCCCAAGGTGACCCCAGCCCGGCGCCTGCGGAAAGCGGCGATCTCCTCGCTCACCCGCACCTCCCCAAACCCCACCCGGATCTCCCCGAACCTTTCTTCTTCCCGGGCACGAAGGATCCGCACGTCCTCCCGGATGAGGGGCTCGGTGTAGTAGTCCAACTCCTCTTTTGTGCAGCGGGCCACCCCAGCCTCAAGGTCCAGCTCCCGCACGAGGTAGGTCTCGCCCTGGTGGAGGAGGACCGCGCCGGGATAGGCCTCCCTAAGGGCCCGCTCGTAGTCCATGGTCTCCAGGGTCTCGCCCGAGACCTCGATCCGGATCGTGCGGTTGGAGAGGTTGTTCAGGGGCACAAGCTCCACGGGTGCCACCATCCCGGCGTAGACCAGACCCACCGGCGTCCCCGCGACGAGCCCAGTGCGATGAAGGGTCTGAACCACTTCCTTGCCCACCCCGAAGAGCTCGAGGTCTTCAGGGGTGAGGGGGAATTCCCCGGCGGCGCAGAGGAGCTGGCGCAGAACGATGGCTTCGTTTTGGGGGTTGATGAGGGCGTGCTCGTGGGGCCGGGTGAGGAGTTCCTCAGGGTGGCGCAGGAAATACTGGTCCAAAGGGTCGCCTTGGCCCACGACGAACACGAGGGCGGGCTTTGCCCCGCGGCCGGCCCGGCCGGCCTGCTGCCAGACGGAGATGATCGAGCCCGGATAGCCCCCGATTATCACAGCATCCAAGCCGCCGATATCCACCCCGAGCTCCAAGGCACTCGTGGACACCACCCCGCGGATCTCGCCCTCCCTAATCCCCCGCTCGATGGCCCGCCTCTCTTCCGGGAGGTACCCGGCCCGGTAGGCCATGACCTTCTTCCCGGGAACCTTGGCCTGGGCGTAGGCGGCGAGGACTTCGGCGAGCCGACGGGAGGTGGCAAAACACAGGGTCTGGAGGCCCTCCGCGATGAGAAAGGCCATGAGGGAGGAGACCTGCTCTGTCCAGGACATCCCCAGATCCAAAAAAGGGTTCCAAAAGACGAAGGTTTTTTCGCCCCGTGGGGCGCCGTCCTCGTCCACCACGGCCATGCGTTCGCCGACGAGCTTTTCCCCGTGCTCCGCGGGGTTGGCGATGGTGGCCGAAGCCAGGATGAACTGGGGCTTGGCCCCGTAGCGGGAAGTGATCCTCTTTAGGCGACGAAGGAGGAGGGCCACATGGGACCCAAATACCCCGCGGTAATGATGGGCCTCGTCGATCACGACGAAACGAAGGTTCTTGAGGAAACGGGACCACTTGTGGTGCCAAGGGAGGTATTGGTGCAAAGCGTAGGGGTTGGTGAGGAGGATCCTCGCTTGGGCCCGGATTTTTGGCCGGATCCCCGTGGGGGTGTCACCATCGTAGATCGCTGGCTGAAAACCCACGCCTACTTTCGCCTCGAGTTCCCTGAGCTTCACGAGCTGATCCTGGGTGAGGGCCTTGAGGGGGTAGAGGTAGAGGGCCGTTCCCTCTTCGTCCGCAAGGAGCCTGGATAGCACAGGGAGATTGAAGGCCAAGGTTTTTCCCGAGGCGGTGGGGGTGGTGATGAACACGTTCTCGCCGGCGAGGATGAGCTCCGCCGCCCGGGCCTGATGGGAGTAGAGGCGAAGCCCCTCTCGCTCGAGATAGCGTCGGATAGCGGGATGGAAGGGGACCTTTGGTTCGGCGTAGGCTGCGGGCTTCCCAGGAAGAGTGAAGGTGGCCACGATCTGCCCGCTGTACCAGGGCTGGGCGGAAAGTTCCCTAAGAATCCCCTCAAAGGCCACGGACGACCAACTCCTCCCAAAGTTTCCCCAAAAGGAGGACCAAGGAGAGGAGGTCCTGGCGGTTGTGCTCGATGATGGCCACAAGAGGGCCCACGTTCTTCTCCCGGAGGTACTCCATGTAGAACTCGGGAACCAAGGCGCTTGGGATGTTGATGGTACGCCTCACGGAAAGGGCCTTTTCCACGGTTTCCAGGCGGCAGTCGGGGAGGAACTCCCGGAAATAGCGGCGGGCAAAGGGGAGGAGGTCGAAATTTGGCTGATCCACCTCATGGGGAAGGCCATAGTAGCGGAAGCGCCCCTCGATGAAGTTCAGGTCGAAGGCTTTCCCGTTGTAGGTGACGAGGGCTTTTGTACGCCCAAGCTCCTCAGAAAGGAGGGCCAAGGCCGGGAGCTCCTCGGCGATCTCCCGCACAACGAGGTGGGTCACCTCGAGCTCCCCCTCTTTGGGCCGGATAAGCCCGATGAGGATGATCGCCTCCGTATAGAGCCCAAGGGTCTCGATGTCCAGGAAAAGGAGCTCCTCGGGCCGGACGAACCCAAGGAGGGAAAGGGCGATGGGGTGGGAGACGGGGAACCAGCGGGCCACAAGTTGGTTCAGGGCCCGCAGGTCCCGCCTCTCCACCGCTTGAAGGATCCGCTCCACCTGCCAGGCCCAGCGGGGATGGGAAAGGAGGTCCCGCAAGGTGATGTAGCCCAAAAGTTTTAGGCGCATCTCCGTGCTCTCCCCAATCCCGTAAAGGAGGCGAAGGGTGCGGAGGATCCAAGCCTCCCCGAGCTCGGGTTTTGGGGCAAACCCTGGGGAGGGCCTCCTTTCCCGCAAGATCAGGACGGGGCCATACTCCGTTTCCCGAACCTCGCCCGGATAGAGCTCAAGGAGGGAGCGGCCGGCGCATTCCCGCAGGAGGATCCTTTTCAAGTGCTTTGCTTCCTCGTAAGCCGCGGGGGTGAGGGACGACCAGGCAGAAAGGAACGATTGGGGGTGGCTCAGGCCCTC
>JAGDVW010000079.1:0-2892 GCA_023255835.1 Candidatus Acetothermia bacterium
GTCCTCCAGGTTTATTCGGGCGGAAAGCCCCCAAAACCCCAGGGCGGAAAGGAGGGAATCGAAGGAAAAACCAACTCGACCCGCTTGCATCTCCAACGTGTCCGTGACGTACAGGGCCTGAAAATCCAGGAATTGAAAGGGTTTGGCAGCCCAAGGGCCGGCCCAGCGGGCGGAGAGGTTCAGCGCTCCATCCAGCACCGTTCCCCGGCCGGAGAAGCCCAGGAAGGAATCGCCCATTCCCTCAAGAAAATCGTGGGAAAGCCTGCCAAATCCCCGCACGGAAAGTTCGGCGAATTTCCGCACAGGAACCCGTTCCGGACCGGGAGGGAGGACTTCCACGTACCAGGCGGCGCGGGCCTCCACCTCCGCTGCCATCCCGGAGCGGGCCACGGCCAGCACCACCTCCCGGCCTACTGCCGCATCCTGAGGGATTTCCACCGTCACCCGGATCTCCCCTTTCTCCCCCGGGGCCAAGGGGAGCTCCGCGGGAAGGACGCGCACTTTCCAGCCTACTGCGGTCCGCACCTCCAAACCGATTCGGTCCAGGGCGTTCCCGCGGTTCACCACCAAAAGCGTAAAGGATAGGGTCTCCCCAGGCTGCGCGGATTGCGAGGGAGGGGGCAAAAGCTCCAAGGCCGCCACCGCCTCCACCTCCACGGTGGCCTCTGCCTCCGCTTCTTCCCCATCCCAGCGCAGAAAAACCCGCACCGTTTGAACTCCGCTTTTAGCCGTGCGGGGAATGTATAGGGTGAGAAAAAGATAATCTTCTTCGCCCGGCCCCAAAGAGAGGGCCTCCGGAAGGTTCAAGGCCTCCCAACCCTTTGGGAGCTCCAAAGCTAGTTTTGCGATGACCGCCTGAGGTGTTTTATTCGTGATTTGCCAAACCTGAACAGTGAGATCTCCCGGCCGAACCTTGGCTGGTGGGGAAAGGCGTTGAATTTCCAAGCCCTGTCCCAAGGCCAAAGCACCAGCGAAGGCCAAAAGGAAAAAAATCCGCATCCAAAATATTTTGCGGCCGAAAGGGCCGAGGAAAGGGGAGCTTTGTTATTTACCGGGGGGAACTTTGGCCCCCAGGGCGAGGAGCTCCCGCAGGGCATCAAGGTCCTTCTCGTCGATCGCTCCGTCGTTATTGAAGTCGAAGGCCCGAAGGTTCGCGCGCACCGCTGGGCTTTGCAGATTCCGCGAGAAAACCTCGAAATCAGCCTCGGTGAAGGCCCCGTCGCCGTTTATATCCTCATAAAATCCGTCGCCGTCTAGATCCCGGGGGAGGCCTAGCCCGTCTTCCAGGGGGAAGAGGGTGAGCGGTCGGACCGAAAGTCGCAAGGGAATGGCAAGGAGTTCCTCCCCGCCGTAATCCACGATGGCCAAAACTTGATAGACCCCGGGCTCGGGCCGGAAATTTGTATCCAGACGAATCCATCTTTCCGCACCGGGGAGACAAGGGACGGGCGCGGAACTAGCTTCGGCCACAGTTCTCCCCTGGATATCGATCACCCGTAAACTCGCCCGCACTTCCCGGAGGTTCTTCGTTCCGATGTTGGCGAATTTCACCCAAGCCCAAAGGGGATTGAGACCGCGCACCTCTAGGCCCCGGGGTTCCGCCCGGGCCTCGGCTGGCTCCACGGTCACATAGATCTTGATCCCGATCCTCCGGGTGACAGTGACCATCACCCCTTGGTACGGAACGAGACGGGGCTCGCCCTGCACGAACACGATGGCCCAGTACGCACCTGGTTCGGCTTCCTTGGGGACTTGTACGGTGCCCTGGATCTCCTGGACCTCCCCAGGCCCAAGGACAAAGGAGGTTGGGGCCACGGAGGTCCAATGCGCTGAGGAGCGGGGAAGGGTCCCGGGCTCATAAAACCGATTTTCCCCGAACTCATCGCGATCCCAATCGCCGAGGTAGAGGACCACTTGCTCCCGCTGGGAAAGCTCGTTGCGCACGATAAAGGAAAAGGGAAGGACTGCGCCTGGCCGGGCCTGAAGCTCCACCTCCAGGAGGTTCACCTCCAGGGCCAGTCCCAGGCAGCTAAAAACCGTAAATGCCGCAACAAGAATGCCTCGCATCCCTTCAATGGTCGCGGGAGGAAAACCCTTGGGCAAGGCCTAAGGGCTCGTGAGGGTGTAACGGAAGTCCAGGGAGTAGGTGCCCGGCCAGGTGGTGTCGTAATCCACGAGGAGTCGGAAGCTTACGGCAAGCGTAGCGGAGCCGGCGGGCCCCTGGGCCATAATGTTGTCCGTTGTGGAAAGGGGGGTGAACACCCCATTGGCCGTGCTCACCGAGCCTTGCCAGGATTCCACCCGCCAAAGGAGGTGCCCGCAGGGCTTCTTCGGATCAGGAAGATCGCCTGCATACGTCCATACCGGAGCCTTTGCTGCTATGGAAAGGATCCAATCCGCGGGAGCTGACAGTTTAATTCCCTGCAGATCTGCCCAGTCACGGTAGCCCCGGTCGTAATCCTCAAGCGTTAAAGTTCCAAACCCGATGACGCTGGGGGTTACTTCCAAAGACGGGGCTTCACTAGCGAAATAAACGCGGACGGCAACCCAGTCCATGCGGCCGGAGCCGTGAGCCCAAAGGCGCACCCGAAAATCCATGGGATTAAGCTCCTCCCGTCTCCACCTTCTTCCCCACCCGTCAGTGGGGCCACCCAAAACCACGGTGGTTTGAGAAAAGGGGAGGGGACCGGTCTCATAACCGAGGGTCCAATTTGCACCACCATCCCAGGAGAGCTCCACGCGGAGGGACAAAGGTTCCCACCACCCTTTGGGCCAGCTCCACGCATCGAGGCGAACTTCAATTCCTTGGACCACGACGCTTGCGGGCAAGGGAAAAATGTAACCCCAGAAGATGTGGCTGAGCTCATCCCAATAGGCTGAGATCAAAGCGCT
>JAGDVW010000079.1:2992-5334 GCA_023255835.1 Candidatus Acetothermia bacterium
TGTAACCCCAGAAGATGTGGCTGAGCTCATCCCAATAGGCTGAGATCAAAGCGCTCTGATTGTCGTCGTAATACGCGCGCCAACCGAAAATGAAATCGCCGCTATCGGCGGAGGGGTTCAGCCAGCCCGTGTCCTGGCCGATGCCGCTTGTTCCCAAAACGAGCAAAGCTAAAACGATGCTCAAAAGCCGCATGGAAGGGAAAAGGGCAGCCCGGCTTTTTGGAACCGGGCTGCCCGTCCATTTTCCGGTCACGGCGCAGTGAGGGTGTAGGTAAAGCCGAGGGAGTAGTCGCCAGCCACGTCGTTATCCCAGCTCACCAGGACCCGGAAGTCCATGGTCAGCTGGAGGTTGCCGCCAGGGTTCCCCGCGGCGACCTGCAGCGCCGTCGTGGAAAGGCCGGTCAAAGTCCCAAGGGAACTGGTGATGCGGCCAGAGTTAACCGAAGCCACGCGGAGCTGGAGGTCGCTTGCGGGCTTCGCCCACGGACCCGTCCAGGTGGCGCTGTTCGCAGCTACATCGAGAGTCCAGGCCCGGTTGCTCCATACCGTCACAATCTGGGCAGAGAGAAGATCCTTGTACCCCAGGTCGTAGTCATCCATGGTCAAGGCCCCGAAGTTGATGGTGGCCGTGTTCACCGTGAGCCTGATAAGGGTCGGCACGGTGAAGGTCGCCGTGGACCCCTGAGTTACACTTGCCCCCAAACCCGTCACCACGCCCATAACCGCTCCCAACAAAGCCGCCAAAACCTTCAAGCTTTTCATTGAGCACCTCCAAGAGAAGTTTTTACCGGGCCTTTGCCCGGGAGTTTTTGGTCTTCTCTTGGGGTGCTTCGGCAACCCAGCCATCTCCAGGGAAGCCTACCCGGTTCCCTCGAGATCTGTCGGCTTTGCGCCCCCGCCTCGCGACGGGTTTGCCTTTATCGGTCACCCCAAACCCTGCAAACCTTGCTTTCGGCTCTCACCCCCTTCAACCTGAAGCGGGCCCTTGCCCAAAACCACCCGCGACCCTGAGCACGAGCCTCGCTCCCTCCCTCACCTTTTCGGGCGAGAGTTTGAGGAGGAGCGAGAGCTCGTGCTTTCCCGGCCGGCCCGAAAGGAGGGTAACCTCTTCCGTGGCGAGGGTTACCTCCGGGCCGCCCAAAACCTTTAGGGAAAGCTCGGCCCAGGCCCCAAGGACCTGCGCCGTCACCGCCCAAGGAACATTGCTTTTGACCTCCAAGGGGATCAGGAGGAAGCCCCGGGCCAGGTCCTCGGCCCCGATCTCCACCACCACCTCCCGGCCGGAGATGGCCCGGTCGAGGAGGGAGAGGACGCTCAGGGCCGGGATGGAAAGGGAAACCGTAGCGGTTCGGGATACGCTTTCCCCCAAACCGCTCAGGCCCAAAGCCCCCACCATCATCATGAGCAGCCAATTCCTGGCCATTCTTCGGCAGCCCAGCCGTCCCGGAGGGACCTGTGGCTTTGCGCCCCCGCCTTGCGACGGGTTTGCCTTTATCGGAAGGCCAGGACGGTCTTCCGATAACTCAGGCTGCTCTTCTCACCCCCTTTGCCCGGCTTCCCAGCCAGGCCTTTCCATTATATACCAGTTGAAAGTGATGTCAAGAGGGTGAAGGTGATGGAAATCACCGACAGGCCGTCCGCAGGGCCGCGGCCCGCCGGAGGGCCAAAGTGTTGTAAAAAGGCCAAGCCTGAAAAACCCGAGGATCCGCTCCCTTGGCCAAGGCCTCGCCAAGCAACGCGCAGAAAAGCTCGGTCTCCCCGGCCTTCTTGGCCCAATGCTCCGCGTAATCCACATAGTTTTGGAGGAAATCGGGCCCAAGCTCCAAGGCCCGCTGAAACTCCTCTTTCGCCCTTTGAAAATCGCCGCCCAAAAACCCTGGGGTCTGGGCGAGGAAGTTGGCCAAGGCCCGCCTGGGACCGCCTGCCCAATACGTCTCGTCCAGCTCCGCACAGCGCGTGAAGGCCGCCAAAACATCGCGCGTGCCCCCGGTCAAGGCCTCCCAATAGTGGAAGCCAAGCCACCGACCCAAGTTGTTCCCGTACCAAAAGAGGGCCGCAAGGTCCACGCTTTGTTGGAGGGCCGCACGAAACCCCTCCCTCTTCTCCGCCTCTAAAAAAATCGGATCCATCCTCAAGGCCTCAAGGGCATAGTCCTTGCCCTTGGTATAAGCCTTTTCCCGCTCCCCTTTTTCCGAGAGATACCCTTCGGCGAGCTCGAACCAGGCCCGGGAGAGCTTCACCAAAACGTCGTGCCTCTCCGCCGGCTGAAGAGCGGGCAGCGCCTCCTCCCAAAGTCTGATCGCCTCCCGAAGCCTCCCTTCATAGCTGGAAAAATCGAATTC
>JAGDVW010000007.1:0-22454 GCA_023255835.1 Candidatus Acetothermia bacterium
ATGGAGACCAAAACCAAGTAAGGGTGCTCCGTGACGAGCCGGGTGAACCGTCCCATTTTCACTTACCCCCCATGTACCCGCGGGAGGCGAGTAAAAAGCTTAGGAAAAGGGGATAAAAGTCCTCCCCGGGGCCGCGCACCTCTCTTTGCCCCAAAAAGGCCTGGGAAAACGCGGTCCGAAGATGCGCTAGCGCCATCCGAAAACTTTCGGGAAGGGCGGATTCCGGCCAAGGGGAACAGAACCAGATATACGGACTCTGCGCGGGGACATACACCACCACCTGGAAGGGCTCACCGTTCCAGGGCTGGGTGGGAAAAGAGGGAAGGGCCTGGAAGGAGAAGGCGCCGGTGGCCTTGAGGACCCGGACCGCGGCCAAAAGGCGCAGGGACTCCTCCAGGGTTTTGGATTCGTCCACCACCAGGACTCGGATTTGCCCAAAGCAGGAAAGGCCCAGGGACAAGACCGCCGCGACAACCAAAAGTCTTCTCATCGCGCCTCCTTCTCCGGCCGGAGGGCCTGCCAGGCGAGTTCCGCAAGGTTCTCCCCGCCCAGGCGGCGGAACTCCTCGGCCACCGCGTCCTTTTGGGCGGCGCGCAGGGTCACCGCCCCGGCCATCCCCAAAAGGGCGTAAGCGGTGAGGAGGGGATGGACGGGGCGAATGGCGCCGGCGGCCATGGCCTCCTCGAGGATCCCGGCGATGGCCCGCGCATATTCCTCCAAAAGGGCCCCGAGTTTCTTCCAAAGGGCCGCGTCCTCGGGAGCCCAAACGCGGCTTAGAAGTTGGGCCGTCTCGGGGTCCTGGGCGATGGTCCCAAAGTAAACGAAGAGGACCTGGCGGAGGATCTCCGGGGCGGGAAGGCCCTGGCGCATGAGGGCCCGGGCCTGGGCCAGTCTCTCCTCGAAGGCCCGCCGGACCACGGCCAAAAAGAGCTCATCTTTGGAGCGGAAGTAGTGGTAGAGGGAACCGATGGAGACCTGGGCCGTTTTGGCGATCTGGCGCATGCCGGTGGCGTGGAACCCTTGGCGGGCGAAGAGTTTCCGCCCAGCCTCCACAATCCTTTCCAAGACCAGGGTCTCGGCCATATCGAACGTTCGTTCAATTATCCGGGGAAAAGCTCCGCCGTCAAGGGCCGAACTCCGCCCCGCAGGCCGAACACCGCCAAAGGATCGCCCCCGTGAGGAGGTTCCAGCGCACGGGAAGAAGCGCCCCTTCCCGGCAAACTGGACAGAGAAGGAGCCCGGTCTCCGCCTCCACCGGCCCTTCCACGGCCACGGAAAAGCGCGCCGGGATCGTGAGAGGAAGCGAGGAAACCCTCACCTCCAAGGGCACGGGGAGGGAGATGGGGTTGGTCACCTCCACCTTTATCGGCCCGGAGGGTTCGCTCAGGCGCAGGGCGATCCCGTTTCTCGTCACCTCGAAGCCCAGCCAAAAAAGGGCGCCCAAAGCGCCCACCAAAAGCCAAAGGCCAGCCACCAGGAACCAGCGGTACACCGCATCACCCCTGGCCCAAGGGTAGCGAAAAAGTAAAAAACGCGCCCGGGAGGACTCGAACCCCCAACCCTCGGCTCCGAAGGCCGATGCTCTGGTCCTGTTGAGCTACGGGCGCGAGACCGGCCCGCCGGCATGTCCTCGGCCGTTACGGATCTGTCCTTCAGAACCGTTGCATCCTACAACCGCCGGCGAACCAGCTGGGAGGAGCGACGGGACTTGAACCCGCGACCCCCGCGTCCACAGCGCGGTGCTCTCCCAGGCTGAGCTACGCTCCCCTGGCGCGCCCGGGAGGACTCGAACCCCCGACCTGCGGCTTAGAAGGCCGCTGCTCTCGGTCCCTCTGAGCTACGGGCGCTGGAGCGGGTAACGGGAATCGAACCCGTGTCTCTGGCTTGGAAGGCCAGTGCTCTACCATTGAGCTATACCCGCCCATGGTCGGAGAGGGCGGATTCGAACCGCCGACCTCATGGTCCCGAACCATGCGCGCTAACCAGGCTGCGCTACTCTCCGACCCGCCTTATTTTACCCCGCTAGGGCAAAAGGATGAACCGAGTCCGGCCGGAGCGGATCACGGTGAGAAGCACCTCCTCATCCTCAGCGATTTGGGAAACAATCCTGTTCCAATCGGAAATAGAGGAGATGGGCTGGCGGTTGACCTCCACGATGAGGTCGCCCACCTGTACCCCGCCCCAGTAGGCCCGGGAGCCCGGCTCCACCCCCACCACCACGACCCCGCTGTCTTGCGCGATGCCGTAGCGGCTTTTGAGCTCAGCGGTCAGATCCTGGACGGTCAACCCGAACTTGCTGACCCCTGTTTGACCGGGCGTTGCCTTGCCCTCCGCCGGCCTTTCCTCCAACACCACATCCACGGTCATGGTCCTTTTGTCCCGCACCAGGGTCACCGTGACCCTCTCCCCGGGCTTGCGGTACATGATGGCCATCTGGAGATCGTTGCTATTTTTGATCTTTTGCCCGTCCACCTGCACGATCACGTCTCCGGATCTGATCCCCGCCTTGGCTGCAGGCGAGCCGGCCACCACCTCCGTGACCAAGGCGCCCTCCCGCACTCCGAGCTGCCTTTCCATTCCGGGGATGACGTCCTGGATGTACACCCCAAGCCAGGCCCGGGTCACCCGGCCCTTCTCCACGATCTGGGCCAGGGCGAGCTTGATCTCGTTTATGGGAACAGCGAAGTTGATCCCCTCCACGGCGATCCCCGAAGAAGTTTGCCGGGCGATGAGGGTGTTCATCCCCACCACTTCCCCATAGGCGTTCACCAGGGGGCCGCCGGAGTTCCCGGGGTTGATGGCCGCATCGGTCTGGATCATGCGGCGGTAGTACCCCGAGCCATCGGGCTTGGGCACATCTCGGTTGAGGGCGGAGACGATCCCCAATGTCACCGTGTGGGAGAAACCCAGGGGGTTACCGATGGCGATCACCCAATCCCCGATTTCCAAAGCATCGGAATCCCCAAGGGGGGCCACCGGAAGGTCCATCCCGTCCACACTTAATACGGCGAGGTCCAAAAGATCGTCGGTCCCCACCACCTGGGCCGGCCAGGACTCGCCGCTTTGGGCGGTCACCACAATGGAAGTGGCGCCCTCCACCACGTGGTAATTGGTAAGGATGTACTTCTTGCCCGCGTATTCCACGACGAAGCCCGACCCCAAGGAGGTTTGGGTGGACTCGGGTTCCCCGAAGAATCGGCGGAAGAAGGGGTCCTGGAAGAACTGGTCCCACCAGGTGGAGACCTTCCGGGTGGCCTCCACTTTGACCACCGCCGGGGCCACCCGGGCGATGGCTGCCTTGATCGCCGCCTGTCCGGAGGCAGCGATGCTCTCCTGGACGCTTTGGGCCAGGGCTACCCCGGCCAACGCCAAAACCAGTCCGAAGACCAAGAACCTTCTCACCATCCCTATCACCTCCAGCTACATTTCTACCCACCGGGATTGCACGTTCCATGAAGGCCATGTGCAAAGGTTGTGGAGATCCCCGGGGACCAAACCTATCATAGCGAAGATATGGGCGGACCTCAGAAGAGAGCCATCGCCCTCATGTCTGGAGGTTTGGATTCCGCCCTCGCCGCGGCCTGGACGAAGAGGCTGGGGTTTGAGGTGGTGGGCCTGAATTTGGCCACGGGTTTCTGCACCGGTCAGGGCCGCTGCGATGCCGTCCTGGCCCAAGGTCTTGCCCTGGGCATTCCCGTGCGGCTCCTCGAGGTCTCCGCGGAGTACCTGGAGGTGGTAAAGCATCCCAAATACGGGCGGGGCCAGGGAATGAACCCCTGCCTCGATTGCCGGATCTTCATGCTCCAAAAGGCCAAGGAGGTGATGGAGGAGGAAGGGGCTTCCTTCGTGGTGACGGGCGAGGTTTTGGGCCAGCGGCCCATGTCCCAGCACCGGGAGGCCCTGGAGCTCGTGGCCCAGGAGTCCGGGCTCGGGGAGCGGCTCGTTCGCCCCCTCTCCGGAAGGCTCCTCGGCCCCACCTTCCCCGAGCGGATGGGCTGGGTGAAGAGGGAGGATTGGCTGGATATTCAAGGCCGTTCACGCCAAAGGCAATTGGCTTTGGCCCGGGAGTTGGGCATCCCCCAATTCACCCCGCCTGGGGGCGGCTGTTGCCTCCTCCTCGAGCGGGCCTATTCGAAAAGGCTGCGGGACCTCATCCGGGAAAAAGGCGTTGACGCCCTCACCAAGGACGATTTCGCCCTCCTCCGCTATGGGCGGCACTTCCGCTTGGGCCCGAAAGTCCGGGTGGTGGTGGGAAGGGACGAGACCGAAAACGCCGCCCTCCTCAGCTTCCCCGGGGACCACCACGTGCTGGAGTTCCCCGATGTCCCTGGCCCGGTGGCACTGGTGTTGGGCGAGCCAAGCGCGGAGGAATTGCGAGAGGCCGCGGAGCTCGCCGCCCGCTACAGCGACGCACCGAAAGACACCCCCGTACGCGTTTTGGTCCGGCGAAACGAGGACATCCGGGAAATCCAAGTCATCCCCTGGGATAAGGACGATCCCCGCCTGGCCAGGCTCCGCATCGATCGCTAAAACCCTGGCTTGATCAGGTTTTTCGGCTATAATACTTTCGCTATGGGCACGCTGCGCAAAGGTTATCTTGTGCGGACCAAGGCCAATAGCTTCAAGGTTTTGTGTGGGGACTGCTTGAAGAACTCGGAGTTCGAGGAATTCGTGCGCCCTTGGAGCGTGCTCATAAGCTCCCGGTGTGTGAAGTGTCAAAGCCCGGTGACCCTAAATCCCGCGGAGCCCAGGCCCCAGGACATGGGGAAAAAGTGACTAGACTGGGCTGAACCGGGCGCGGAAATGCCGGAGCGGGCCGCTTCCCTGCACGAGCCTCAGTCCCCGTAGGCTTTTCCGCTTCTCCAAAAGCCGGGCGAACGTCCCCACCACGTGGCGGAGGTGCTCCTCGGTGTAAACCCGCCGGGGGATGGCCAAGCGCACAAGCTCCATTTTCGCGGCTTCCCCAAGCATCCCCGATCCCACCTCCACTGCCCGGACTCCGCCCTCGAGGTACAAGGCGCATACCAAAGCCTGTCCGGGGAATTGGTCCCGCGGGATATGGGGGAGGAACCGGGCGGCGTCCACATACACCGCGTGGCCGCCCGGTGGCCAATAAACGGGAACCCCAAGCGCCCGAAGCTCCTCCGCAAGCCAACGAACCTGTCCCACCCGGTCCCGAAGATACAGGGGATCCAGGGCCTCCCGGAGACCCACGGCCAGGGCCGCGAGGTCCCGGCCGGCCAGACCACCATAGGTGGGAAAACCTTCCCAGAGGATGAGCCGCTCGGCACAACGCTCGTAGAGGTCCGGATCTTTTAGGGCGATGAACCCCCCGATGTTCCCAAGGCCGTCCTTTTTGGCGGACATGAGGCAGCCGTCAGCCAGGGCAAAAACTTCCCGGGCGATCTCCGCCGGGCTTTTCCCGGCATAGCCGGGTTCGCGCTCCCCGATGAAGAAGGCGTTCTCCGCGTGGCGGGCGGCGTCGAGGATGAGGGGCTTCCCGTGGGCGTGGGCGAGTTCGGAAACCGCGCGGATGTTCGCCAAAGAGACGGGCTGTCCTGCCATGGTGTTGTTGGTGAGGGTGAGCATGACGAAGGGCACCCGCTCCCCTTGTTCGCGCAAGAGCTTTTCCAGGGCTTCTAAATCCATGTTCCCTTTGAAGGGATGGTCCAATTCGGGTTCCAAAGCCTCAGGGGCGGGAAGATCCAAGGGTGTCGCCCCCAAGGCGAGGAGGTTGGCCCGGGTGGTGTCGAAATGGGTGTTGTTGGGGACGATTTGGCCAGCCTTGACCGCCACGGAAAAGAAGACGTGTTCGGCGGCGCGGCCCTGGTGGGTGGGAAGGACGTAGGGGTAGCCGGTTATCTCCTGCACCGCCTCCTGGAAGAGTTCAAATGAACGGCTTCCCGCATAAGCCTCGTCGCCCTCCATCAGGGCGGCCCACTGGGCCTGGGACATGGCCCCTGTCCCGGAGTCGGTGAGGAGATCGATGTAGACGTCGGTACTTTTCAGGTTGAACACGTTGTAGCCCGCCTCGGCGAGCAGTTTTTCCCGCTCCGCGCGGGGTGGGAGGCGAATGGGCTCCACAACCTTGATCCTGTAGGGCTTCGGCCACCATCCCTCGTCCATGCCGTGCGAGTTTACCCCGGAAACTAAGGGGTTTCCTCCGTCAGAGAGGCGTAGCCACCGAAGTTCACAAAAAAGTGAAGAACGGGAGCGCTCAAGCTTGCGGGAACCCCTCCTAAGTCGAATCCCCCTGCTTTCCAACCGTCGCCCAGGGCCAAGAGGTACCCCACCTGGACCTTGAGGAAGGCCCAATCAAAAAGGAAAAGCTCCAAGGTCAAGTAGGGCTCGAGGGCGAAGAACCCGCGGGAAAGCCGGGTGGAAGTGGGGGTCGCTAATGCTTCCTCAAAAGATGAGGGAGCCCGAAAGATGAGCTCGAGCTCTGCACTTCCTCCGCCAAGGAGGAGGCCGAACCCCAAAGCCATGTTGCCCTCGGCGAAAAGGGCTCGTTCCGTGAGGAACCCGCCTGCACTAAAGGAAAGGGTGGCCGTTTTCTCGCCCCGGCGCACGGAAATTTCCCCGCCGTAGCCCATCCCGCCCAGGCGCGGCCCGGAAAGAAGCCCGCCAAACCCTCCCCCGCCCCAAAGGGGAAGGGGCCCGGAAAATCCCCCAAACCCGTGGGCCGAAAGCTCGGCGTTCAACGCGGAAAGATCGGGAAAATAAAGGACGGGCATGAACCCACCGCCTCCAATCCCCAACGCCCCCTGGGCCAGGCCCAGAAAGCCGGCAAACAAAACGGAGACCAACAAAAGCCGCACAAATACCACCCCCTCGAAAAGCTGCCGCGCTGCATTGGCGCAAAGCCATTTTCTGCGATTGTGCTTTCCGTGTCACATCAAGATGGATTGATTCGCGAGGCCTTGCGGGAATGGCTCCCCCGACAAAGGGGATTTTCGTTTTCACCAAGGTCTTGGCTCGCCGGAAAGTTATTCTGCAGGCGGAGCTTCTCCCCGATGAAGGGGAAAAGGAGCTCGGGGTGAAGCTCGCCCTGGAGGAACGGGGATTGGCCTTCCTCCGTAAACCGGCTTCGGTAGCCGCCTTGAGCGCTACAAAGTTGGCCGAAGACGTGAGGGATCGGTCGCAGAAGAGCTGACCTTTTTGCCTCACGTTTTGGGGTTCCTTCGGCTTCACCATGTTCCAGCGGGAACTGGAAAAATCGCGCAAAATTGCGGATTCGCCAGGCGTTTTTTCAATCGTTTACTTTGGGCATGGTGGTAATGGCGGTCACCTCTAATTGGAAGTTTTCCCCAGCCGATCCCCAGGGCGGATGCCGATTTGACAGCTGAACGTAATGCGGGTTACACTGGGTTCATGGTGCGCCGGCCTTCGGTCCTCTCTGACCCCTTCGCAGCGGACCAAGAAGAGGCCATCTTTGCCAAAGCTTTATCCGAGCTCCGGGCGAAGATCTCAAGCGATGGGCAAAATGCCGTAACGGCCTTGGCCTCTTTTTTGGCGCAGGGAGGAGCGCTGGTTTTCCCCCTCCTGCGGGCTTGGGCCGAGGATCATGATCCTCAGGTGCGAAAAAGTTTAGTCAAAGCCGCGGAAAAGGCCGCGGATCCCGCTGATCCCTTCCGGGCCGTGTTCCTCTTTGGGCTCATCGAGCCCCTCCTTTGGGACCCAGATCCTTCCGTCCGGACCTTGGCCCGCAAAGCCCTCCGGGAAAAGCTCCTTCCCACCTATCCCGAGGAGGCCTTGGAGATCCTGGCCCAGTGGACAGCTGATCCCGACCCCAAAAAGAAGATCTTCGCCGTGGAGTGCCTTGGCCGGCTCCCCCCTTCTTTAGCCCGGCGGGCCCTCATCCTCCTCCGCCATCTTGGCCGCAGCGAGGAGGGAAAGGTTCGAAAAGCCGTGATCCGTGCCCTGAGGAGGTGGCGTTGGGCGGCCCCTAACCCCGTGGAAGGGGAGCTCCGAGGTTGGCTTGCGGACCCGGGGCTTTCCGAGCTCGCCCAAAGGGCCTTAAGCTGACCTTTCGCAGGGCTAAATCCAAAAGGAAGCTCCCCGCACCTGCCCAAAGGAGGAACGGCCAAAGGGCCACCCATTCCCCCCTCTCCCCGGAAAGCCCGGGTAGCTCCTCGTCCCAAAGCACGCTCCCGCCCGTGGCGTGGGCGATGGCGGCAAGCGTAGCCTCGTCCGGCCCCGTTTCCCTGAATTCCCGGGGATAAGGGAGGGGAAGGGAGACGGTTCCCCCGTAGCGCCCGCTCTCTTCTGTGAAACTGAGGAGATGAACCCCCTCCTCCGGGGCGGGGATTTCCGCCTCATAGCGGCCTGGGGCAACCTGGACGAAGGCGAGGGAAAGGGTGTCCCTTGGCCCCACGAGGGTCCCGGAAAATCTTAGCCCATTCACCCAGCGGCCGCCCTCCGCCACATCGAGCTGGATCCGTAGCCCCCTTTCCCCCTCCTCCCACCGCACTTCCACCGAAGCTCTCTCCGACCAAATCCGCCCGAAAACATGGGCGAAGAGCGCGGAAAGGGCGGGCGAGGCCACGAGGTCCCGGGACCAAACCCCGCGGAGGTCCGCGGTGAGGACGGCCACCGTGCCCAAGCCCAGGCGGCCGAAAACGAGTAAAGGATCGCCCAGGGACGTGAGGAGGGCTACCTCCCCCGTGGGTTTTGGGAAGGTGAGGCTATAGCCGTAAAGGGAGGGCCAGGCCACACCGCTCAATTCCCCGGCCGCGGGGCCGGGCACCAGAGAAAACTCGCCCTCCACGAAGCGCGGCCGCAGGGCTTTCCTTGTCTCTCGCACAAGGACGGCTCGCAACTCCACGGGATCGCGGAGGAAGTGGACCTCGCCCCCGCCGGCCTGGGCTAAAGCGGAAAGGATCTCCAAATCGGCGTCGGGACCGATGGCGATGGATGTAAGCCCCACCCCGCTTTCGGCCACCCGACGATACAGCGCCTGAAAGTCGCGATTCTCCCGCACCGTTTTCCCGTCGGAGGCGAGGATGATGTGGCGGATGCGCGCGGGAACATTGGCCAAGGCGGCGAGGGCTAGCTCCACCGCGGGCCAAAGGTCGGTGCCGCCGCTTGGGGTGAGCCCGGCCAGGGCGGAAAAGAGCGCGGGCTTGGTGGCGGACGCCGGGCCGGGAAAAGCTAGCCAGAAAGGATTACGGTCGAAGGCGATGGCCCCAAGCCAGTCGTCGTCGGGGATCCACTCCATGGCCGCCGCCGTGGCGTCCTTGAGGAGCTCTATTTTCGTGGTGGAACCGGCCCGACCAGCCATGGAGGCCGAGCGGTCCAAAACGAAGACCACCGCCGCGGTGGCCTCCTGATAGGCTTGCGGCACGGAAAAGGTCACAGGAAGGATTTCTTCCAAGGGGCCGGCATAGCCGCCCAGGGCCCGCCTCCCCAGGATGGCCCAAAGGCCCCCGCCGGCCCGCACGAACGCAGCCAAAGCCTCGACTGTCCCCGGCCCCAAGAGGCCCAGCGGGAAATCATCGAGGATCACCAGGTTCGCTTGGGCAAGATCGGAAAGCTCCAGGGCGGGAACGCGGCGGAAGGGAAGGCCCGCCCCCCGCAGCAGCGCATCCACCGCGCTTTCGCCCTCGCCCACCACCAGCGCGGGAGCCACCTCGCCCACAGCCACCGCCCAGGAGAGCCGGTTGTTTTCGGGAAGAGGGTCGGCCGGGACCTCCAGAGCCAGGGTAAACGTGAACATCCCTGGCTCCGGGAGCTCCACCTGAAAGCGCTCCTCATGGAGCCCGGGTGTCAGGCGAAGCTCGCGGACCAAAAGCGGCAACCCGTTTGCGGAAAGCACGGCCCGTACCCCCACCTCCTCGCTAACCAGGATCTGCGCGGAAAGCTCGGCCTTTCCAGGCGGGATTTTGCTTGGGCCTTGGAAGGAAAGGAGGCGCAGAGGATCCTTGAGGCCCACGGGAAAAACATTGATGGCAACGCGGTGGATTCGCGCCCGCTCTACCGCTCCCCAAAGCTTTCCCTCGGTATCGCGGCCATCGGAAAGGAGAACGATCTGTCCCGGCCCGGGGAGGAGGGCCAAGGCCAGGTCCAAAGCCGCGCCGAGATCAGTCCGGCTCGGCTCGAGGGAAACGGGGGTCTCCAGGGTCTTGAGGAGGCCGGGGCTGGGTGGCCTCACCACCGCGGGAAGCCCGGCAAAAACCACGACCCCCGCGTGAACACCTCGCCCCGCAGCCGAGGAGGCCAGATCCCAAAAAGCCTGCACGGCCTCGTCCCCAACGCTTCCGGAGCGGTCCACCAGGAAGATCACCTCTTCCTGGGCGCGGCGAAAGCCCACCTCCGGCTGGCTCAGGGCTAGGACCATAAAGGTAAGGGTCAAGGCCCGGCCGAGAAGACGCCGCTCCCGCAGGAGGGAAAAGAGGAAAAGCCCAAGGGGAAAGAGGAGGAAAGCCAAGGCCCAGGGCCAAAGGAAACGCATCAGCCGTGGCCTCCCGCGAAAAGAAGGGCCTCACCCAAAAGGAGGGGGAGGAGGGCGAGGAGGACCCAAGGCCAAAGGGGGACGGCAACTTTTGCCTCGGGCGATTCGGGCTTGACCACTTCCACGGGGGCAGGCGGCCGAGAGGCCTCCCACGGCACGTTCACCGCCACATACCCCGTCCCATCCGGCCGGCGGAGCGCGTAGAGGCCGGGTTCCTCCGGCGACCAAAGGCCCTCCACGGGCCCTTCCCCGGTGAGCACGGCGTAGCCCGGGGGAAGCCGCAAGGTTTCCCCGACCTCGAGGAGGGGCGCGGGCTCCTCGGGGAGAAGCCAACCCAAGAGGTTCCGCACGAGGACGGGGAAGTCCGGAAGGAGGGGGAGGTTGGAGCTCCCAAGCTCGGCGGTGAGGAAAGCCCGGCGGCCATGGGGGCTTTCCCAAAGGACAAGGAGGGGCAATTCCCCGGCCCAAGCGAGCACCTTGGCCTCCGGGGGAAGACGGAGGGCGTAAACCTTAGCGATCCGGATTTTTTCCAGGGAAACGTGGGCGAGGAGGGAAGAAGGCTCGGCCCGGAGGGCGCCGGCGGGGCGGAAGCCCTCGCCGGGACAATCTGGGCTTCCGGCGGCCACCAGAAGCGCCGGTCCCACGGGCTCCCCCGCGAGCTCCGTGGATACGGCCACATAAAGGTCCGCGGTACCCTCGGCCCGCACGGCGGAAGCAGCGGCGCGCAAGGCCGCCCAAAGGTACCGGTCCTCTTGGCCCACGAAGGCCACGCGCACCGTCCCCGTGGAAAACGCAAAATAGCGCACATTGTCCCAGGGGAAGGGATCGCCTGGGAGGAGCTCGGCCACAAATGCGCCGGCGCGGACGCCGAAAAGGGGGAGGACGAGGTCTTCCTCCTGTCCGGGAGGGAGGAGGCGGCTTGCCCAAAACTCCCCGGCTTCCGTCCTCACCCGCACTTGGACGTCTTGGTATTTCGGCGTGGCGTTGAGGACCCGCAGGAACGCTTCGTAGCGGGTTCCGTCAGGGGCGGGGCGCACAGAGAACGCGGTTAGGCCGAGGTTCGGCGGCCGCTCCACCTGGATCACCTCCGCGCCGATCACACCCGCGGGGTTGTCGGTGATCACCACCACCCGCGGCCAGGGTTCGGGAAAGAGGGCCAGGGCGCGGGCCAAGGGCGGCCGGCGGCGCAAAGTGGGCCGATAAAGGTCCAGCGCCCGGAGGATCTCCGCCTGGGAGGAGGTCGGCTCGGCTAGGCGCGCGGGCGGATCGGTCCAAAGCACTGCCGTCCAGGGGCCCGCGGATCCCCGCACCACTCGTTTCGCCTCCTCCCGGATTTTTTCCGCTACCCCTTCGCTTGCGGTGGAGGCGGAGGCATCGAGCACAAGCAGGGTGGCCCCGCTTGGGCGGAGGGCAAAGAGGGCCGGCCGGCTGAGGGCAAAAGCGAAAAGGATCACAGCCAGAACCTGGAGGAGAAGGAGGAGGTCGAGGCGGTGGCGCAGGCGCTGGAGGAAATGGGGCTGATCAGGTCGGACCCCTTCCCAAAGGAAGAGGGCGGAGACAAGAAAATCCCGTTCCCTTCGGCGCAAAAAATGGAGGAGCACCACCGGGATGAGGGCGAGGAGCCAAAGCCAAGCCCAAGGGAGCTCCCAGGTCATGGCCGCCACCTCCGGGCCACGGTGAGGGCCGCTCCCACCGGCGAGCCCTCCGCCGGGAAAAGGAAGAAGGCCGCCCCCAGTTCTTGGCACGCGGAAAGAAGGGCAGCATTCCAACGCCTTAGGGCCTCCATGTAGGCCCGGAGGGCCGCGCGGCCCACGCTCAGCGAGCGCCCCCTTCCCTCCTCCACATCGAGGAGGCGCACCTCGCCCGCCACCGCGGGAGAGAGATCCTGGGGGGCGAGGATTTGGATGGCGGCCACGGCATGGCGGCCATGGCGCAGGGCCAAGAGGCCCTCGCGGAGCCCTGGGGCCAAGAAATCGGAAAGGATGAGGCAGAACCCGGGCTCGCCCACTTTTTCCGCCCATGCCGAAAGGGCGCGGGCGAGATCCGTTCGGCCCAGCGGGGAGATTTTGGAAAGCTCAGCAAAGGTTTTGGCCAAGGCAGCGCGGCCCCGCCGCGGCCTCCCCAGGAACTGTACAGTTTCGGAGAAAGGGTAGACGGCGAAGCGGTCGCCTGCGCGATACGCGAGGAAACAAAAGGCCGCGGAAAGCCGCGCCGCAAAGGAAAGCTTTCCTCCCAGGGCCATGGAGCGGGAAGCGTCCAAAAGGACGTAAAGGGGGGCTTCCACCTCGCGGGAGAAGACCTTGGTCACGAGTTTGCGGTGGCGGGCGTACACGGCCCAATCGACGAGGCGGGGGTCGTCGCCGGGCTGGTAGGGCCGGTGGTCGGCGAACTCGAGGGAGGCCCCGGCCCGCCTGGCCAAATGTCCACCGGGCAAAAGGAGGCGCGGGCGGCGTAGGGCAAAGCGGGCACGGGCTAGGACCGCCAGCTCCGCGGGACTGAGGAGCTCTACGGCGGCGGTACCGCCCGCAACACCTCCTGGAGCACCTCCCATGGACTCACCCCCTCGGCCTCGGCCCGGAAATTGAGGATCACCCGGTGGATGAGGGCCGGCCGGAACGCGGCCTGGACGTCTTCCACCTCCAAATGGAAGCGGCCGGAGAGGAAGGCCCGGGCCTTGGCCCCGAGGATCAGGGCCAACCCGGCCCGGGGACTGGCCCCATAGAGGACGTACTTCTTCACGGCCTCGGGCGCGTTCCGCGCACCGGGATGCGTGGCCAAAACCAGCCGCGCCGCATAGCTCAAAAGCTCCCCATGCACGGGATATTCCGCCACCACCTCTTGGCAGAGGAGCACTTCCTCCCGGGTGAGGACGGGCTCGGGAAGAACTATCCCCTCGCCCTCCGTGTTCCGACGGATGATCTCCACGAGCTCCTCCTCCCTGGGGAAACCCACCTCGGCCTTGAACAGGAACCGGTCCACCTGCGCTTCAGGAAGAGGATAAGTTCCCTCCATCTCGATGGGGTTTTGGGTGGCGAGGACCATGAAGGGGTGGGGAAGGGGGTAGGTGGTGTTTCCCACGGTGACTTGGCGCTCTTGCATGGCCTCAAGGAGGGCGGACTGGGTTTTGGGGGTGGCGCGGTTGATCTCGTCAGCGAGGACGATGTTGGCGAAAACCGGGCCGGGAAGGAAACGAAAACCATCCTCGGAAAACACGTAGGTGCCGAGGATATCGGCGGGCATGAGGTCGGGAGTGCATTGAATCCGGGAGAAACTCAGGCCCAGGGCGCGGCTTAAGGCCCGCACAAGGAGGGTTTTCCCAAGTCCAGGCACGCCCTCCAAAAGGACGTGCCCCCGCCCCAAAAGGGCCCAAATGGTGATCTCTATCGTCCGCTCCTGCCCGACGATGGTGCGGCCGAGGGCCTCCCGCAGGCGGGCCAGGGACTCCTGGGCCTGGGCGATCTCTTCCCTTCCGATCAAGGCCCACCTCCCCCAAGGAGCTCAAAGTAGCGACGCACAACCTCCCGCAGGGCCGGAGGAAGAGAAGCTTCCTTGAGGAGGAGCTCCACCTCCTGAGGAGTTGGTGGAGCCCCTTCTGCGGGGCTTTCGGAGGGCGGCTCGCCGGGAAGGGCCAGGGCCACGCCAGTCCGCACCGGACCCTCCCCCGCCCGCACCGCCGTCCCCACCGCTTCCTCAGGCCTTTCCCATTCCCGAGGGGTGCCGGGCTGCACGGGAGCACCCGGCTCAAAACCCACGCCTAGGCCCAGCCCCTCACCTTTCCCCTCCAACTCCGGCCGGAGGGCCGGTTCCGCCTCCGTATCCATGAGGATTTCACCCCCTGGCCGCCCACCTTCTCCAGGGGAAACCCTCGCTCCCTCAACCCCCAAAGCCTCCTGGGGCCTTTCCCCCTCAGAGGGTTGCAAAGAAGCGGAGAGCTCGGCCTGAAGAGAAGAAATGCCTTCCAGGGCGGTCTCGACCAAGGCCTGGGCCTTCTCCAGCTCCTCCCGCCCGGGAGCAAGGGCCTCGGCCAGGGCCGCGCGCAGATCCGGCCGGCCCAGTTCTTGCAAAATCCCCCCGACCTCCGAAGCAACCTCGGCCAAGGAGCCCGCCTGGGAAGCCTGGGCGAGCAGCTCCGCCAAACGCCGAAGAAGCCCCTCCTCTTGGGCGAGCCTCTGCACCGCCTCCTCTTGGGACACCCCTTCCCCGAAAAGGAGGGAGAGCGCTGAAGGGGCAGGAGAACCGGCGAACTCGGGCGGAAGCTTGGGGATCGATGGCGCCCCCAAAGGCGTCGACCGCCCCTCGGAAGCGGATCCAGCGAGGGCCAAAGCGGTTTCCTTAGAAGGGGCAGGAAGCTCTAAAACCCCCATAGGAGGTCCAGCGGGAAGGAGGAAAAGGGGGACCAAAATCAAAGGGAAAGCGAGAGAGAGGATCTCGGGGAAAAGAAGGCGGGAAGGGCGAGGCTTACAATTTAAAAGTGCGGCGAGGAACGCAGGATTTCCCCGGCGCAGGGCCGCGGAAAGGCCGGCCAGCCGCCCGCCCATCCCGAGCCTCCGGCCGCACCAAAAAAGTTTTTTCTCCATATCCAGGGGCCAAAGGAGGGCAAAAAGCGGAGGAAGAGAGAAAAGCCCAAAGAGGAAAGGGGAAACGGAAAGGCTGAGGAGGCGGATCCCGTGGAGGAAAAGGAGGGCGAGGAATGAGGAGAACCCAGCGGCCAAAAGGAAGCGCCGGAGGCGCAGAAAAAGGCCCACCCTCTTTAGGATCCTCTCCGCCCTCGCCAGATCCAAGGGATGCTCACCCCGCTTAGGCCAAGATAAAGGGCCAAACCCGCGGCCGCGCCCCGCCCCTCCCAAAGGGCGGGAAGGACCCAAAGCCCGCTCACAAAGGGAGCAAAGAACAGGGGAAGCACGTTCGCCAAGACCAAACCCCCGTATTTCACGACAAACCTCAACCCTTCCGATCTTACCACCGCGGGAAGGCCATACCCAGCAGAAGTCCACACAAACCCATGGGCGAGCAAAAAGAGGAGGGAAAGGGAAAACGCGGGCCAATCGCTCCCGGTTTCCACGCGGTGGACGAGAAGGAACGGCAAAGCCAGGGCCAAGGCCGTGGCGGTGAAGAAAAAAAGGCGGAGGAGCCGGGCGTGCGGGCGGAAACCTCCATAGCCTCGTTCGACCTCCCCGATCTGCAGGGAAAGGATGCCTTGGAGGAAGACGAGGACTTGGAGGAAAAGGGTGCGTCCCACCGTGGGCTCAGGCCAAAGGAGGGAAACGGGGAGGGCGGCTCCGGAGAGGATGGCAAAACCGTGGAAGGGCGTGACCAAAGGCGGAGGAAGGGCGGGGAGCCTCATGGGAGGAGGACGCGCCACACCTCCGTTTCGTGCCCTTTTTGGGAAAGGAGGGCGCGCTGGACGCGGGCCTCCTCCCAGGGGAGGCGGAGGACTTGGGTCAGCCAATTGGGCGGCGGGGAGGGCTCAGCGGCTAGTTCTGGCCCGGGTTTTTCCGCGAGGCGTAAGAAAAAGCGGGGGCGGCCGGGGGTGAGGCCCGCCTCCGTCCGCCATCCCTCTGGGGTGTACACCCACCGCACGTCCAGCCCTTCCCAACCCCGCGCGGGCAAGACCTCCACCCAGAACCCGGGAAGCCCCCACGCCTCCTCCCGCCGGGAAACCGCTCCGCATAACTCCAAACAAAACCGGTCAACACTCTTGCACTCAACGCCGACGAAGACCAGAAATATGTGAGCGACGGTTTCTCGAAAAACCCCATAAAACAGGGAAAAAGCGAGAAAAACCACGAGGAACCCCAGAAAAACCCAGGTATTTCCCCGGGCGAAGCGGCTGAGGACCGGGCCAAGGCCGAAGAGGTAAAAGAGGAGGCCGGGGACGAGGGCGGACCAAAGGGGCGGGGAGGGACGCTGCCCCCGCAGGTGGGAAAAGAACGCCTCCGAGGAGAAGGAAACCGAGCAAGGTGTGGAAATCTCCGCAGTTCCCCCGAGGAAGGCCGCCCAAGCCCGCACCGCGGCCAAAGCCCCCGCAGAAAGGGGAACGCCCACAAAAAGCTTGGAGAAAGGCCAAAGAAGAAGGGGATCAGTGGGGAAATCCAGGGGGGAAAGAAGGACATCCACCGGCTCCGGGGGAGGGCCGAGGCCCGCCCGCAGCCGCTCCGCAGAAAGGTTCAGGGGGAAATCCCGAGCGAACACCACCCCACTTTCCGCGAAAACCTCCACCCGCAGGCTCGTCATGCCCAGGGGCACCGGCCAAGGAAGGACCAGGCGCGTTCGCCCGAAAGGAGCAAGGAAAACGGGGAGCTCAGCGGTGTATCGCGCCTCCCCCCGCCAGGGCGAGCCGATCCCCGCGGAAACCCGGATTGCCCCGGAAAAAGGCTGGGGATCGAGGTTCTCCAGGGAAAGCCAAAGGGGATTAACCGCGGAGACCACGGCCCTCCCCGCCCAGCCCACCTCCACCCCCACCTCCAACGCCAAGGCGGGGAGGGCGAAAAGGAGGAGGAAAATCATTGGGGAAGGCCGTTCACCGCCTCGAAGGCATCGTAGGAAAGGACGTCGGCGTAGACCTGGGTCGTGCGGATGGAGGCGTGCCCAAGCTGCTTTTGTACGAGCCGCAGGTTGAACTTGGAGGCCCGGTAAAGGAGGGAAGCGTAAGTGTGGCGGCAGGAGTGGATGGTGAAGCGCTCGGGAAGGCCGGCCTTTTTGGCGTAGCGTTTGAAAAGGAGCCAGAGGGCCTGGCGGGTGAGGGGTCCACCTCTGGGGGAGAGGAAAAGGTAATCAGCCGGACCTGTGGGTTCGCCCACGAGTTTCTTCCACTCCAAAAACTCCAGGAGGTGCTTGCGGAGGGGTTCGCCGATGTGGACGCTTCGGATCTTTCCGCCCTTCCCCCGCCGGACGATGATCGCGCCTTGTCCGGGCTCCAAAAGGAGGTCCCCGACCTTGAGTTGGGCGATTTCGGAGGCGCGAAGCCCGGCATCCAGGGCCACATGGAGGACGGCCCAATCCCGGACCGGCCCCTTTTTTCCGCGGCGGAGGGCCTCTTCCGCGGCCTTGCGGGCCACGCTCTTCAGCCGGTGCACCTGCTCAGGGGTCATGAAGTCCTCCAGGGTCAGCTGGAGCGGCACCGTCCCTCCTTTCTTTCCTTGACAGAAGGCGCGTCAAACTTTACCAAAGATCGGAGCCGCGGGGAAACCCCTTCCTTCCGCATTTCCCGTGAAGGCTGTCTTGACAAAAGATCCCTTTTGTCAACTGATCGGGGGTGGACACCCGGCCGCGCCCGCATCGGCCCCCTAGTCCAGGGCATAGCGCTCGATGATCTTTTTCTCCTCACCCTCCACCTCCGCGGAAAGCTCGATGTAGTCTTTAAGCCCGGAGGTGAGGAGCTTCTCCCGAAAAAGGGAATCCAGTTGAAAAATCCCGGCGGAGTTGGTCATGCGCACGTGGATGTGCACGGGTTTTTCCTTCCCCTTTTTCACCTCCACCTTCTCGATGGCCAGGGCGGAGACGGAGTGGATGGTGGGCCTTCCCACCTGGAAGGGGATGCGGGCCCGGCCCTTCTCCATATCCAGGGCATCCGCTACCTTCAGGACCCCGGCCTCGAGGGTGAGGGGGCGGGCCTCCCGCCGGTGGGCGTAGACCGCGTGCAGAACATCGGCGATGATTTGGGTCTTCGCCGGCTCCTCGTAAATCCCGGCCAGGAGCTCATCGGCCAGCTGGGCGGCCAAAACGAGGGAGAGGTTTTCGTGCTCGTCGCGGTGGATGGCGTGGCCGATGTCGTGGAGGGCCGCGGCCAGGGTCACCACCACCTCCGCGTCCTCCGGGGAAAGGCCGTGGTCCAGAACCCCGGGCCGCACCCCGGCCTCCAAAAGGAGCCGCAGGAGCTTCAGAGAGAGGCGCATGACGATGCGCACATGCACGGGCCCGTGGTCGTTTATCCCAAGACGGGTGATGGCGGTGACGTTGGAACAGGCCCAAAGGGCCTTGAGGCGGGCACAGCCCTCGATGGCCCGCCGAAGTTTCACGAGCTTCTCGTTGGGCATCATGAAATTTTCAGGTCGCGCCAGCGTTCCCACCAGGCCTTCTGTCCCGTTTGGGCTTGAAGCCTGGCCTCAAGCAACCGCACCCGCTCCGAAAGGTCCCGCACCTCCTGGGCCAGGTGCTCCACCAGGGCCCGCCACCCTTCATCCCCCTTCCCTCCCACTTTTTCCTGGTTTTTTCCTGTTTCGCCTAAATGTCGAGCGTTGGCCTCTTCGTCTGATTCTAGTCGGAAGCGCAAAAGGTTGGACGCTTCCTTAAGGGTATGCCCGGTTTCGCACAAAGCCTGGAGGTCCCGGAGGAGGCGGAGGCCCTCCTCGGTGAGGAGGAGTTGGTTATTGGGGCCGCGGCGGAGATGGGGAAGGAGGAGGTCACGGATGGCCTCGATCCTGTTCCGCACTTGGTTTTCCGTGGTAAGACCAAGGATGGAAACGAGTTCCCGCACGGTGTACACCGGTTTCACCCCCTTTCGCCCGCTTCGCCCAAGGGTAGGAAGACCCGCTCCGGAAAGCAAGAACCCCCGGGGTCGCCCGCGCTTGGGGAAGGCCCTAAAGTTGGGGGGATGGGGCGCATTCACCGGCTTTCCGAGGAGGTCATTCAAAAGATCGCGGCCGGGGAGGTGGTGGACCGGCCGGCCTCCGTCCTCAAGGAACTCGTGGAGAACTGCATCGACGCCGGGGCCACCAAAATTCGGGTGGAGATAGAGCGCGGCGGAATTTCCCGCGTTTTGGTCACCGACGATGGCGTGGGCATGAGCCCGGAGGAGATGCACCTTGCCATCGAACGGCACACCACAAGCAAAATCTCGCAAGAAGAGGACCTTCGCCACATCCGCACTTTGGGCTTCCGCGGCGAGGCCTTGGCCGCCATCTGTGCCGTGGCCCGGGTGCGCCTGATCTCCCGCACGCCCGAAGCGGCCGAAGGGTACGAGCTTTGGGTGGAGGGCGGCCGGGTGGGGGCAGGAAAGCCCGCGGCCCATCCCGTGGGCACCACGGTGGAAGTGCGCGACCTTTTCTTCAACGTCCCGGCCCGGCGAAAGTTCCTCTCCACCCCAGCGGCGGAAGCCCGCAAATGCTTGGAACTCCTGCGCCACCTGGCCCTGGCCCATTTCGATCGTGGTTTCCTCGTGTTTTCCGAGGGCCGGAAAGTATTGGAAGTCCCGCCCACGCGGGCCCCGCTTTCCCGCATTTCCCAGATCTATGGCGAGGCCTTGGCCCGAAAACTCATCGCTGTGGACATGGAGGAACCCGGTTACCGATTGCACGCCTTTTTCTCCCCGCCGGAACTTTCTCAGGCAACGCGGGCCGATCAGCACCTTTTCTTAAACCGAAGGCCCGTGCGGCTGGGGAACCTTTCCGTGCCCATCTATCAAGCTTATTCCCGCTTCCTTGGCCGCGGCCAGCATCCCCTCTTTTTCCTCTTCCTCGAGGTCGATCCTGAGATCGTGGACGTGAACGTGCACCCCAAGAAGGAAGAGGTGCGTTTCCAAAACGAGGAAGCGGTTATGGACATTTTGCGGCGGGCAGCGCTGCGGGCCTTGGGGGCTTTCACCCCCACTTGGACGGGGAAAACCACGCCCACCACATTTCCGGCGACCAAACCCGACGAGAAGCCCCCCGGGCCCGCTGTCGAAGAGGAGGAGCTCATAAGCTTTGGGCCATCCCAGAGGGCTTGGCGCGTTTTGGGCCAGGTGCAAAGGTCGTTCATCGTGGTGGAAACCGAAGAAGGCCTGGAGATCGTGGACCAGCATGTGGCTCACGAGCGCGTCCTCTTCGAAAAATTCCGGGATGGAGCGGAAATCGAGGTCCAAAAATTCCTCATCCCCGTGCAGGTGGAGTTCCCCTTCGATCAAGCGGAGGCCCTGCGGGAGGCCATCCCTGCCCTGCGTAATCTCGGGGTGGAGCTCGAGCCCTTCGGGCGGAATGCTTTCCTCGTGCGGGGCTGGCCCTTGGCCTTGGCGGAGCGCCAGGCGAGGCTGGGCTTTTCCGAACCCCTTCGGGCGGTGGCCACGCTTTGGCGGGCGGGAAACCGCGAGCTTTTGGAGCTCTGGCGGGAGGTGGCCTGTGCCGCGGCCATCCGGGCAGGGGAAGAGCTTTCCCCTGCGGAGCAGGAAGCCCTCATCGCCGCCTGGAAGGAAACGAAGGAGCCGGCCCGCTGCCCCCACGGCCGGCCCATCGCTGTGAAACTCACCTTCCCCGAAATCCGGGAGAAACTGGGGCGCTGAAGATCAAACCCGCAGGACCCAGCGGGTGCCCTCGGGCCCATCGCGGAGCTCCACCCCAAGCTTTGAGAGTTTTTCCCGGATTTTGTCGGCCAGGGCGAAGTTCTTCTCTTGGCGAAGTCTGGCCCTCAGGTCCACGATGAGGTCCAAAAGCTCTTCCGCGAGTTTCCCCAGTTCAGGGGCGCCCGCCTCCCCTTGGAAGAGGCCCAAAGGCCGGGAAAGGCGGCGCACGGCCAGGGCCGCCTCCCGTATGGCCCCGGGCTCGCCGCGTTTGTAAGCCTCGCCCACGATCTCCTGGAGCACCGCCAAGGCACCCGGAGTATTGAAGTCGTCGTCCAACTCCGCCCAGAATTTCTTCTCGGCTTCAGCGAGAAAATCTTTGAAACTTTGGTCTTGAGGTTGCACTTCCGCCGGTACGCGCCCAGCCTCGGCCAAAAAATTGTAGACCCGACTCACCGCGGCTTTCGCTTCCTCCAATGCCTCGAAGGAGAAATCCAAAGGTTTCCGCCAATGGCGGGAAAGATAAAAATAGCGCACGGCCTCGGTCCCAAATAGCCTAACTACATCGCGGGCGTAATAGAAATTGCCCAAGGATTTGGCCATCTTTTCCCCGCGCACGGTGAGCATCCCGTTGTGGAGCCAAATTTTGACGAAGGTTTTGCCGGTCAGCGATTCGGCCTGGGCCCGCTCATTTTCGTGGTGCGGGAAAATGAGATCGTTCCCACCCGCGTGGATGTCCAGGGTCTCCCCGAGGAGGTGCATGGACATGACCACGCATTCGGTGTGCCAGCCGGGCCGGCCTTCCCCCCAGGGCGAGGGCCAATGAGGTTCACCGGGCTTGGCCCTCTTCCAAAGGGCAAAATCCAGGGGATCGCGCTTGCGCTCGTCTACCTCCACCCGCGCGCCGGCGAGCTGCTCCTCTGCGGAGCGCCCGGAAAGCTCCCCATAGCCGGGATAGGTGCGCACCGAAAAATAAACGTCCCCGTCCACCACGTAAGCGTGGCCTTTTTCCAAAAGTTTTTGGATGAATTCCACCATCTTGGGGATGAAGGCAGTGGCTGGAGGGGAATAGGTGGGCGGCCGGACCCCCAGACGTTCCAGATCGGCGAAATATTCCTGAGTGTAGTGGAGGGCGAGCTCCCCCGGATCCCGCCCCTCTTCTTGAGCCCGGCGGATGATTTTGTCGTCCACGTCCGTCACGTTTTGCACATAGATCACGCGCAAGCCCCGGGCCTCGAGAACCCGCCTTAGGGCATCGAAGACGATGAACGGCCGAGCATTTCCGATATGAATGAGGTCGTAAACGGTCGGGCCGCAAACGTACATGCGCACGGTGCCACCCTCAGGCCTAAGCTCCTCCAACCCTTTTGTTAACGTGTTATAAAGGCGCATCGCCCAAATGGTAGCCGGGAGGGGAGGCAGGACCAAGCGGATAGAATGGGGACATGGATTGGCGGGATATCTTGCTTGTGCTGGGCGTATCCGCGGCTCCGCTCAGCGAACTTCGCGGGGGGATCCCGTTGGCCTTGTCCCTGGGATTTTCCCCGGAGGCCGCGTTTGGTCTTGCCCTTTTGGGAAACCTTTTCCCGCTGCCTTTCCTCCTCCTTTTCCTTCCCAAGGTCATCAGGATTGTGGAGAGGCTTCCCGGGAAGCCAGGGGAGTTAGGAAGAGCGTATTTTAAATGCCAATTAACTCGCCATCGCCGCCTCAGATCTTTGGAGAGTTTCGCTCTTTTTGCCTTCGTGGCCGTGC
>JAGDVW010000007.1:22554-24909 GCA_023255835.1 Candidatus Acetothermia bacterium
CATCGCCGCCTCAGATCTTTGGAGAGTTTCGCTCTTTTTGCCTTCGTGGCCGTGCCCCTTCCCGGCACAGGGGTTTGGACCGGGGCCCTCCTCTCCGCCCTTTTGGGGGCGCCTCCGCGCCGCGCCGCCCTCGCCCTCGGTTTGGGAGCAGCGGCCGCCGGCCTTCTGGTGCTCCTGGCAAGCCTCGGCTTTTTTCACCTGTTCTCCTGAGGTCCAACGTCTTTTGGGAAAAGGCAGGGGGCGCCCAGGAAACCAGGGAGCAACTTCCCTAGTTTGAGCTATACTTTCATAGTCTCCGCTGCGAGGCACCGAAGGACGCAGCGGAAAGGGGTGATAAGATGACAGCGTTTGCCCAAACGACCACGGGAACGGAAACGAGCTCCCAGCTCATCTCTTTGGTCATCATCTTGGTGGTGTTTTTCGCGGTCTTTTATTTTTTACTGATCCGCCCTCAACGTCGCCGACAGAAAGAACATCTGGCTTTGCTTTCCTCCCTCAAGCGTGGCGACCGCGTGATCACCGCCGGAGGGATAATCGGGACCATTGAGGACATCGACGAAAACGAGGTGATCTTGGCGGTGGAGGAGGGAAAGCTTCGGATCGCCAAATCCAGCGTTGTGGAAAAGATAACGAAAAAGTGAGGTGACCATGAAACGCAGGGATTGGGTTTACCTTGGGGTGACGTTGGCGGTGACCTTTGCCGCCATTGGTCTCCTTTATCCGTTTTGGCCCCTTGATAAGGTGATAAAGCTCGGGTTGGACCTCCAAGGCGGGGTCCGTTTGGTCCTGCAGGCCCAAGGGCTTGGGGAAATGACTGCGACCCAGCGCAAAGATGTAGTGAACCGCTTGGTCACCATCTTCGCCCAGCGCGTGGATCAGTACGGGATGGCCAACGCCGAGATCCGTCCTTTGGGCACCGATCGCGTGGAGGTCCGCATCCCTGGCGCGGTTGATCCGGAGCAGGCCCGGGAACTCCTCGGCCGCACGGCGATTTTGGAGTTCCGAAAAGTCTTGGCTGAGGCCGCAAATCCCGATGATCTCGCGGCCAAACGGGTGATCCCCCAGGAGATCCTCCCGGGAAAGGAGGCGGGCCGCTACTACCTCGTAGAGGGCGACCCCCTCCTCACCGGCGACGTTTTGGACAACGCGGAGGTCCGGGTATCCACCGATCCCCGCAATCCCGGCCTCTTCATCCTCCTCACCTTCAACCGGGCCGGGGCGGAGAAATTCGTGGACGCCCTCAAAAAGCTCCAGGTGGGGGATAGGCTCGCCATCATCCTCGATGGGATCGTCTACTCCGCTCCAGCCATCTCCTCCTCCATTAAGGAGGCGGCGGCCCAGGGCTGGCGGGCAGTGCAGAACTCCACCACCATAACCGGCAAGTTCACCTATGAGGAGGCCAAGCTCCTGGCGGTGGTCCTCCGCTCCGGGGCCTTGCCCACCCGGGTCGCGGTGGTGGAGGAGCAGCGGGTTGGACCAACTTTGGGCGCGGAGTACGTGCGGCGCGGCGCCCTTTCCCTGCTCATCGGTTTCGTCCTCGTGGTCCTCTACATGGTCCTGTACTACCGATGGTATGGGGTCATCGCTGGGCTGGGGCTCACCCTGACCATGCTCATCCTCGTCGCCGCCTTGCGCGCGTTCCATGCCACCTTGACCCTCCCAGGGATCGCCGGTTTGGTTTTGACCCTGGGCATGGCTGTGGACGCCAACGTCCTCATCTACGAGCGGATAAAGGAGGAGCGGCGCGCCGGGAAGGCCATCAATGCCGCCATTCCTGCGGGCTTCCACCGGGCCCTCTCCGCCATCGTGGACTCCAATATCACCACCCTCATCGCCGCCCTCATCTTTTTCTTTGTGGGAACCGGGCCAGTACAGGGGTTCGCCATCACCTTGAGCTTGGGCGTGGTTTCCTCCATGTTCTCGGCCCTGGTGTTTTGCCGGCTCCTTTTGGAGCACACCGTGCTTGGGGAGCGCGTCCCGGTCAAACTGGCACCCACCGCAAAATGAAGAGGTGTAAGGCGTCCTCCGGGTCCAGTTCCCCCAGTTTTATGCGCACATCGAGCTCTTGAAGGAGGGCCAAGGCTTGGATCAGGCGGGCCTCGCCATGGCGGTGGGCTTGGGCGAGGCGCCGGCGGATGAGCCAATCCGGCCCGGATGGGTTTTCTTGGGCCTCCGTTGCGCTCAGGGTCAAAAGCAGGCTTCGCAGGTGGCCCACAAGGAGGTTAAAAAGGGCCTGGGGATTCCAGCGGGTGCGGAGGAGTTCATCCAGAGCCTGGAGGGCGCCTCTAAAATCCCCGTTCCCTACGGCATCCAAAAACTCGTAAGGTTGGGGCTGGCCGAAGAAACACAGCTCCC
>JAGDVW010000007.1:25009-28966 GCA_023255835.1 Candidatus Acetothermia bacterium
TCCAAATTCTGAACTTCTCCACCTCTTGGGCGAGGCGGAGGGTGTTCCCCTCGCAGGCCTCCACGAGGAGATCCACCAGGAAGGGATACGCGGGAAGGCCGGCCTCGCTGAGAAGGGCCTCGCAGAGCTCGCGCAGAGCCCGGCCGGTCGGGCGGGGAAAGTGCTCGGCCTCTTCGGCCGCTTCGGCCAACGGCCCGCGCAAATCCTCGCCCAGGAAGAAGACCGCCACCCCCTCCCAAAGCTTCGCCCGCAGGGCCATGGCCAGCTCCCTCTCGCCTCGCCAAGGATCCGCCCACCGCACCACCACCGCCCGGGCCTCGCCGAAAAGGTCGGGGGTCCCTATTTCTAAAAGAAGCTCTTCCGGCGTGATTTCGTCGGCAAAAAACACATCCCTCCGCGCTGGGCCCAGGTCCTTGAGCCGGGCCGCCAGCCTCCGCTCGGAAAGCAACGGATCGCCGGAGTACACGCCGAACCGCACCCTCATTGCGGCCTCAACCTACACAACAAGGGGGAACCGGACAACCCTTGACCGGAGGGGAGGGCGTTCCTACCATTGGCGTTGAGCCGAGGTGGCGGAATTGGCAGACGCGCTGTCTTGAGGGGGCAGTGGGCTTCGGCCCGTGCGGGTTCGACTCCCGCCCTCGGCACTAAATTTTTGCCCTTTCCTTTTGACTTCCCCAAGCCCTGCGGGAAAATACGCGGTCACCTATGAGCCCCAGGCGGAGCGAAAAAGGCAAACCCCTTTTGCCTTTGAAGGTCACGGGCACCGGTTCTTTCCTCCCCGAGAAACGCTTGACCAACGACGAGCTCGCCCAGTTTTTAGACACCAGTGACGAGTGGATCCGGACCCGCACGGGGATCCGCACCCGCCACATCCTTTCCCCTGAGGAGATCCCGGCCACCATGGGGATACGCGCCGCCCAAAGGGCATTGACCAGGGCCAAGCGTTCCCCTGAAGATTTGGATTTGCTTTTGGTGGCCACCAACGTCCCGGAGGAGCCCATCCCCGGCACCGCCCCCCACATCGCCCTGGGCCTGGGGATGGGAAAGGGAGCGTTTGCCGACGTCAGTGCGGGCTGCGCCGGCTTCCTCTATGCCCTGGCCATGGCCGGGGCCATGCTCCACGCGGGGATGGCTGAAACTGCGTTGGTGTTGGGAACGGAAGCCCTTTCCCGTTTTGTCAATTGGCAGGACCGGGCCACCTGCGTGCTTTTTGGGGATGGAGCGGGAGCGGTGGTTTTGGAAAAGGGGCAGGGGGCCTCGGGGATCCTCGGGGTGGCCCTGCGCGGGGACGCCACAAAGCTCGGGCTTTTGCGCATCGAGGCCGGCGGGGTGAGGCTTCCGGCGAGTTCGGAAACAGTGCGGGCCGGCAAGCATTTCCTTCAGATGGAGGGAAAGGGGCTTTTCCGGGCGGCGGTGGGGATGATGGCTGAGGCCACCCGGGCTGCCCTAAATCAAGCCAGCCTTAGCCTCGCCGAAGTGGATTGGCTCATCCCTCATCAGGCGAACCTCCGGATCATCGAGGCCTTGGTGAAGCGCTTGCGTATCCCGGAGGGAAAAGTGGTGGTGAACATCGACCGCGTGGCCAACACTTCTACGGCCTCCATCCCCATCGCCCTGGATGAGCTGGTGCAAGGGGGCAAGGTGGAATCAGGGCAGATCTTAGCCCTTACGGCCTTCGGCGCTGGGGCCTGCTACGGGACGGTGATCCTGCGGTGGTAGCCTTCCTCTTCCCCGGACAAGGTTCGCATGAAGTCGGAATGGGCCGGGAGCTCTTCGACCGGCCCGAAGGGAAGGAGGTTTTAGCGAGGGCGGCGGAGCTGGGCTGGAAAAGGCCCGTTCCGGAGATCTCCGCCGAGGAACTCCTTAGAACTTCCCTCGCTCAGCCGGCCATCTTCCTCGTGGAGTGGGCAGGCTTTTTGGCGGTGCAGGGGAAAGGGGGTCCGGAGGCGGTGGCCGGCCATTCCCTTGGGGAATTCGCGGCCCTGGCCGCGGCCGGTGTTTTGGACTGGCCCACGGCCTTCAGGCTCGTCCTCCTCAGGGGCAAGCTCATGGAGGAGGCAGCGCGGGCCAATCCCGGGGGGATGGTCGCCGTCCTCGGCCTTCCCCTGGAAGATGCGGAGAGCTTAGCAAGCGAAAGCGGTTGCTTTGTGGCCAATGTGAACGCTCCAGGCCAGGTGGTGCTGGCGGGCGAGCTTTCCGCCCTGGCCCGCGCCGAGGAACTCGCGCAAAAAAAGGGCGGGAAGGCCGTGCGCCTGGCAGTGGCCGGCCCTTTCCACTCGCCGTTCATGGCCGGCGCCGCCCGGCGCTTCGCCCAAGCCCTGGAAGACCTCGCCTTCCGGCCGCCACGGATAACCTTCGTCTCCAGCTCCACAGGGGAAGCGGAAAAAAGCCCGGAGAGGATCAAGGAGATCCTGAAAGGCCAGATGACGGGGGCGGTGCAATGGGTGAAGGCGATGGAGACCCTCGCCTCCTTGGGCGTGGAGGAAGCCTGGGAGATCGGTCCTGGTCAGGTCCTCACCCGGCTTGGCAGGCGCATCAGTGCCCGGATACGCTTCCGGGCCTTGGGAGAGGTGTTGGGAGATGTTTGAAGGAAAAGTGGCGCTTATCACCGGCGGGACCTCCGGGATCGGGCTAGCTACGGCAAAACTCCTGGTGGCCCGGGGCGGCCGTGCGGTGGTGTTGGGCCGGGACCAGGCCCGGGGAGCCCAGGCGGAAGCGGAGCTCAAGGGCCACGGGAAATTCATCCCCACCGATGTTTCCGACCCAAAACAGGTGGAAAAGGCCTTCGCCGAGGCCCTTCAATGGGCCGGCCGGCTGGATTTTCTCGTCCACGCCGCTGGCCACACCCGCGATAAACTCCTCGTCCGCATGTCCCAGGAGGAATGGGAAGAAATTTTGAAGGTCCACCTCACCGGGGCCTATTTATGCGCGCGGGAAGCGCTGCGGATCATGATGAAAGCCCGCGCGGGAGCCATGGTCTTTGTGGGCTCCGTGGTGGGGCTCACGGGAAACGTGGGACAAGCAAATTATGCCGCGGCCAAAGCTGGTCTGGTGGCCTTGACGAAAACCTTGGCCCAGGAAGCCGCCCCCTGGGGGATCCGGGTGAACCTGGTGGCGCCCGGGTATATTGAGACCCCCATGACCGCGGCCTTGCCGGAGAAGATCCGGGAGCAGTATTTATCGCGGGTTCCCCTGGGCCGGGCCGGCCAACCGGAGGAGGTGGCGGAGGCCATCCTCTTCTTGCTTTCCCCCAAGGCTTCCTATATAACCGGCCATGTTCTCTGCGTGGACGGGGGCCTCGTCCCCTGCGCCTAAGGAGGTGGAAGGATGAGCGATGTGGCGAATAGGGTGAAGGAGATCATCGCCGAGCAGCTCATGGTGGATCCCGAGGAGATCACCGAGGAGTCCACATTCGTCGACGACCTCGGCGCGGATTCCCTGGATCGGGTGGAGCTGATCATGGAGTTCGAGGAGGAGTTCGGAATAGAGATCCCCGATGAGGATGCGGAGAAGATCAGCACCGTAGGCGAGGCCATCGCCTACATCGAGAGGCGCCTCGCCGAACGCTCTGGAGAGCAAAGCAGCTTTGAAGTCTAAAATGCCCCACGTCTACGTGGAGGACTTGGCCCGTTACGTCGGCCAAGAAGTTTTGATCCAGGGCTGGCTTTACAACAAACGGTCATCGGGAAAGGTCCGGTTTGTGCTGGTTCGGGACGGCACGGGGATCGTTCAAGGGGTGGTCACCCCCGAGGCCGATCCCGAAACTTTTGAGCTGGCGGAGCGCCTGCCCCAAGAAAGCTCCCTGCGCCTTTTCGGCCGGGTACGGGCGGATCCCCGTGCTCCCGGGGGTTACGAGGTCCTCGTCCGAAAAATAGAACCGATCCATATCCCAAAGGAACCCTTCCCCATCGGCCTAAAAGAGCATGGGGTGGGGTTCCTCATGGATCACCGCCA
>JAGDVW010000017.1 GCA_023255835.1 Candidatus Acetothermia bacterium
CGCTAAAGGGGCGGAGCTTAGCCTAGCCGCGGTTTATTTGGAAAAGTCCATGCGCGAGCCGGGCTGCCCCATTTGTCGGAGGTTGCGGGAAGCGGAGGAGCGCTGGATCTGGAACGTCCTTTACGAGCTCACGGGCGATCCTGAAATCCACGGGCGGTTCGCCTCTTCTTTGGGCCTTTGTCGGGAGCACGCGGCCCTGGTGGCGAAGGCGGTGGAAACGAGGGAGCTTGTGACCCCCACGGGCGTGGCCCGCCTTTACGAGAGCGTGGTGGCGCGGGCCCTCGAGGTCCTCCCCAATTTGCGGGGCCGCGCCTCCCTCCCCCGGGGACGCTGCCCCCTTTGCCAAATCGCCCAGGAAACGGAGGAGCGGGAAAGCTGGTTTTTAGGAAGGCTTTTGGCCGATCCCCAACTTTGGGCGGTTTATCGGGACTCGGAGGGCCTTTGCCTTCCACATTTTCTTTCGGTTTGGCCGGAGGCCTCGGAAGAGGTCCGCCAAAAGCTCCTTTCCGATTTCCAAGAGCGGCTTTCCCGTCTCCTTGTGCGCCTTCGGGAATTCCAGCGGAAGGAGAGGTTCGACGTGGATGAGCCGCCAACCCCCGAGGAGATCGCGTCCTGGCGGGAGGCCCTTTGGCGTTTGGGTGGAATGGATTTTTCCGCGCCCCTGATCAAGCGGGGCTAAAGGAGCCTCACAGGCATGCACACGTACAGGAACCCTTCGTCGGCCGGGGAGATGTTTCCCGCCGGCTCCAGAAGACCGGCCCGCTCGGGCGCGGAAAGCCAAAGGGCCACCTGGTCCGACTCCATCCTCCGGAGGGCATCGATGAGGTATTCGGCCTTGAAGGCGATCTCGATCCCCCGGGAGGGCGGCCGCACGAGCTCCACCACCTCCCGGCTCTTCCCCCGTTCCCGCGAGGCCGCGGAGACCTCCAAGCTCGTGCTTTGGGCGTTGGCCCTGAGGGTCACGGCCCCCGATTCCTCGGCGGCAAAAAGTTCCGTACGCCTTAGGGTCTCCAAGAACTCCTCCCGGGGGAGGAAAAGGCCGATTTGGTTGTCCTTGGGGATGACCCGCTCGAAATCGGGGAATTGCTCCTGGATGAGCCGGCAGGAGAAGGTCACCGGGCCGGCGCGGAAATGGATTTGCCCCGCTTCCGCATAAAGGGCGGTGTTCTCCGCCACCAGACCGGAAAGGACGCGATGGACATCGGTCATGATCCCCGCGTCCACGAGGAAAGAACCTTCGTAGCGCTCGGGAAGGCCGAGCACGGGGACGCGCTTTATGGCCAAACGGTAGCCATTGGTAGCGGCGAATTTGGCCCCGCCTTCCCGGAGGACGATGTCCACGCCGGTGAGGGCAAGCCTTGTGGTCTCCGAGGCTTTCAGGGCGGCGAAGGCTGTTTGGGCGATGGCCTGGAGGAGTTGAGGCGTGGGGATCTGTCCGAGGGGATCGCTCACCGGCTCGGGAAGCTGCGGGTAATCCTCGGCCGGAAGGATTGGGAGCTCGAAGGTCGCGCTCCCGCAGGTGAGCCGCACCTGGGCATCTGTGGATTGCAGGCGGATTTCGGTCACCTCGGGGAGCCGCCCGACCAGTTGGCTGAGAAGCTGGCCGGGTAGGACCGCTGTGCCCCTTTCCTCCACCTGGGCTGGGACTCGGCAACGTATGGCCCTCTCCAAATCGGTGGCGGCGAATTCCACCTCGTTATCGATGGGGGTCAGCTTTATCCCGCCCAGGATGGGCATGGCCGTGCGGCTCGCTAGGGCATGGCTCACGGTGCGCACGCCGAACTCCAAATCCTCCCGCCGCAAAGTGACGTTCATTTGCCCTCCTTGACCACAAAATCATATCCAGAAAGGGGAAGGCGAGCGAGGATTTCCGCGGTGACCTGGGCGGGCGGAAGGGTCGCATCGATGACATACCCATGGGGTACGGAACGGATGAACTCCAAGTAGGCCAAGCGCACCTGGGTAAAGAAGCTCAGCCCTTCCCCCTCGAATCGGTCCCGCAAGGGGGTCCTCTCCAAGGCCACCTGGGGTGGGAGGTCTAGGAGGAAGACGTAGTCCGGTTCGAGCCCGCCGGTGGCGAGTTTATTGAGTTCCTGGATGAGCCCAAAGGGGAGGCCCCGGCCCCGCCCCTGGTAGGCCAGGGTGGAGAGGGTGTAGCGGGAGCACAGGACCCATTGCCCCCGGGCCAGGGCGGGTTTTATGACCTCCTCCACATGCTCGTGCCGATCGGCCACAAGGAGGAGGAGCTCGGTAAGGGGCCGCATGCGATTTTTGGGGTCCAGAAGGATCTCCCGGAGCTTTTGCCCCAAAGGGGTGCCGCCCGGCTCGCGGGTGGCAAGAACGGGGATCCCCCGGGCGGAGAGGGCCTGGGAAAGGAGGCGAAGCTGGGTGGATTTCCCCGAGGCATCCGGGCCTTCCAGCACGATGAAAAGGGGTTTCATCGGGAGCCCCAAAGGATCCCCAGGGCCAAAAGGCCCACGCCCACAACCAACGCGGCGTCAGCCACGTTGAACACCGGGAAATTCTGGACCGCAAAAAGATCGATCACATAACCCAGCCTTGCTCGATCGATCAGGTTCCCCAGCGTTCCTCCCAGGATGAGGGCGCTTCCCCAGGCCCGAAGGCTGGTGGGTTTTGAGAAAAGGAGGTAGAAAAAAAGGCCGAGGGCCACGGCGACGGAGACGGCGAGGAACGCGGCCGTGCCCCGGGGGAAAACGCCGAAAGCCGCCCCGGGATTGTGGACCCTGGTGAGCCTAAAAAACTCGCCTAAAACGGGTTTTGTCTCCCCCAAGGCCAAAGCCCGGACAGCCCAGGCCTTGAGCCCCTGGTCCAGGGCCACCACCCCAAAGCTCACCGCCCACCCATCCCAGCTGGGCATCGAGGCCAGTCTACCCAGGGACGGGCGGCGCGCAAAATTCTTGGACCTTGCCACACTTGTTTTTCTCCTTTAGGCTTCTTGCCCCATGGCCGCGCTGTATATCGCCCTTTTGCACTTTCCCATGCGGAACCGCGAGGGCCAGGTGGTGGTGACCGCCCTCACCTCCCTCGACGTTCCCGACATCGCCAGAACGGCCCGCACCTACAACGTCAAAAAGTTTTATATCGTGCACCCCGTGGAAAGCCAAAGGCGGATCGCCATGAGGCTGCGGGACTTTTGGGTCTCCGAGGAGGAACTCCCTACCCGGCGGGAGGCCCTGGAGCTCGTGGCCATCCGCGAGGATCTCGAAGAGGTTTACCAAGAGATCGCTCAAGAAGAGGGCGTTCCCCCCTTGGTTTTGGGGACCACGGCCCGGGCCCATCTCCTCCCCTATCCCAAGCTCGCCTGGGAGGAGGCCCGGAGGATTTCGGGGGAGAGGCCGGTGCTGGTGCTCTTTGGCACCGGGCACGGCATGACCGATGAGCTTTTGGCCGCTTGCGATGCCCTTCTTCCCGCGGTGCGAGCGGGCGGGTACAATCACCTTTCTGTACGGGCCGCAGTGGCCATCATCCTTGATCGGTTGAAAGGAGAGGAACCATGACGGGCATGGACGATCTCATTAAAGCTGTGGAGGCCAAATTCATCCGCGACGGGATCCCGGAATTTCGGCCGGGCGACATCATCCGCCTTTATGAACGCCACACCGAGGGCGCCCGGGAACGGCTTCAGCCCGTGGAAGGGGTGGTCCTGAAGATCTCCGGGTCCGGCGCGAACCAGACCGTGACCGTGCGGTGGGTGGCGGCAGGGGTGGGTGTGGAACGCACCATCCCCCTTCATTCCCCGAAGATCGCCCGCATCGAGGTGGTGAAGCGCAACACCGTGCGGAAGAGCCGTCCGTACTGGCTGCGTCGGGTCACGAGGATCCACAAGATTCAATGAAGAAGAGCAAGCCCCGGGAGAAAAAGCCAAGCCTTCTGGTGCGAATTTGGCGGTGGTACCGGGAGCGGCGCCGTCGCCGGGTGAAAAAACCTCCCTGGGCGGTGCGGCTTTTGCGCCGCCGCTTCGCCCTTTCCCCCCGGACGGAAAAAATCATCGGCTGGATCGAGACGATCGTGGAAGTGGGCGTTCTTTTTTGGCTCATCATCACCTTCGTCACCGTGAGGATGACCGTGCCCACCGGCTCCATGATCCCGGCCATCCTCCCCGGCGATTCCTTTTTTGTGGACATCCTCTCCTACCATTTCCGGGATCCCACACCCGGGAGCATCGTGGTTTTTTGGTTTTTGGAGGAGCTTCGGATCACTGGGGTGAAACCCGGAAGCCCGGCGGCCGAAGCTGGCCTCCAAGTGGGGGACTACATCGTCGCTCCGGGGAGGTGGGATATCGGGGTGGGCGGGGAACCGGTTCCCTCCCTCCTCACCCTTTCCCGCTGCATCCAAGCCGCCCAGGGTGGTTCCCTGGAGTTCACGGTGCTCAGGGAGATCACCGCCCGCGAAGCCCAGGTGGTGGATGCTTGGGTCAAGATCCCCAGTGGGGCTAAAGATCTCAAGGACTTGGGGATCGACTATAAAGCCCGGCGCTCCCGGTACGTGAAGAGGCTGGTGGCGGTGGGCGGGCAGACCGTACAGATTGGCCCCGGCGGGAAAATCTACATAAACGGCGAGCCCTCACCGATCTTCGCCAACATGACCTATGCCCGCACCGGCATGGGCATCCGCTACGGTGTCGAGCCCACCTTGGTTCCTGAAGGCCACTATTTTGTCCTTGGGGATAACACCCTGAACTCCTACGACTCCCGCTATTGGGGCTTCGTGCCCAAGGAGGAGTTCATCGGTTGTCCTTTCTTCCGGGTTTGGCCCTTCTCCCGATTTGGCCCGATGAACGGGTACTTCTGGAGCCGCCGGTTTTAGTTTATCCTAAGCTTCTTTAGGACTTCTTCTGGGCTTGAGCCCTGCAGAAAAAAAACTGTTTCTTTCGGCTTTTTTCTCCCCGGAGGATGAGGATTTCTTAGTGCCG
>JAGDVW010000003.1:0-6797 GCA_023255835.1 Candidatus Acetothermia bacterium
GGAAAGCCATGGGTGAGCGGAGGAAGACCCGCGTGGTCCGTGTGGGAGGGGTCCCAATTGGGAGCGGGAACCCCGTTGTCGTGCAGGCCATGACCAATACCCAAACGCGCGACGTTCGGGCCACGGTGGAGCAGATCCGGGCCCTTGTCCGGGTCGGATGCGAGATCGTGCGGGTAGCCGTTCCCGACCTGGCCTCCGCTCAGGCGATCCGGGAGATCAAAAAGGAGGTGACCATCCCCATCGTGGCCGACATCCACTACGACCACCGCCTGGCTTTGGCCGCCCTGGAGGCGGGGGCGGACAAGCTCCGCCTCAACCCGGGAAACCTCCGGGATCCGCGGAAGATCCGGGAGGTAGCCCGGGCCGCCCAGGAAAAGGGCGTCCCCATCCGGGTGGGGGTCAACGCCGGCTCCCTCAACTCCCGCTTCCTCGGGAAGGAGCGGGAGGTCAGCCCCGAGGCCATGGTCAAAGCCGCCCTTTGGGAGATCGAGCTCCTCGAGCGCGAGGGTTTTCGGGACATCGTGGTCTCCCTCAAGGCCAACGACGTCCCCCTCACCGTGGAGGCCAATCGCCTCCTCGCCAAGGAAGGGGATTGGCCCATTCACTTGGGGATCACCGAGCCCGGGCCGGAGCTAGAAGGGGTGGTGAAGTCCGCGGTGGGGATCGGGATCCTCCTTTCCGAGGGGATCGGCGACACGATCCGTGTTTCCCTCCCCGGCGACCCGGTGGAGGAGGTAGAGGCCGCCTGGGAGATCCTGAGGGCCCTGGGGATCCGGCGGCGCGGGCCCACGTTCGTCGTCTGCCCCACCTGCGGACGGACGGGGATCAATATCGCCGGGATCGCCGCGGCGGTGAAGGCACGCCTGGCCCCGGTAACGAAGCCCATCTCCATCGCCATCATGGGCTGCCCGGTGAACGGCCTGGGCGAGGCCGAGCGCGCGGATTTCGCCATCCTCGGCGGGAAGGGGTTCGGCACCATCTATGCCCATGGGAAGGTCGTCCTCCCCAAGGTCCCCGAGGAGAGGCTCGTGGAGGAGCTCGTCCGCCTCGTTCAGGAGGAGGTGGAAAAGCCATGAGCCTAGCCATCGTCCCTGGCGTGGAACGGGCGCAGGATCCGCGGGTTTACCTCATCGTGGACCGGCCTGCGCCATGCACCCACGGCCGCGGCCGGATCGCGGACCTGGACGCGGCCATCGAGCGGGCAGTCGCCTGGCTCCTCTCCCGCCAATCGCCAGAGGGCTGGTGGTGGGCGGAGCTGGAGAGCAACGTCACCATCACCGCCGAGCACCTCTTCCTCACCCACATCCTCGGGGTCGGCTCCCAGGAGCTTTGGGAGAAGATCGCCCGCTACATCCTCTCCGAGCAGCGGCCGGAGGGCTTTTGGGCCAACTGGTACGGGGGCCCTGGTGACCTCTCCACCACCGTGGAAGCCTATTTGGCCCTGAAGATGGCCGGGGTCGACCCGGAATCCCCGCCCATGCGGAAGGCCCGGGAATGGATCCTGTCCCAGGGCGGGGTGGAGAAGACGCGGGTCTTCACGAAGATTTGGCTGGCGATGCTCGGGGAGTGGCCCTGGGAGGCAACCCCCATGCTCCCTCCCGAGCTCGTCCTCCTTCCCAAGCGTTTTCCCGTCAACCTCTACTCCTTCGCCTCCTGGGCCCGGGGGACGATCCTCCCCCTCGCGGTCCTCCGGGTTTTGAAGCCGGCTTGGCCTTTAGCACCTTCTGCCCGCATCGATGAGCTCTTCCCCCGCGGCCGAAAGCACGCGGACCTCTCCCTTCCGCGCAAAAGGAGTGCCTGGGGGCGCCTTTTCTACGGGGTGGACAAGGCCCTGCGCCTCTACGAGCGCCGGCCGAGCCAGACCCTGCGGAAACTGGCCCTGAAGCGAGCGGAAGAGTGGATCGTGGAGCGCCAGGAGGCCGACGGCTCCTGGGGCGGGATCCAGCCCCCTTGGGTGTACTCCCTCCTCGCCCTTTACGCCCTGGGCCATTCCCTGGGATCCCCGGTGATGGCCAAGGGGATCCGGGGCTTCGATCGGTACGCGGTGGAGGACGAGCGGGGCTTTCGGCTGCAGTCCTGCATCTCGCCGGTGTGGGACACCGGGCTTGCCCTGTTCGCCCTCCAGGAGGCCGGGCTTCCCGGGGACCACCCAGCTTTGGTGCGGGCGGGGCGATGGCTTTTGCGCGAGCAGATCTTTGCGGGTGGCGACTGGCAAATCAAATGCCGGGCGCGGCCAGGGGGCTGGGCCTTCGAGTTCGACAACGACGTCTACCCCGACACGGACGACACGGCCGTGGTGATGATGGCCCTTTTGGGCACAAGGCTTCCGGAGCGGGACAAGGAGTTCGCCCTTTCGCGGGGCCTGGAGTGGCTCCTGGGGATGCAGAGCAAAAACGGCGGCTGGGGCGCGTTCGATCGGGACAACACCAAGGTTTTCCTCCGGGAGATCCCGTTCGCCGACTTCGGGGAGCTTTTGGACCCGCCCTCGGCCGACGTCACCGCCCACGTGGTGGAGCTTTTGGGGCGGATGGGCTACCGGCCGGGCTTCCCCCCTTTGGACCGGGCGCTCCGCTATCTCCTCCGGGAGCAGGAGGAGGATGGGTCTTGGTACGGCCGCTGGGGGGTGAACCACCTCTATGGGACGGGCGCGGTCCTCCCGGCCCTGGCGGCGGTGGGCTTCCCCATGACCGCTGCGCGAATCCCGCGGGCCGTGGAGTTCATCCTCGCCCGCCAGAACCCCGATGGCGGCTGGGGCGAGGACGTCCTCTCCTACCACCGGCGGGAGCTGCGGGGCCGGGGGCCCTCCACCCCTTCCCAGACGGCCTGGGCCCTCCTCGCTCTCCTCGCCGCGGGCATGGAAAGAAGCGAGGCGGTTCGGCGGGGGATCGAATACCTCATCCGCACCCAGAACGACGAAGGTACTTGGAACGAACCATACTTCACAGGAACTGGGTTCCCCACGGACTTCATGATCCGCTACCACCTCTACCGCCACGTCTTCCCCCTCATGGCGTTGGGCCGTTTTCGGAAGGCTTTGGCGGGGGAGAGATGAAGGTGGAGCTGGCCGCGGTGTACGGGTTCTGCCCGGGCGTGCGCCGGGCGGTGGAGATGGTGGAGGAGTACCTCCGCAAGAACGGTCCCCTCGCCACGTTGGGGGCCATCGTCCACAACGCCCAAGTGGTGGAGGAGCTCTCCAAAAAGGGCGCCCGGGTGGTGGAGCGGGTGAGCGAGGTGGGGGAGGGGGCGGTGGCTGTGACCGCCCATGGCGCTGGCCCCGAGGTCTTTGAGGAGATCGCGCGCCGCGGCTTGAAACTGGTGGACACCACTTGCCCCATCGTGCGCCGCGCCCAGGAAGCGGCCCGAAAGTTCGCTGAGGAAGGCTTTTTTGTCCTCATCTACGGGGAAGAGAGCCACCCCGAGGTGCGGGGGCTCCTCTCCTGGACCCGGGGCCGCGGCCGGGCCACCTTGAACCCCGCCGACGTCCCATCAGACCTTGGAGACCGCCTGGCCCTCATCTCCCAGACCACCAAGGGGCGCGAGGAATTCTGGTGGTTCGTGCGGGCCGTGGTGGAACGCCTGGGCCCAAACCTTCGGGAGGTGCGGGCTTTGGACACCACCTGTCCGGAGACGGGCCGCCGCTACCAGGCCGTCTTGGCACTGGCCCAAAGGGTCGAGGCCTTGGTGGTGGTGGGATCCCGCAATTCCGCCAACACCAGAAAGCTTGCGGAGGTGGCCAGGTCCACGGGGCGGCCCACCTTCCACATCGAGCGGGCCGAGGAACTTGATCACGAATGGTTCAGAGGGCTGACGCGGGTGGGGGTCACCGCCGGGGCCTCCACGCCCGACGCCCTTGTGGCCGAAGTGATCCACCGTTTACAGGGCCTAGGAGGTGAAGGATGAACCCCATTTTGACCTCTAAACCCGCTGTGCACCGGAAGTTCATTCGCATAATCACCACCAAGGCCCCCCAGTTCGTGGACATCACCGAGGAGGTGGAGAAATTCGTGGAGGAAAGCGGGGTACAGGAGGGCCTCGTTTTCGTGTTTTCTTGCCACACCACTGCCGCCGTGCGGATCAACGAGAACGAGCCCCTCCTCCTGCGGGACCTCGAGGAGTTCCTGAAACGCCTGGCTCCGCGGGATCTGTACTACTGCCACAACGATTTTTCCATCCGCACCCACAACATGACCCCCGACGAGTGTCCCAATGCCCATGCCCACTGTCAGCACCTCCTTTTGGGGGCGAGCGAAACCGTTCCGGTCGTTGGGGGGAAACTCTTTTTGGGGAGGTGGCAAAGGATTTTCCTTGTGGAGCTGGATCGGCCGCGGGAGCGGGAGGTGCTTCTGCAGGCGGTGGGCCATGCCTGAGGATATTTCGGGGATCCCCGCCCCGGAGCGGGTTTTGCTCTTGCCCCATTGCCTTCGGCCGAGCGAGCGCTGTCCAGGCCGGCCCAGTCGGGAGGGATTCCAATGTCCCCCGGATTGCCCGGTGGAAGACTGCCCCATCAAGATCCTGCGCGGGGAGGCGGAGCGGCTGGGCTATAAAGGGGTGTGCGTGGCCCCGGGCGGGGCCCTGGCCCTCCGTTACGTTCAGGAGAAGAAACCACGGCTTGTGGTGGCTGTGGCCTGCCAAAAGGAGCTCGCCGAGGGGAAGGAAGCCGTGGCCAAGCTCAACGACCCGCCCGCGGTGGTGACCCTCCCCCTTTTGCGGGATGGGTGCGTGGACACCGCGGTGGACCTTCCCGCCGCCCTTTGTCTTTTGCGGGCCGGGCTCCCGTCCCCTTGACCGTCGGGGCCCTCCGTCGTATACTCCTCCTTGCGCCCGAAAGGGCGGGGAAGGCTGGTCTTCGACAGGTGGATAGGGAACGGCGGAAGGCCTGTCGAGCCCTTGAGTCCAGGCTGAATCGAGAGGGTATGATCCCGGCTCAGGGCGAACGCTGGCGGCGTGCCTAACACATGCAAGTCGTGCGACGGCCCGCCCCAAAAGGGCGGGTACGGAGCGGCAGACGGGTGAGTAACACGTAGCTAACCTGCCCGCCCGACGGGGATAACCCTCCGAAAGGGGGGCTAATACCCGATGGTCTTCCGGGGGCGCCAGCCTCCGGAAGTAAAGGCGCTGGGCGACCGGCGCCGCGGGCGGAGGGGGCTGCGGCCCATCAGCTAGTTGGTGGGGTAATGGCCCACCAAGGCGATGACGGGTAGGGGGCCTGAGAGGGTGGCCCCCCACATGGGGACTGAGACACGGCCCCGACTCCTACGGGAGGCAGCAGTGGGGAATCTTGGGCAATGCCCGCAAGGGTGACCCAGCGACGCCGCGTGCGGGAAGAAGCCCTTCGGGGTGTAAACCGCTTTTCTGGGGGAAGAATAAGGCGGGGAGGAAATGCCCCGCCGATGACGGTACCCCAGGAATAAGGGACGGCTAACTACGTGCCAGCAGCCGCGGTAAGACGTAGGTCCCGAGCGTTGCCCGGATTTACTGGGCGTAAAGTGCGCGTAGGCGGTTCGGCAAGTCGCCCGTGAAATCCCGGGGCTCAACCCCGGGGGGCCGGGCGAGACTGCCGGGCTAGAGGACGGCAGAGGAGGGTGGAGCGGCCGGAGTAGCGGTGAAATGCGTAGATACCGGCCGAAATCCCGATGGCGAAGGCAACCCTCTGGGCCGGTCCTGACGCTGAGGCGCGAAAGCGTGGGGAGCGAACCGGATTAGATACCCGGGTAGTCCACGCCCTAAACGATGCGGGCTAGGTGTCGGGGGGTACTCCCTCGGTGCCGCAGCTAACGCGTTAAGCCCGCCGCCTGGGCGGTACGGCCGCAAGGCTGAAACTCAAGGGAATTGACGGGGTCCCACACAAGCGGTGGAGCATGTGGTTTAATTCGATGCTAAACGAAGAACCTTACCCGGGCTTGACATGCAGGTGGTACCGACCCGAAAGGGGAGGGACCCCGGGCCGAAAGGCGCCGGGGAGCCTGCACAGGTGCTGCATGGCTGTCGTCAGCTCGTGCCGTGGGGTGTTGGGTTAAGTCCCGGAACGAGCGCAACCCCTGCCGCCAGTTGCCAACGGGCCCTGCGGGGCGCCGGGGACTCTGGCGGGACTGCCGAGGAATACTCGGAGGAAGGAGGGGATGACGTCAAGTCCTCATGGCCCTTATGCCCGGGGCTACACACATGCTACAGTGCCCGGTACAATGGGACGCGAAGGGGCGACCCGGAGCAAATCCCATCAAAGCCGGGCATGGTTCGGATTGCAGGCTGCAACCCGCCTGCATGAAGAGGGAATCGCTAGTAATCGCGGGTCAGCCACACCGCGGTGAATACGTACTTGGGGCTTGTACACACCGCCCGTCACGCCAACCGAGTGGGGGGCACCTGAAGTCGTCCGTAGAGGGCGCCGAGGGTGTCCTTCATGAGGGGGGCGAAGTCGTAACAAGGTAGCCGTACGGGAACGTGCGGCTGGATCACCTCCTTTCTAGGGAGAAAAAAAGCCCTTGCCGTCAAGGGCAAAAACCAGCCTTCCCCTCGGCAGGCGCCGTCCGTCCCTATCCACCAGGAACCTCCGCTGTCCCCAAACGGGACGTTTTTCTTTTTTTCGCACCCCAAGCCCGTGCTTTTCCCCGCTCGCCGTTCCTTCGACCAAGCTCACCCGCCCGCTAAAGTCCCAATGCCATGGAGCAAAGCCGCGCACGCTGGATCATCCCGGGAATCGAACCCCTTCTGGAGCTGGGCGAGCGGTTTCGGGTCTCCCCCCGCGACACCATCTACCGCCAAGGGGATCAAAGCACCTCCATATTCTTCATCGAAAC
>JAGDVW010000003.1:6897-12819 GCA_023255835.1 Candidatus Acetothermia bacterium
GCGACACCATCTACCGCCAAGGGGATCAAAGCACCTCCATATTCTTCATCGAAACTGGGACGGTGAAGCTCTCCTTTGTGGATCTCACCGGGAAACGGGTATCCCTTCCACCACGGGGGCCAGGGGAGATGTTCGGGGAGCTCTCCCTCATCGGCGAGCGCTACCGCCATCACCACGCCGAGGCCCTGGACGAGGGGGTCATCATCCAAGTCCATCGCGACCATTTCCTCGGGTTTGTGCGCCACCAACCGGAACTCCTCCTCCAACTTTTGGAGGTTTTGGGCCAGCGGATCCGGGAACTGGAGGGCTTGGTCCAGGACCTCGCTTTTCGGGACATCGAAAGCCGCCTCTCCCGCCAGCTTTTGCTCCTCTCCTCGGAGTACGGGGTCAAGACGAAAAACGGGATCCTCATCGGATTCCGTCTCACCCACCGGGATTTGGCGGAGATGATCGGCTCAGCCCGGGAGAACACCACCATGGCCCTGAACCGCCTGGCCCGCCAGGGCCTTTTGGACAAGCGCCGCTACCAGATCGTCATCAAGGACATCGAAGGGCTCAGGGAGAAGTGCGGCCCGGACCGTTTGTAGACCAAACCTTTGCGGCCAGCCCTTCCTCCTCTATAATGCCGAAGCTTTCGGAAGGAGGAGGGGATGAAGGAAATTCGATGGCATGGCCGCGGAGGCCAGGGAGCGAAGACCGTCTCCCAAATCCTCGCCCAGATCAACATCCGCGAGGGAAAACACGTCCAAGCTTTCCCCGAATACGGTCCAGAACGCTCCGGCGCCCCTGTGCGCGCCTACAACCGCATCTCCGATGAGGAAATCCTCGTGCACTCCGGGGTTTATGAGCCGGACATCGTGGTGGTGATCGACGAAACCCTTTTGGACTCCGAGAGCCCCACCGAGGGGCTGAAGCCCGATGGCGTTCTCATCGTAAATACCAGATGTTCTGCGGAAGAGATCCGGAGCCGCACGAATTTCCCTGGGAAGATCATCGCCATCGATGCCGACCGGATTGCTAAGGAGGCGGGAACAGGGTTCCCCAATGTGCCCATGCTCGGGGCGGTGGTGGCCGTTTTGGGGACGGATTACGCCCTGGCCGAGGCCGAGCTCCGCGAGGCTTTGGGCGAGAGGCTCTCCGAGGAGGTGCTGGAGAAGAACTTAAAAGCTTTCCGCGCCGGTTACGAGGCAGCCAAGGAGGTGGCCGTTGGCCGGGCTTAAGGGCTGGCGGGAATTGCCTTTGGGCGGGGTGGTCACGGGCGGAACGGCCAAAGAGCTCCAAAAGACCGGGGGTTGGCGGGCGGAGCGCCCCATTTGGCACGAGGAAAAATGCATTCAGTGCCTGCAGTGCTGGCTCCATTGCCCCGATGATTCCGTCTTAATCAAAGGGGGCAAAGTGGTGGGCTTCGACTACGAGCACTGCAAGGGTTGCGGGGTTTGCGCCGCCATCTGCCCCAAGGACGCCATCGAGATGGTTCCAGAAAGGGGTGGGGAATGCGCAAGGCCATAACCGGGCACAAGGCGGTAGCGGAGGCCATGCGGCAGATCGAGCCGGATGTGGTGGCGGTTTACCCCATCACCCCCCAATCGGAGATCGCCGAATATTATGCGGAATACGTGCACAACGGATTGGTGCGCACCGAGCTAGTTCCGGTGGAGAGCGAACATTCAGCCCTCTCCGCCTGTGTGGGGGCGGCAGCCGCCGGGGGGAGGGTCATGACCGCCACCTCTTCCCAGGGCCTGGCCCTCATGGTGGAGGTGCTGTACATCGCCGCCGGGTTACGCCTCCCCATCGTCATGGCCCTCGCCAACCGCTCCCTCTCCGCCCCCATCAACATCCACTGTGATCATTCCGATGCCTATTTGGCCAGGGATTCCGGAGCGGTCCAAATCTTCGCGGAAAACGCCCAAGAAGCCTACGACTACACCATCATGGCCCAAAGGATTGCCGAGGACATGCGCGTGCGGCTCCCGGTGATCGTGAACCTCGACGGTTTCACCCTCACCCACACCGTACAGCCCGTGGATCTCCTTGAAGACGAGGTGGTCAAAAAATTCGTGGGCGAGTTCAAGCCCTACTCTCCCCTTTTGGATGTGGATCATCCTGTGACTTGGGGGCCGTTCGCCATGCCCGACTATTACTTCGAGCTGAAGAGGGCCCAACAGGCGGGGATGGAGGCGGCGCCTGGGGTCTTCCTTTCGGTGCAGCGGGAATTCTCCCAAATCTCGGGAAGGCGTTATCTGGGCTTCTTCGAAGCCTACAGGTTAGAGGATGCCGAGTACGCCCTGGTGGTCTTGGGGAGCACGGCGGGCACGGCCAAGGTGGCGGTGGACGAACTCCGGGCGCGGGGGATGAAGGTGGGGCTCCTCAAGCCTTGGCTTTGGCGGCCGTTCCCGGCGAAAGAAGTGGGCGAGGCCCTGGCCCACGTGAAAGCCGTGGCCGTGCTGGACAGGGCTTTCTCCTTCGGCACCATGGGCGCCCTTTTTGCGGACGTGGCCAGCGCCTTGTATCCCCTGGAGAAGAGGCCGATCCTTGCCAACTACATTTATGGCCTCGGCGGCCGCGATACCACCGTGCCCGAGCTCGTGCACGTCTTCGAGGAACTCCCCAAGATCAAGAAAACCGAGTGGGCCCTGCGGTATATAGGCCTTCGCGAGTAAGGAGAAAGATATGCCGAGCATCAAGGTTTTGGCGGAACGGGAGGAAAAAGGGGTTCGGTTCACCAGCGGACATACCCTTTGCGCGGGTTGTGCCGAGCCCATGGTGGTGCGCACGGTCCTCAACTCCATCGAGGAGCCGGTGGTGGTGGCCAGCCCCACCGGGTGCCTGGAGGTGGCCACGAGCCGCTTCCCCGGCACGGCCTGGAACGTGCCCTGGATCCACGTGGCCTTCGAAAACGCGGCGGCGGTGATCTCCGGGGTGGAGGCCGCCTACAAAGCCCTCCGGAAAAAGGGCCTCATGAATCGGAGGATACGGTTTGTGGTTTTCGCCGGGGACGGTGGAACCTATGACATCGGGCTTCAGGCCCTTTCCGGGGCCCTCGAGCGCGGCCACGATTTCCTCTATGTTTGCCTCAACAACGAAGCCTATATGAACACAGGAGTCCAGCGCTCCAGCGCCACCCCGAAATGCGCCTCCGCCACCACGGCCCCCGCCGGCGAGGCCATCCCCGGAAAACCTCAGGAAAGAAAGGATCTCACGGAGATCGTCGTCGCCCATGGGGTCCCCTACGTGGCCCAGGCCGCTGTTTCCCACCTCATCGATCTTGCTAACAAAGTGGAACGGGCCATGAAGTATGAGGGCCCGAAATTCATCAACGTCCTCACCACCTGTCCCTTGGGCTGGCGCACGCCCCGGGATAGCGCCATCCAGCAGGCGAAGCTCGCGGTGGAAACGCGCTACTGGCCCCTTTACGAGGTGATGGAGGGCCGCTACAAGATCAACTACAAGCCGAAAGAGCGCGTGCCCATCGAGGAGTGGCTCAAGACCCAGGGGCGGTTCCGCCATCTCTTTCGGGACCCGCGGGGAAAGGAGCTCATCGCCCAAATCCAGGCGGAGGTGGACCGGCGCTGGGAGCTCCTCCTCCAGAAGGAAAAGTGTTTCGGCGCAGAAGCGTAAGGGGGAAGCGGCCCAAGCCTTGGCTTTTCCGCTTGGGCCGCGATCTTCTCCTCGGCGCAGGGGTGGGCGCCCTCCTCGGCATCCCTTTCCACGATTCCGCGTTCGGCGCCGCGGCTGGGGCCATCGTGGGCTTCCTCCTCAACCTTTACTTTGCCCTCCGGGCGCGCTCCTGATCCTTGCTCGGCCTGGGCCTATCCGAGATAATTTTGAGCCATGCTGGAAGAGCTTCCCCAGGAAATCCAAGAGCTGAGGAAAAAAGTTCTGGCTGAAGGAGGCCAGGTCTTGGCCGTGTACCAAGAACCCTTCAAAGGGCACTGGCAGATTTTTGCCCTCCTTCCCCTGGCCAAAGTCCAGCCCACCCCGTTCCAGCGGGACCTCTCCGAAGCCCATGTGGAGCGGCTACAGGAGGTGATTGCCAAGCTCGGGCGCTTCTTGGACCCCATCGTGGCCGTGCCCGCTCCAAACGGAGGCTTTTGGACCCCCAACGGGAATCACCGGCGGGAGGCCCTGCGCCGCCTGGGCCGCGAATTCATCCCCGCCGTGGTCGTGCCCGATCCTCAGGTGGCCTTCGAGATCCTCGCCCTGAACACGGAGAAAGCCCACAACCTCAAGGAAAAAGCCCTGGAGGTGATTCGAATGTACCGGGCCCTCCTTTCCGCTGATCCCACCCGCAAAGAGAAGGAATACGCTTTCCAATTCGAGGAGGCGCACCTCGCCACTTTGGGCCTCATCTACGAGAAAGACGAGCGCTTCTCCGGCTCGGCCTACGTCCCCATCCTCCGGAAGGTCGACCGCTTCCTGGATTTGGAGCTCCCCTTGGCTTTGGAGGAGCGGGAGCGCCGCGCTGGTCTGCTCCTTGAAGTGGACGCCTTGGTGGAACCCCTGGTGCAAGCCCTGCGCGAGCGGGGCCACTCCCAACCCTTCCTCAAGCACGGGATCGTCTCCAAAGTGAACCCTGTAAAGCGCAAAAAGATCGTGACCATGAGCTATGAGGAGGCCATGAACCGGATGAAGGCCGCCCTTTCTTCGTTGGATCCGAGCAAACTCAAGGTGGAGGAGTTGGCCGCGGCTTTGGAGGAGACGGGTTGAGTTCGGTTGCCCTCCCCTTCGGGGGTGGCTAAGATGGAATTGAAGGGGGCGAGATGAAAGGGAACCCTAAGGTGATCGAGGCTTTGAATCAGCGGATCTCCGAGGAGCTTTCCGCCGTGCTTCAATACATGGTGCATGCGGAACTTTTGGAAAACTGGGGCTATAAGAAGCTCGCGGAGATCGTGGAGAAACGGGCCATCAAGGAAATGGAGCACTGGGAGAAACTCGTGGCCCGCATCATTTTCCTCGAGGGCGAACCCCAGGTCACGAAGGTCGCGCCCGTTCACATCGGGAAGGACGTGGAGAATATTCACAAAAATGATCTAGAGGCGGAGTATGCCGCGGACCGCGCTTACAACGAGACCATCAAACTCGCCGCCGAAGTGGGCGACAACGGTACCAAAGTCCTCCTCGAGGAGATCCTCAACGACGAGGAGGAGCACATCGATTGGCTGGAGGCGCAGCTAGACGAAATCCGCCAGATGGGACTCGCTGCGTACCTCAGTCGTTATTGCGAGTAGAACCGGTGGAGCTGGGCATTCGGATCGCCGGGGCCGCGGGCCAAGGGGTACAAAGCCTCGGCGAGGTTTTGGCCCGAGGGGGCTTCCGGCGGGGGCTTTACCCTCCATGGGGGGCTTCCCTACCGCTCCCGCATCCGTGGGGGCGAGAACGCCTTCACCCTGCGCATTAGTGATCTCCCGGTCTTCGCTACCCGCCTAAATGCCGACCTCCTCGTGGCCCTCAACGCCGAGATGCGGGATTTTTACCAGGCAAGGCGCAATGGGGAAGCATGGGCGATAGTGGAGTCCTCAGTAGGGGCCAGCGGTCCCCGCGTCATATCCCTTCCGGCCGCGAAACTCGCCCGGGAAAAGATCGGGGTGCCCATCGCCATGGGCGTAATCCTCCCTCGGCGCCGCCGCCAAGCTTTTGGGGCTATCAGAGGACATCCTTGCGCAAGCCGTAACCGGGGTGTTTGGGGAAGAAAAAGCCAAGCCGAACCTCCAGGCCTTGGCCTTGGGGTACGAGCTCGCGCCGAATCCGGTATGGGAGCTTCCGCCGCCCCAGTTCCAAACGGGGGAGCGCATGCTCATCAGCGGTGGCCAAGCGGTGGGGGCGGGGACCATCGCCGCCGGGTGCCGTTTTCTGGCCGCCTACCCCATGACCCCCGGGACTCCGGTCATGGAGTTCTTGGCCCCGCGGGCCGAGCGTTTCGGG
>JAGDVW010000003.1:12919-20499 GCA_023255835.1 Candidatus Acetothermia bacterium
CCCTTTCCCCGGAAGAATTGGCACAAATTTCAAGTTACGAGAGGTTTGCGCTCACCCCAAGCGGAGTATCCCCGCGGGCCTTGCCCGGCGTTTCCCCCCATTTGGTGCTGGTGGACTCCGACGAGCACGACACCTACGGCCGCATCACCGAGGATCTCGCTTTGCGCAAGGCCCTGGTGGAAAAACGCCTGCGCAAGGAGGAAGGGCTGCGAAAAGAGGCGGAGTTGCCCCTGATTTACAAAGGCGGGCGTAATTGCACGGCGGTTTTGGGCTGGGGTTCGACCTTCGGTGCCCTCAAGGAGGCCGTGGACGCCCTGAACGTCCTTTTCAAGACATTTGGCCCCAACAGTGGGAGAAAGCCCGAGATATTTTGGCGGGCGCTCACAAAATCATCACCGTCGAGGGCAATACCTGGGGGCAGCTGGGGAAGCTCCTGGCCCAGGAAACCGGGCTCAAGCCCGCCCAGCACATCGCCCGCTACGATGGCCGTCCCTTCACCCCGGAGGGGCTCCTCTCCGCCCTTGCCCATGAAGCCTGAGGATTTTCTCGCTGAAGTCGAGATCGCCTGGTGCCCGGGCTGCGGGAACTTCCAGATCCGCGAAGCCTTGGCCAAGTTGGGGCTTCTGCCCCATCAAGTGGTCCTCGTCACCGGCATCGGGCAGGCCGCAAAAATCGTACACTATCTGCGGGTGAACGGATTTGACGGACTACATGGCCGCACCGTGGCCGCTGCCGCCGGCCTCAAAATGGCCAGACCAAACCTCGTGGTCATCGCCGAATCCGGCGACGGTGACCTGTACGGGGAGGGCGGAAATCATCTCATTCACAACGTTCGCCGCAATTTGGACATCGCTGTGATCGCCCACGATAACCGCGTTTATGGCCTTACCAAGGGACAAGCCTCGCCCACCGCGCCATTGGGCTACACCACCCGGGCCCAACCGTTCGGCGTCCTTTCCACCCCCCTAAACCCCTTAGCCCTCGCTTTGGCCGTGGGCGCCGGTTTTGTGGCCCAAGCTTTCGCCGGCGAAGTGGAGAGGACCGCTGAGCTCATCGCTTCCGCCATCGAATACCGCGGCTTTGCCCTGTTGAACGTGCTCCATCCCTGTCCTTCCTGGAACCGCGTGCAAACTTTCGCTTGGTACAAGGCCAGGGTTTACCCCGTGGAGGAGGTGGGCCACGATCCCTCCGACTGGGAAGGGGCCATGCGCCTGGCCGCGGCCAACGACGATCGCATCCCCACGGGCATCTTGTATAAGGCCAAGAAACCGACCTTTGAAGAACGCCACCCCGTCCTGCAACGCCTCATCCCGGGGCTTGCCGAGTTCCCGACTTCGGCCGACCTCCAGGCCCTTTTGGCGGAGTTCCTTTAGGCCCTCGCGATCAAGGCAGCGAAAGCACGTACTCGATCCAGGCGGGCTTTTTCACAAACCCAAGTTTTTCGTTGATGACAAGCATGGGAGTGTTTGTGGAAGCGTTCCAGGTTTTGATGAGGTTATAGCCGTGGGCCTTGGCGTAGGCGATGACCTTGAGCTTCAAGGCCATGGCGATCCCTTTTCCCCGATATTCCCGGCGCACGCCTGTGAATCCCTGGGAAAGGTGGCCAGGCTCCGCGGGGAGCTGAAACACAAAACTTTCGCCCACATACTCCCCACCCTTTTTGGCTAGGAAATACCCGTCTAAAAGAAGATCAGGATGCTCGATAAGCCGGCGCCGGAATTCCTCCAAAGGAAGAGGGGTGAAAGGAGAGGACGAAGGCACGTCCGCCATGAGGACATTGTGAAGCTCGTGCAATTTGGAGAGCCACTGAGGATCCTGTTCCCTTTCCTCGGCCAAAGTGGTGAGCGCGATCCCCTTCTCCGCCGCCCGGATCAGGTATTTTTCAAACGGCTTGGGATCGAAGGAGGTGAGGTCCAAATGGGATTCCCAAGTGCGCATGACTTCCTCAAAGCCCCGCTTTTGCAAAAAGCGCCGGGACTCAGCCCAGGTCTCCCGGACCGAGGTATGGAGGAACTCCGCGGAAAACCCTTTTAAATCCGCAAGGATTCGGGCGTAAAGCGCGGAACCGATCCCCCGCCCGCGGAACTCCGGCAAAACCGCGATCCAAACCCAAAAACGCTGGGGATGGAAGCGATGAGGCATGTGGTAATAACAGGCATAGGCCACGATCTTCCCGTCTTTTTCTCCGAGGTAATAGCGCAATGTGTACCTTTTGGTATCGAAATTTTCGTAGTCATAGCGGAATTCGTCCACGGAGTAACGATGCTCAGGGTCGCAACGGTTATCGATCTCCACCACGGCGGCGAAATCCTCAGGGGTTCCCGAAAATTCGCGGATCAGGAAGCTCAAGATCCCCCCTTTTCCTCAAACTTACGGGCTTTCAAAAGGAGGCGATAGACCTCCCGGCTGGGAAGGCCGAGCTCTTTGGCCGCCCTCTTCCGTGCTTCCTTGGGAGGGAGGCCCTCACCAAGGAAAGCCTTGTAGAGAGCCAAAACAGCTTCCTTACCCCGCCAGACCTTTTCCTCTTCCTGGGCGGGGCCCACAAGGACTACGATTTCGCCCAATATTTTTTCGCGCTGGGCAAAAGCCTTATGGACTTCGCGGGCCGGGCCGCGCACGAATTCCTCGTGGACCTTGGTGAGCTCCCGCGCCACCACCACCGGCCTTTCGGGAGCCAGTTCCGCAAGGAGGGAGAGGGTTGTCAAAAGCCGCTTTGGGCTTTCAAAGAGGACGAGGGTATAAGATTTGGAAAGGAGCTCCGAAAGCCACCTGCGGCGGACGGCTGGCGCGCGCGGGGGGTAACCGGCGAATAAGAAAGGTTGAGGGGGAAGGCCCGAGGCCACCAGGGCCGCGAGCACCGCTGAAGGCCCGGGCACCGGGACCACCGGGATCCCTTCCGCAATACAGGCCTTCACAAGGGGGTACCCCGGGTCGGAGATGAGCGGGGTCCCAGCGTCGGAGACGAGGGCCACATCTTTTCCCGCCCGCAAGAGGGCCAACACCGCCTCCGTGCGCTCCTCCTCCACCCCTTGGTAGAGGCTCGGCGCCAAAGGGGTTTGGATCCCGTAGTGGGCCAAAAGCCCGCGGGTGCGGCGGCTGTCCTCGGCCACGATCACGTCCACCTCTTTTAGGACCCGCAGAACCCGCAAAGTCACGTCCTCAAGGTTCCCGATCGGGGTAGCGCAAAGATATAACGTGCCCGGCACGGTGGGGGATTATAAGGTTGCGGAAGGCCCAAGATCTGGCTAAGTTGGTTTGGTATGGAGGAGAGGATTCGAGACCTCCGGGAGCGGTTCGCCCGCCTGGGCCGGGGCATAGACGTGGATGGGCTCAGGGAGAAGGTGCGGGCGTTGGAGGAGGAGATGAGCCGGCCGGATTTCTGGGCCGATCGCAACGCCGCCCAGACCAAGGTGAAGGAGCTCGAGGAGGCGCGCAGGCGCCTGGCGCGCTACGAGGCGTTGGTGAAAGAACTCGAGGACATCGAGGTGCTTTGGGAGCTGGCGCGCGAGGAGGAGGACGAGGCCGTCCGCGAAGAGGTGGCCCAAAGGTTATCCCAACTGGAAGGGGAATTTGAGCGCGCCCGCTTGGAATTCCTCCTCACCGGTCCCTATGATCCCAACGATTGCTTCCTGGCCATCAACGCCGGGGCAGGCGGGACCGACGCCATGGACTGGGCCGAGATGCTTTTGCGCATGTACACGAAGTTCTGTGAGAAGGCCGGCTTTGAGGCCCGGGTGGTGGACGAGACCCCGGGGGAGGAGGCGGGGATAAAGTCCGCCACTTTGGAGGTGCGCGGCCGCTACGCTTATGGGATTTTGAAGGGCGAGACCGGAGTGCACCGCCTTGTCCGCATCTCCCCTTTTGATGCCGCCCACCGCCGCCACACCTCCTTCGCCGCAGTCACGGTCACCCCCATCGTCCCGGAAAGCGACGTGGAAATAGACGAGGGGGATCTCCTCATCGAGACCTTCCGCTCCTCCGGCCCCGGCGGCCAACACATGCAGAAAAACGAAACCGCCGTGCGCATAACCCACATCCCCACAGGGATCGTCGTCACCTGCCAAAACGAGCGCTCCCAGTACCAGAACAAGATGACGGCCCTCCGGATCCTGCGGGCCAGGCTTCGCGCCCTCATGGAGCAGGAGCGGGTGAGGAAGATCGAGGAGCTGCGGGGCAAACTGGCGGAGATCGAGTGGGGCCACCAAATCCGCTCCTACGTCCTTCAACCCTATCAGCTGGTGAAGGACCACCGCACGGAGGCCGAGGTCGGCAACGTCCAAGCCGTCCTGGATGGGGAAATTTGGCCCTTCATCTGGGCCTGGCTGGAGTCGGGTCAGAGAACAAAAGCTTAGTTCTCAAGGGATTTTTGGGCGGAAACCTATTTCCCAAGATATGCAAGGATCCCCCGCACGATTCCCTCAGCGATGCGCCCTTGGTAATCCGGATCCAAAAGTTTTTCCCGCTCCCCAGGGCAGGAAAGGTAGCCCACCTCCACCAAGGCCGCGGGAAGCCGGGTATGCCGAAGATACAGGGTTTGGCGGCGGAGGCCGCGGTCCTGGGCGCCCGTGGCCACAACCAACGCTCGTTGCAAGGCCTCCGCTAAACGCGCGCTTTCCGCGCTGGCGTTGGTGTCCACCCAGGTCTCCACCCCGCAGACCCTTTGGTCGCGGTGGTAATTGGCGTGGATGGAGACGTAGAGGACCGCGCCCAAGGCCTCGGCCATGCGCACCCGCTCCACCAAATCCACGTAGGTATCGGTGTTTCTGGTGAGAACGACGCGGAGGCCTGCGGTTTTGGCTTTTTCTTGGACGAGCAGGGCCAAAGCGAGGTTGAGGTCCTTTTCTTGGATTCCGGCCACCACAGCTCCCGGATCGGGGCCGCCGTGGCCGGCGTCCACCACCACGACAACCCCCGGGGTGGGCCCCAGGGAAAGGATGGCCACAAAAGCCATGGCCGCGATAAGGAGGACGACCAATAAAGGGCCCAGATCGTCCATCATGGGGAGGATAGAAGTTCTGGGCCCTGGGGAAGGGCGCGGATGTCCCCCGTTCAGGTGGCGAATGGATCAGGTTATCGCTTGACAAACTGGCAGGGAGGGAATAAACTGATTTTTTGAAAATGAATATCAACTTCTCCGCGCTCCCCCTTTCCGAACTTTCCCCGGGCCAACGGGGCTCAATTTATGCGGTGCTGGGGCCGGGGAGAGGGGTGCAATTGCGGCTTTCCGCCCTGGGACTCCGGCCCGGGGCGGTGGTGCAGGTTTTGGGGTACGGTCCAGGCCGAGGGCCAATCCTCCTTGAAGTCAACGGGACCCGCGTGGCCCTGGGAAGGGGCGTGGCCCGCCGAATCCTGGTCATCCCCGAGAAAAACTGAAGGGGAAAATGCGCATCGCCCTCGTGGGGCAACCGAATTCCGGAAAATCCACGCTCTTCAATGCCTTGGTAGGCCTCAAAGCCGTGGCCTCCAACTTCCCCGGCACCACCGTGGAAATCCTCCGGGGACGCGCCTCCCTCAGGGGAAAACCGGCGGAGGTGGTGGACCTCCCCGGCATATACTCCTTGCAAGCGGGGGATCCCGCGGAACGCGTGGCCCGCGATTTCCTCCTCCAGGAGAAAGTGGACCTCATCGTGAACGTGATCGATGCCTCTGTCCTCCTCCGTTCCCTTTCCCTCACGTTGGAGCTCGCAGAGCTGGGGATACCGATGGTGGTGGTCCTGAACATGGCCGACGAGGCCGAACACAAAGGCCTGAAAATCGACAAAGAGAAGCTCAGCCAAATTTTGGGGGTGCCGGTGGTCTCCACCGTGGCCTCCCGGGGCATGGGCCTTGGGGAACTCCTCACCGCCCTGCCCCAGGCCCGCGTACCTCAACCCCCACCTTATTCCCCCAGGGTCGAGGAAGCCATAAAGGAAGCGCTCCCCCTGATCCAAGGGGAGCCAAAATATTCTGGCCTCCCTCCGCGCCACGCGGTCCTCACTTTTTTGAGCGAAGAGAAAGACATTCCTCCAAATCTTCGGGAACGCCTTGGTTGCGGAAAGGAAGGGGATCCCGCGGTGATCCTGGCCGATGAGCGCGCGGCCTTGGCCGCCCGGATCTTTCGGGAGGTGGCCCGCTTAGAGCGCACGAAACCGGGGCTCCGCGAACACTTGGACGACATCCTCATGCACCCAATCCTCGCTTACCCCTTCCTGCTCCTGGCCTTGTTCCTCCTCTTTTTCCTCACCTTCAAGATGGGCGGGCTTTTGGAAGGTCTCCTCATGCCGCAATTGGAGGCGCTGGGGGAGAGGATCCGGGAGATGCTGGGGAACGGGGTCTTGGCCCAGGCCTTGGCCGGCGCCCTGGACGGCCTTTTTGCCGGGATCGGCATCGCCCTCCCCTACCTCCTCCCCTTCTATCTCCTTTTGGCCCTCCTCGAGGATGTGGGGTACCTCCCCCGCATCGGTTTCCTCCTCGATGGCCTCATGCACCGTTTGGGGCTCCACGGGAAGAGCATCATCCCCTTCGTTTTGGGCTATGGATGTTCGGTCCCGGCGGTCCTAGCCACGAGAATTCTGGAGGATGAGAGGGATCGCCTGATCACCGCGGCGTTGGCGGTGATGATCCCTTGCGCAGCTCGCACGGTGGTGATTTTCGGCCTCGTTGGCCGCTTTCTCGGCCCTTGGACCGCCTTGGCCCTCTACCTGGTGAACATTTTGGCGGTGGCCATCGCCGCTGCCCTTTTGGCCCGGATCTTCCCCGCCACCGGGCCTGGGCTGATCATGGAGATCCCGCCCTATCGCTGGCCCACTTTGCGCACCATCCTCGGGAAGACCTGGCTCAGGCTGCGCGAGTTCGTGAAGGTGGCCTGGCCAATCCTCATCGGCTCGAGCTTCGTCCTCGCCTTGGCCGAAGCGTTGGGCTGGCAACCGTACCTCGACACCGCGGCGCGGGTTTTCACCTGGCCCTTGGGCCTTCCGGCCCAAGCCGGGGTGCCCCTCGTCTTCGGGATCCTCCGAAAGGAGCTGGCCTTGCTCCTCCTCGCCCAGGCCCTGGGGACGGAGAACTTCGGCGCCCTCCTCTCCCCTGGGCAGATGTTGGTGTTCACCGTGTTCACGATCTTTTATATGCCGTGCTTGGCCACGGTGGGCGCGCTCCTCCGGGAGATGGGGTGGCGAAGGACCCTCCTTGTGGTCCTGGGCACAACAGGCCTGGCTTTGGTTCTGGGCCTTTTCGCCCGCCTCCTCAGTTTGGCCCTTTAGCCGGTCCTGGGAATTGTTCCGCGAGGTTCGGGATGCGCCGGCGCGGGCTTAGGGCCCAACAAAAAAGGAATACCCCGCAGGAAGCCAAAGCCACCGCGGTTCCCACGGGAAGGTCGGCCCAGAAGGAGAGCCCTACCCCGCCCAGCGTGGAGACTACCCCGAAAATGGGGGCGAGGAGGAATTGACGGCGCAAGTCCAAAACCAGCTGGGCCGCCGAAGAGGCGGGGAGGAAGAGCATGACGTACACCAAAAGGCCGCCCACAAGGCGCATGGAACCGGCCACACCGGCGCCCAAGAGGAAATAAAGGGCCCAAAGGATCCAGCGGGCCGGGATGCCCGCCT